>CAIMOR010000027.1 GCA_903843125.1 uncultured Rhodospirillales bacterium
GGCGGCGAGCCAGAGCTTGGCGGCGCAGTCGGTGGCGGCGCGGCAGGCCCAGACGGCGGCGGCGCCCTCGATGCCGAAGCCGAGCCAGAGCGCGGCGGCCGAGAGCGGCAGGAATACCGCGGCCAGCACCAGGCCGAGCCGGGCGGTGAGGTCGGGGCGGCCGATGGCGTCGATCAGCGCATTGGGCGCGAAGGCGACGCAGCTGAACAGGATGCCGACGCCGAGGATGCGCAGCACCGCGGCGCCGCCCTCGGCGAAGCCGGCGCCGAGCCAGAGGCGCAGCAGCAGTTCCGCGCCACCGACGAGGACCAGGCAGGCGGGGAAGACCAGAGCCAGGATGATCAGCGCGCCGCGGCGGAGCACCGCGGCGGCGCGGGCGGGGTCCGTGCTGAAGCTGGCGGCCAGCGCCGGCAGCAGGGTCTGCGCCACCGCGACGGGCAGGATCCACATGCGCAACACGAGGTCGAGCGGGGTGGAGTAGTAGGCCACGGCGGCGAGCGAGAGCAGCGCGCCGATCAGGAAGCGGTCCGCGTAGAGCAGCACCTGGGAGAGCGTGCCGGAGAAGGTCATCCAGCCGCCGAGCTTGAGCAGCGGCACCACCAGGCGCAGCCGAACCCGGCGCAGGGTGAAGCCGGGCAGCAGCGGGCGGGCCAGCCAGGCGTAGGAGACGGTGTTGGCCAGCCGGCAGGCGACCAGGGCGAGCATGACGCCGGCCAGGTTGTCCCACACCAGCAGCACCAGCACGGGGCCGAGGTAGTAGAAGATGGAGACGGGGATGCTGACCAGGTTGGCGGCACGGAACTTGTGCCAGGCGGCCAGCACGCCCCAGAGCGCGGCGTTCAGCACCACCAGGGGGGCGGCGGCCACCAGCACGCGCATGGCCGAGATGGCCTGCTCCCGCAGGGCGGGGGGCACGTTCAGCACGTGGTCCACCAGCAGCGGGATGCCGCCGAACAGCGCCGCGGCGGCAACTGCGGAAAAGCCGGTGAGTGCGACCAGGGCGGCGGCGACCAGCGCCGGGGCCTCGGCCATGTCGCCGCGGCCCATGCGTTCGGCCAGCGCCCGGGTGAGCGCCTGGCCGACGCCGAAATCGAACACGCCGAAGACGCCGAACATGGCCAGCGCCAGGGTGAACAGGCCCCAGCGCTCGACCCCGAGCTGCGTCACCAGGATGGGGGTGAGGACCAGGGCCACGGCCAGCGGCAGGCCGCGGCCGAGCAGGTTCCAGACCACGCCGCCAAGCAGCTGGCGGTCGCGCGGGGCGGTGGCTTCGGTGCTCATGCGGGTGCTTCTAGCAAAAGACCCGCCCGGTGTCGGGGCGGGTCTTGCGGCAACGTGGCTTGAAGCGGGAAGGGTTCAGCAGGCGCCGCGGCGGGACAGCACGGCAACCGGGGTGCGCAGCAGGATGCGAATGTCGGCCAGCAGGCTGGGGCTGGAGACGTAGGCCACGTCGAGCTCGACGCGCTGGCGGTAGCTGGTCTCGCTGCGGCCACTCACCTGCCACAGGCCGGTGATGCCGGGGCGCACCGTGGCGTAGTGGGCGGCGGCGGCGCCGTAGTACTGCTCCAGCTCGGAGGCGGTGACCGGGCGGGGGCCGACCAGGCTCATTTCGCCGCGCAGCACGTTGAGGAGCTGCGGCAGCTCGTCCAGGCTGGTCTTGCGCAGGAAGCGGCCGACCCAGGTGATGCGCGGGTCGTGCTTCAGCTTGCGGGTGGCGTCCCATTCGGCGCGGGCTTCCGGGCTGCTGGCCAGCAGGGCTTCCAGGCGGGCCTGGCTGTCCATGACCATGGAGCGGAACTTCAGGCAGCCGAACACCCGGCCGCCGCGGCCGATGCGGGGATGGGCGTAGAAGGCGCGGCCACCATCCATGCGGACCAGCAGGGCCAGCACCAGGAAGGCGGGGCCGAGCAGGAGCAGCAGGGCGCCGGCGCCCAGCACGTCCAGCGTGCGCTTCGCCATCGGGCGCAGCACCTCGGCCAGCGGGGGCTGGTGCATGCCGTGGGCGGCATCCAGCGCGGCGCAGGCCTCGGGCGAGGCCATCCGCAGCATCGGCAGGTCCTGCATCAGCGCAGCCGCGAAGCTGCTGGCCACCCGCGTGCTGCGGGGGGTGGTGTCAGGACGGAAGCCATGGAGCGAGTCCATGCCGGGCATGGGGGAACCTCTGTTGGAATTCGGCGCCATTCGGAGGATGGGGCACCGACTGATCTCCATCGCCCTTCCGGCGCCGGGACCATCCGAGGATGGCCGCCGATACCCTGGGGCATGAGGACCTTCGCCCCCAGCGGCGACGGAAGTGCGACCGGGTTGCGGCGTAATTAAGGCATCTACACCTGCCGGGCCCGCGGCCTGCGCGCGCCTTGGTTGAGGTGGGCGGCTTGCCAGCCTCCGCGTGGGGGCCTTCACTGGCGGCCAAGGCAGGGCGGCGGGCGGCGCTGGCGGTGCAAGCGCCTGATATCACGGCCGGCACCGGCCGCGCAGCCCCGGCCTGCCCCGGGCCCCAGGAGTTTGCCGCATGACCACGCTGATCCATGGCGCCACCATCGTGACCGGGGACGCGGCCGAGACGCTGCAGTTCGACGCCGGCATCCTGCTGCAGGGCGGCCGGGTGGCGGCGATGGGGCCGAGCGCGGCGCTGCGGGCGGCGCACCCGGACGCGACGCTGGTGGATGGGCGCGGGCGCCTGGTGATGCCGGGCTTCGCCAATATCCACACCCACCTGCACATGACGCTGGCGCGCGGCGTGTACGAGGACCTGTCGCCGCCGCACAAGCCGCCCTTCGAGGGCGGGCTTTCGCCGCTGCCGATGCCGCCGGTCTCGGCCGAGGAGAATACCGTGATGGTGCAGCTGGGGCTGCTGGAGGCGATCCGCTCCGGCACCACGGCGCTGCTGGAGGATGCCGCGCACAATGCCTGGGCGGCGCCGCAGATTGCCGCTTCCGGCCTGCGGGTGTGCATGGCGGAGCGGACCTGGGACCGCGAGGGCGGCGGCATCGGCGACCCCTCCCCCTTCGTGCGCAACCAGGCGACGGGCGAGGCCGGGCTGGAGCGGATCGAGCGGCTGCACGGCGCGTGGCACGGCAAGGCGGGCGGGCGGATCACGGTGGGGGTTTCGGCCTGGGCGCCGGACATGTGCAGCCCGGAACTGCTGGTGCAGGTAAGGGCGATGCAGGAGAAGCTGGACACCATCTGCACCATCCACCTGAACCAGATCTGGGGCGAGGTGGCGGCGGTGCAGGCGCATCGGGGCATGCTGCCGACCGCGTTCCTCGACAGCATCGGGTTCCTGCACGGGCGGCTGGTGTGCGCGCATTGCCGCTGCATGCAGCATTCCGAGGAGAAGCTGCTGGGTAAGGCGCGGGTGAACGTGTCGTTCAACTCCGCCATTGCGGCGCGGCGGGGGCTTTCGCCGCGGGTGAGCGTGCTGAAGGCGGAGGGCTGCAACATCGGCATGGGCAGCGACAACATGGCCGAGGACATGGTGGAGGTGATGCGCACCGGGCTGTTCATGGAGCGGGTGCGGCGCGAGGACGGGCGCGAGCCGCGGCCGGAGGAGGCCTTCGGCTGGGCGACGCGCGGCGGCTATGCGGCGATGGGCGTGGCCGATGGCGGCTGGCTGGCGGTGGGCAACCGGGCGGACCTGATCATGGTGCGGGCGGACCGGGCGCACATGGTGCCGATGCTGCGGCCGGTTTCCACCTGGCTGCACCAGGGCCAGCCGAGCGACGTGACCGATGTGATGGTGGCGGGCGACTGGGTGATGCGCGACGGGCGCATCCTGACCATGGACGAGGCGGCCATTCTGGCCGAGGCGCAGCGGATCGGCGTGCGGGCCTGGGGCAGGCTGTTCGCCGCGCGGCCGGATCTGGAGAAGCCGGCCGGGTTCGTGCCGGTCTGAGGGCTGCGGCCCGCGAGGCACCGTTATTGCTGGGCACCGTTATTGCAGGCATGAGCGCGATACAGGAGAGACTGCCATGAACTTCCGCCGTCGGCCGCTGTTCCAGGCGCTGCTGGGCGCCCCTGCCCTGCTCTCGCAGCAGGCGCATGCGCAGGCCGGGCGCAAGGTGATCCGCAGCGTGCCGATCGGCGACCTGCGCGCCTTCGACCCGATCTGGACCACCACCTACCTGACGCGGAACCACGCCTACCTGGTGTGGGACACGCTGTTCGCGCTGGATGCGCAGAACCGGCCGCAGCCGCAGATGGTGGAGGCCTGGCAGGTGGCCGCGGATGGGCTGAGCTGGACGTTCACGCTGCGGGCCGGGCTGCTGTGGCACGACGGCGCGCCGGTGACGCCGGCCGATTGCGTCGCCAGCATCCGCCGCTGGGGCCAGAAGGACGGCATGGGCCGGGCGCTGGCGGCGGTGACCGCCGGGCTGGAGGTGGTGGATGCGCGGACGTTCCGGCTGAAGCTGAGCCGGCCGGTCGGCTTCGTGCTGGATGCGCTGGGCAAGATCGACAGCGCGGTGCCCTTCATGATGCCGGAGCGGCTGGCGCGGACGGATGCGAATACCTCGATCACCGAGGTGATCGGCTCCGGCCCCTTCGTGTTCCGCAAGGAGGAATGGGTGCCCGGGGTGAAGGTGGTGTACGACCGCTTCGATCGCTACGTCCCGCGCGCGGAGCCGCCGAGCCAGGCCGCCGGCGGCAAGGTGGTGAAGGTGGACCGGGTGGAGTCGCTGTACACGCCCGACGCCGCGACGCAGATGAGCGGGCTGCTGACCGGGGAGTTCGACATCCTGGAAAGCCCGTCTCCGGACCTGGTGGAGGCAATGGCGCGGAACGCGGATGTCTCCGTGGTGGCGAACGACCCGCTGGGCTACCAGTTGTTCATCGCGCTGAACCAGACGGTGGCGCCGTTCGACAACATCAAGGCGCGCCAGGCGCTGCTGCACGGTATTCATCAGCCGGACTTCATGCAGGCGGTGGTCGGCACCAAGACGCCGTGGCGGGAATGCGCGGCGATGTTCGGCTGCTACGGCGACGAGGGGCCGCAGTTCCAGGAGATGGGCTGGCCGGCCTACGACCCCGCGCGGGCGGCGGTGCTGCTGCGGGAAGCCGGGTATGACGGCCGGCCGGTGGTGGTGATGGACCCGGCCGACAATTCGTCGCTGCATCCGCCGGCGCTGGTGCTGGCCGATGCGATGAAGAAGATGGGCATCAATGTCGACCTGCAGGTGATGGACTGGTCGGCGCTGGTGCAGCGGCGCGCCAGCAAGGCGCCGCCGAGCCAGGGCGGCTGGAACGCCTTCATCACCAATGCGACGATCACCGGCATCGGCAACCCGCTGCTGAACACCTTTGCCCGCACCTGCGCCGACGCCTGGTTCGGCTGGGCCTGCGACGCGCGGATGGCGCCGCTGATGGAGGCCTGGACCTACGAGACCGATCCCACGAAGCGCCAGGAGGTGCTGAAGCGGATCGAGCGGCTGCACATCGAGGCGGTGACGCTGGCGCCGCTGGGGCAGTACCGCAGCCTGATCGCGTACCGGAAGAGCCTGAAGGGGGTGATCCCCGGGCCGGCGCTGTTCTACTGGAACGTGGAGAAGGCGTAGCGCGCGAGAGCAAACTGCGTCCGGATGTGAGCATCCGTCGCAGTAATTCGCTCGATCAAACATGGCGCCAGAGAGCGCTGCGTGAGCCGATGCGAGCGCAGCCCTCTCTGGCGGGCGCGCTATTCCTGCATCATCGAGACATGGGCGGCGACGATGCGCCAGCCCTCCCCCGGGAAGCGCACCCAGGTCTGGCTCTGGCGGCCGCGCTTGCCGTTGCGGAGGAACTCCGTGTTGGCGGTGGCGTGGTCCCGGCCATAGGTGGTGATGACGGTGTTTTCCAGCGTGCGCTGCAGGCCGGCGGCGGGGCGCGCGGCGCGGAAGGCGCCGATCTGGTCCCAGCCGTAGAGGTTCTCGGCCGGGCCGTAGCGCAGCGTGCGGGGGTCTCGCCGGAACAGGGTCTGCAGGCGGTCCACGTCGTTGGTGGTCAGCGCGCGTTCGTAGTCGGCGAACATGGCCTGCATCTCGGCGACCACTTCGGGGATGTCTACTTCCATCACGTGCTCTCTCGGCGGGTCAGGTGTTGCCGCCAGCCGGTGCTGGGGGCGATGTCGGCGGCGCCCGCGACGCCGATGGCCTCGCAGAGGAAGCCGAGCGGGGTGCTGCCATCGGCCAGCGTGACGCGGCCGAAGCCGAGCGGGGGCGGGATTTCCGCGAGGAACGGCCCGATGCTGGCGGCGGGCAGCGCCCAGACTTCGCCGGCGAGCGACATGCCGCCCGCGGGCACGCGCACCAGGCCGGGGCGGGGGCCGAGGTCGTACATGCGGTAGAGCGGCGCTGTCGCGGCTTCCGCGATGAAGCGGCCGCCGTGGCGGAGCATCTGCGGGTTCAGGGGCAGGCCGGCCATGTGGGCGCCGATGGCGAAGAGCGGCAGTTCGTCGGCGGCCAGGGTGGGCGGGGTGCAGGGCTCGCCGGTGAGGGCGGCGCCGAGGCCGGCGAGGCGGGCCTCGGAGAAGGCGGGGCCGACCAGGGTGAGGCCGGCGGGCACGCCATCCGCCCGGAAGCCGGCGGGGACGGCCAGCGCGGCCAGGTCGCAGATGTTGACGAAGTTGGTGTAGGTGCCCAGGCGCGAATTGGCCGCGACGGGCTCGGCTTCCAGCCTCGCCAGCGTCGGGATGCCCGGCGCGGTGGGCAGCAGGAGCGCGTCGGCCCCCGCGAAGATGGCGCGGGCGTAGAGGCGCGCTTCGGCGGCGGCGTGCAGGTCGTCCCAGGCATCCACCGTCTGCTTGCCGAAGCCGGCGTTGAGGATGCCGCGGGTGACGGGGTGGACCTCGTTGGGTGCGGATTCGAGGATGCCGCGCAGTGCGGCGGTTCGTTCGGCGACCCAGGCGCCATCATACAGGCGCTGGGCGATGGCGAGCAGGGGCGCGATGTCGACGCGCTGGACGGTGCCGGCGCGGGTCAGCATGGCTTCGTAGAGGGCCTGGTCGTCCGGCGTGTCGAAGATGAGCTGGTGCGGCAGCGGCGCGGCCAGGCGCCAGTGCGGCTGCGGCGCCGGGGTGGCGCGCCAGGTGGGCGGCGCGGCGCGGCTGTAGCGGTCGGTCGGCTCGACGCCGGCGATGACGTTCAGCACCGCGCTGGCCTCGGCGATGCTGCGGGCGAAGATGGAGACGCAGTCCAGGCTGCGGCAGGCGGGGACCACGCCCTTGGTCGGCACCAGGCCGAGGCTGGGCTTCAGGCCGACGATGTTGTTGGCGGCGGCGGGGATGCGGCCGGAGCCGGCGGTATCCGTGCCGAGCGAGAAGGCGGCGATGCCGGCGGCGACGGCGGTGGCGCTGCCGGAGGAGGAGCCGCCGGGGATCAGCGCCGGGTCAACCACGTTGCGCGGAATGCCATAGGGGCTGCGCACGCCGACCAGGCCGGTGGCGAATTGGTCCAGGTTGACCTTGCCGAGCAGGATGCCGCCGGCCGCCAGCAGGCGCTGCACGGCGGGGGCGGATTCGCTGGGCGTATAGGCGAAGGCGGGGCAGGCCGCCGTGGTCGGCAGGCCGGCGACGTCGATGTTGTCCTTGACCACGAAGGGCAGGCCGAAGAGCGGGCGACCCTGCGCGCCTTCCGCGGCCAGCGCGGCGGCGCGGGCGAGGACCTCCCCGGGCGGGACGCGGGTGATGAAGAGGGCGGGGTCGGCCCAGGCCTCGATGCGCGCCAGCGCGGCTTCCGCCGCCTCGACCGGATGCATCAGTGA
>CAIMOR010000028.1 GCA_903843125.1 uncultured Rhodospirillales bacterium
CCCCCGGCGCCTTGGCGTAACCGGCGCGGCGTTCATCGATTAGTTTTTGAACCGTTTCCGAGGCGGGGGTGAGCTTGCCGCTCAGGGCCGCCACCCGTGGCGCCCCGCGTTCCGGCCCGGCGCCGCCGAGCATGCCGCGCAGGTCGCCGGCCAGGCCGGGGTCCACCGCATCGCCCGGCTGCGGCAACCGCCCGGCAGGCGTCATCCGGTCCACCAGCCCCGGCATCACCTGTGCCACCGCGTTCAGCAGCGTGCCGCGGTCCGTGCCGGCGTGCCTGGCCGCGGCATCCACCGTACCGGGGTCGAACATCGGCTCCAGCTGCTGCGCCGAGGCCGCCTGGTTCGGCCCGTGCCCGACCCAACTGTCCACCTGCTGGCTCAACCCGTGCTGCCGCGCCCCGGCCAGCAGCCCGCCCAACCCGCTGAGCAGCCCGCCCAGTCCGCTGCCGCCACTGCCGAACAGCCCTCCGCCGCCGGCACCACCGAGCAGCCCGCCGAGAATGCCGCCCAACCCGCCGCCGGCGCCGCCGCCTTGGCCGGCATTGGCAGCGCCGCCGCCCGGCGCTGCGTCCGCCGGTTGCCGGGCCGGTTGCTCCGCCTGCGCGTGCTTCATCAGCTGGTGCAGCAGCAGCGCTACCGCCGCCATCTTCAACCCCCCGGAAAGCCCGCCCGCCAGGCCGCCCCTGTTGTCGCTCATCCCTGCTGCTCCCTGCCGCATGTGGCAGGGGCAACGCGGCAGGCGCCCGGCTGTTGCGCGGCAACGGAACCCGCCGGCCCGGTCGCGCTTATCGCTGCGCATCAGGTGAGGAAACACCCATGGGCTTGATCGGCACCATCATCATCGGCTTCCTGGCGGGGCTGGTTGCCAAGTTCCTGCACCCCGGGCGCGACCCCGGCGGCTTCATCGTCACCACGCTGCTCGGCATCGTCGGCGCCGTCGTCGCGACCTATCTCGGCCAGGCCATCGGCTGGTACCAGGCCGGCGAGGGCGCCGGCTTCCTCGGCGCCGTGGTCGGCGCCGTCATCATCCTGGCGATCTACAGCGCCATGGTCCGGCGCAACGCCGGCCCGGTCTGACCGCGGCCGACCTGTGCCGCGGCCTACAGCCGCACGCCCACCGTGCTGTAGCGATGCTCGGCATCCTGCTGGACCTCCAGGTCCAGCACCTGCGCGGCAATGAAGGCGATGACGATGGCGGCAACGATGCCGGTGACGACGGCCTTCATGGGGCGTTCTCTCCAGGAAGCGGTAGCCTTGCCATATGCGGCCCGGCCCCACCGCGTGCAAGGATTTCCTCCGCCGCCGCCAGGTCTGCCGGCGCATTGGCGTTGAAGAACGGGTCGCAGGGCTGCGCCGGCCATTCCGCCGTGGCGCAGCCATGCCGGGCGGTCCAGCGGTCGATCCGGCGCTCCCCGGCCAGCAGGGCCGCGCGCAGATCCTCGCGCAGCGCCACCGGCCACAGCCCCACCGGCGGATGCGTCTGCCCGTCGCTCGCCACCGTCGCCAACGGCGTGCCTGCCGCCTGCCGCGCCTGGTGCAGCCGCGCCACCAGGTCCAGCGGCAGCAGCGGGCAGTCGCCGGCGGCGGAGACCAGCCACGCCACCCCCGGCCGCTCGGCCGCCAACCAGTCCAGCGCCGCCAGCACCCCGGCCAGCGGCCCGGCGTAGTCTGGTATGCTGTCCGCCACCACCGGCAGCCCCCAGGCGGCGAAGCGCGCCGGGTCGCCATTGGCATTCAGCACCACCCCGGCCACCTGCGGTGCCAGGCGCTCCAGCACATGCGCCAGCAGGGGCCGGCCGGCCAGCAGCCGCAGCGGCTTGTCGCCACCGCCCATCCGCCGCGCCAGCCCGCCCGCCAGCACCACGCCGAAGCTCGCGGTCATGCGCCCTCGGCCTCGCGGGAGTTCTTGCGCCAGTGCTTCGCGCTCTCCTCCTCGACATAGTGCAGGTCGGCGTCGAACACGATCCGCTCCGCCCCCGCCAGCGCCAGGAAGCGCTTGCCCTTGCAGCGCCCCACCACGGTCAGCCCGGCCTGCTGCGCCAGCTCCACGCCCCAGGCGGTGAAGCCGCTGCGGGAGACCAGGATGGGAATGCCCATCCGCACGGTCTTGATCACCATCTCGGAGGTCAGCCGCCCGGTGGTGTAGAAGATCTTGTCCCCGGGGTCGCAGGCCTCGCGGAACATCCAGCCGGCAATCTTGTCCACCGCGTTGTGCCGGCCGACATCCTCCATGTAGACCAGTGGCTGGTCCTGCCGGCACAGCGCGCAGCCATGGATCGCGCCGGCTTCCAGGTACAGCGTCGGCAACTGGTTGATCCGGTGCAGCAGCCGGTACAGCCAGCTTGTCCGCAGTTCCGCCGGCGGCAGGTGCACGCCCGCAAAGCCCTCCAGCAGGTCGCCGAAGGCGGTGCCCTGGGCGCAGCCGCTGGTCAGCGTCTTCCGGCGCAGCTTCGCCTCGAAATCCGTCCGCGTCGCGGTCCGCACCACCACCACGCCCAGGTCGTCGTCGTATTCCACCCCGGTCACGTCATCGCCCGGCCGCAGCATGCCCTGGTTCAGCAGGTAGCCCAGCGCCAGCTCCTCCGGCCGGTCGAGGATCGTCATCATGGTCACGATCTCCTGCCCGTTCAGGTACAGGGTCAGCGGCCGCTCCACCGTCACGCTGGCGGCCACCGTCGCGCCGGTGTGGTCGATGCCGGTGACGCGCCGGGTCAGCCGCGGGTCGGTGGGGTCGGGTTGCACCAGCAGGGGGATGTCCATCCGCCAAGGGTGGGGGCTGCGCGCCGCCGCCGCAACCGGCCTTCCGCACGGCGGGGCGCAACCGCTCGGGCTGCCACACGTTCCGGCTGCGACAGCAGGAGCCTGCGATGACCACCTATCACTTCGACCCCGCCGCCGGCACCCACTTGCCCGGCGGGCTGAGCCCGACCACCGCCCTGGCCGAACTGGACCGCCTGCACCTCGGCCACGCCGCCCTGCGCCTGGACCAGCACGCCGACCGCCTGGAACTGGCCGGCGAGGTGCCCGACGCCGCGCTGCGCGAGCGGATCATCCTGGCGCTCGGCAACCTCAACGGCGTCGCGGCGGTGGAGGACCGGCTGGCGGCCGCGAAGGCCCCCGGCTTGCTGGAGTCGCTGGCCGGCTTCGCCCGGTTGCCCGCCGGCGCCGCAGACCTCCAGGCCGCGCATGTGGCGATGGATGCGCTGCCGCCCGAACCCGGCAGCCGCTTCGGCCCCGCCGGCAGCCTGTTCCACCCGGTACGCGCCGGCGAGAGCCTGGCGGAACTGGCCCGCCGCCACTACGGCGACGCCACCGAGGTGCCGCGTCTGATGGCGGCCAACGCCCCCGCGCTGCCCCCCGGCGAACCCCCGACCGGCTGGGTCCTCCGCATCCCCGCGCGTTGACGCCGCAGGCGGCAACGTCGCGCCGTCGCGTTGACGCCGCAGGCGGCAACGTCGCGCCGCCCCACCGACCACCCAAGCCCGCCCGGTAACCTACCTGGTGAAGAACGGCACCGTCAGCCGCGCGCCCGGCGCCGGCGCATAGACGCGCTCCTCGCGCTGGCTGGAAACCCCCTCGGCGGTCATGCCGCGGCCGGGCATCTGCCGGCGGAACACCTCCGGCATCAGCCGCGCCTCCATGGAGACGCGCCGGTTCACCGGGGCCTCGATGTCGCGGTTCGGCACCGGCGCCAGTTCCCCAATCGGGCGCGGCGCCAGCGTCGCGGCCTGCGCGCTGCCCAGCAGCGGCAGCGGCGTGCCGCGCGGCAACTCCTCGATCCGCCGGCTCCGTCGCACCAGTTGCGGCCGGGCCGGTGCCGGCGTCGGCGCGCTGGTGGCGGCCGGGGCGGTGAGGGTCGGCGGCGTCGGCTGGGCCAGCACGCCGGCGGGCGCGCCCAGCAGCAGCGCCAAGGTCAATGCATGGCGGATCACAGCGCCCCCTCGGCCGGCAGAGGGTGCATGCCGCGCACATCGCTTGCCGGGTTCTGCCGCGCCGGGCCGGGCAGGGCGCCCGCGGCGCGCCAGTCGTTCAGCGCCCAGACCACGGACGGGAAAGCGATGCTGTCCCACGGAATCTCGTCCCAGCCGAACAGCCGCACTTCCAGGCTTTCCGGCCCGGCCGCAAAGCCCGGTTCAGCCAGCCGGCCACGGAAGATCACCTGCACCTGGCCAAGCCGCGCGATCGAATACACCGCCAGCACGCCATCCAGCTCTATCCTGGCCTGGGCTTCCTCCCAGGCCTCGCGCTGGGCGCCCTCGGCCACGGTCTCGTGCATCTCCAGGTAGCCGGCCGGCAGCGTCCAGAAGCCCAGCCGCGGCTGGATGGCGCGGCGGCACAGCAGGATGCGCCCGTCCTCGGCCGTCACCACGCTGCCGACGACGACCTTGGGATTTTCATAGGCGACATGACCGCAATCGACACAAACCTGCCGTTCGCGATCATCGCCTTCGGGAACCTTGCGTGTGAAGGTGGCCATGCGCTGAAATTGCGACAGGGCGGCGTCTCACGCAAGGCGTGAAGCGCCGCGTGTACAATATTCTAACCGTTGCGTAAACACTGTGGCTTTCCCGCCGCGCCGCCGCCGAGCGCCAGGTCAGCGGGCGCGGTTGATCCGCACCATCAACTGGGTGCCTTCCAGCGTGACGCCATAGTCCACGGTGCCCCGGGTTTCGTCGTTCAGCCGCACCGCCAGGCGGCAAACCGCCCGGTCGGTCGCCTTGGAGATGGTCTCCACGTTGCTGACCGCGGCGACGTCCTTGCCGGTGCGCTGCTTGATCAGGGAACTGACCGTGTCGGTCACGTTGCTGGCGTCGCAACTCGCCTCCGGCGGCGCCGGGAAAATGCGGTTGTAGAGCGACGCGGCGGCGCTGATGAAGGTGACGACGCTGAGCAGGATCATCGACCAGTTGGCCGCCCGCGCCCAGAAGCCGGGCTTCGGCGCCGGCGGAGGCACCGCAGCCACCGGCGCGGCGGGCGTCAGGTTCTCGGAGGCATCCGACATTGATTCGTTCGCCACGGTGAAGCGGCACGATGCCCTTCACCGGCAGCCTCGGTCAACAGCGGCAACGGCGCCGTGGTCGG
>CAIMOR010000029.1 GCA_903843125.1 uncultured Rhodospirillales bacterium
CGTCGGTGCAGGCTCATGCGCGCTGCAGGTTCCAGAACAGCGCGAAGCCCGGCACGCGGCCCGAGAGGTTGCCGCGATAGGCGGTCATGGAGGTGTAGGAGCCGACCGGGATGAATGGCAGCTCGTCCAGCGCCGTCGACTGGATCTCGGCCGCCAGGCGGGTCTGCGCCTCGCCCTCGGGTGCGTCGAACCAGGCGTCGCGCAGTTCCTCCAGCTTCGGCATCGTGGGCCAGCCGAACCAGGCATCGGCGCCATTGCCGCGCAGCGGGAAGTTGGTCGCGGGGTCGGCGAATTCGAAGCTGGCGAAGGCGGTCAGGAAGACGCTCCAGCCGCCCTTGTCCAGCGGTTCCTTGCTGGCGCGGCGCTGCACCACGCTGCCCCAGTCGGTCAGGACGAAGTCCAGGTTGACGCCGAGCTGGCGGAACATGTCGCCGCAGACCTGCGTCATCGCCGCCGGCGCCAGGATGTCGGTCGGGCCGATCAGGCGGATCAGCTGGTTGTCGTAGCCGGCGGCCTTCAGCGCCTCCTTCGCGCGCGGAATGCTGCGCGGGCCGCGCAGCGGCGCCATGCCGGCCTCGTTCGCCAGCGGCGTGCCCGGCGTGAAGATGCCCATGGTGCTGTACAGCGCCGGGTCCGGCCCGACGATCGCGGTCATGTAGTCCTCCTGGTTCACCGCGTGCAGCAGCGCCTGGCGCATCCGCTTGTCGTTGAACGGCGCGTGCAGGTGGTTGAAGCGCAGCACCGCCGGGTTCTGCAGCCGGTCGATCGGTTCCACCTTGATGGTGCGGCCGCGCCTGAGCAGCACCTGCAGCTCCGGCGGCGGCTGTTCATACCAGTCGATCTCGCCGGACTGCAGCGCGGCGGAAGCGGTCGCCGCATCCGGGATGATGTGCCATTCGACGCGGTCGAAATGCGCGTGCTTCGGCCCGGCGGTCAGGCTGGGCGTGCCGTTCGGGTTGGGCACGTAGTCGGCGTTGCGCTCATACACCACCAGGCTGCCGCTGTTGTATTCGCTGTCCTTGAAGCGGAACGGACCGCTGCCCACCGTCTCGCGGATCTGCTGGAAGGCATCGGTCCGGGCGATGCGTTCCGGCATGATGTAGGTGGAGGGGTTGGACGGATTGGCCAGCGCCGGGATCAACCGCGGGAAGGGCCGCTTCAGCTTGAAGCGCAGCCGCTTGTCGTCCACCGACTCCAGCGCATCCAGCACCTTGATCAGCTGCTGGCCCAGCGGGTTGCGGCGCATCCAGCGATGCAGGCTGGCGACGACATCGCGGGAGGTCACGCGCTCGCCGTCGTGGAACTTCAGCCCCTCGCGCAGGGTGATGGTGCAGGTCCTGTTGCCGTCCTCGTACACGTGCCCGGCGGCCATCTGCGGCTGCGGCTGGAAGTTGGCGTCCATGCCGTACAGCGTGTCGTACACCAGGTAGGCGTGGTTCCGGGTGACGTTGGCCGTGGTCCAGATCGGGTCGAGGCTGGTGAGGTTGGCCTGCGGCACGAATTTCAGCACGCGGGCAGGCTGCGCCACGGCGAAGCTGGGCAAGGCGGCCGCGGCTCCGGCAGCGAACAGGTCACGACGGCGCATCGGCTGGTCTCCCCGGCAGGGTGGTGCCGGGGAGTGAACCGCGAAACTTCGCCGTGCCGCAACAGGCAAACGCCGCTGGCGGGGCCCCGCCAGCCGCGCTTTGCCTACGGCTTGGGCGTCAGCCGCGCTTGACGCCCCACTGCATGATCGCCGGGCCGTACTGCATGCCGGTCAGCGCGCGGCGGAACGCGGTGTTCGGAATGCCCTGGCCCAGCGGCAAGGTCGGCGCCTCGTCGAAGGCGATCTCCTGCTGCCGCCGCGCGATGGCCTGCTGCGCGGCCAGGTCCGGCGCGTCGAACCAGGCGCTGCGCTGCGCTTCCAGCGCCGGCGAGTTGGCCCAGCCGATCCAGCCGGCGTCGCCATTGCCGCGCACCGTGTTGTTGACCGCCGGGTTCAGCACGTCCAGGCCCGACCAGTAGGTGAAGAAGATGCTCCAGCCGCCCTTCTCGGTCGGCTCCTTGCTGGTGCGCCGCTGCACCACCGTGCCCCAGTCGCTGGCCACGTATTCCACGTTCAGCCCCACCTTCTTGAACACGTCGTCCGCCACCAGGCAGAGCGCATTGATGATGGGGAAGTCGGTGGCGCCCAGCAGCACCACCTTCTCGCCCTTGTAGCCGCTGGCGGCGACCTCGCGCTTGACCTTCTCCAGGTCGCGCGGCGTCGTCAGCGCCGCCATGCCGGCGTCGCTGGCGAAGGGCGTGTGCGGCGCGAAGAAGCCGATCTTGTCGGCCCAGGCACCGGCCTCGGTGCCGAAGGCCGCGGTCATGAAGTCGGCCTGGGTGATGGCGCCCATCAGCGCGTGGCGCAGCTTCGGGTTGTTGAACGGCGCCTGCAGGTGGTTGAAGCGGCCGAAGCCGAGCAGGCCGACCGGGTCGGCTTCCACCGCGATGTTGCGGTCGCGCTTCAGCGGCGGCAGCAGGTCGTTCGGCGGGTTCTCCCACCAGTCGGCCTCGTTGGCCTGCAGCGCGGCGGCGGCAGTCGCGCCATCCGGCGTCACCCGCCATTCCGCGCGGTCGAAGTTGACGATCTTCGGCCCCGCGGTCCAGGAGGTGGTGCCCTCGCGCGGCACATAGCCCTCGAAGCGGTCGTAGATGAAGCGGCTGCCGCGCACGCTCTCGGTGTTGTTGAACTTGAACGGGCCGCTGCCGACGTAATCGCTGATCTGGGCGAAGGCGTCGGTATTGGCGATGCGCTCGGGCATCATGAACGGGCAGGGCGAGCCCAGCTTGCCCAGCGCGTCCGGCAGCAGGTTGAACGGCTTGTTCAGGCGGAACACGATGGTCTTGTCGTCCGGCGCGGTCAGCTCGTCGGTCCGGCTGGCCAGTTCCTGGCCCATCGGGTCGCGCTTCTGCCAGCGCTTGATGCTGGCGACGCAGTCGCGCGCCAGCACCGGCGTGCCGTCGTGCCACTTCAGGCCGTCGCGCAGCGTCAGGGTCCAGCGCTTGCCGTCATCCTCCACCTTGTGGCCGGCGACCATCTGCGGCTGGGCGCGGAACTGGTTGTCCACGCCGTACAGCGTGTCCCACACCATCAGGCCGTGGTTGCGGGTGACGTAGGCGGTGGTGAAGATGGGGTCCAGCACGCCGATATCGGATTGCGGGATGAAGCGCAGCACGCGCGCACTCGCCGGCTGGGCGATGGCGAAGCGCGGCAGCGCGCTGGCGGCGCCCAGCGCGGCGGCGCCTTGCATGAGGTTGCGTCGAAGCATGCTCGTCTCCCGGGTTTGGCGCCTCGGGGCGCCATCGCGGGGGAGTGAAGCGCAACCGGGGTGGGGGCCGCAAGCGGCGCCCCCAACCCGGCGCGGATCGGGCGGGGCTAGCCCTTGCGCACGTTCCAGAACAGCGGCATGCCGGCCAGCACGCCACTGATGTTGCTGCGGTAGGCCCAGGGCTGAAAATAGGCGCCGACCGGGATGTAGGGCACCTGCTGGAACGCCTCCACCTGGATCTCCCGGGCGATGCGCTGCTGTTCCGCCAGGTTCGGCGCGTCGAACCAGGTCGAGCGCAGCTCCTCCACCTTCGGCATGGTCGGCCAGCCCGGCCAGGCCGCCTGGCCGTTGCCGCGCAGGCCGAGGTGCCCGGCCGGCGAGAAGAAGTCCAACCCGGTGAAGAAGGTGAGGAAGATGTTCCAGCCGCCCTGGTCCGGCGGGTTCTTGTTGGCGCGGCGCGTGACGATGCTGCCCCAATCGGTGGCGACATAGTCCACGTTCATGCCGGCCTTCTGCAGCATGTCCAGGCACACCTGCGCCAGCGCGTTCAGCGTGGGGAAGTCGGTCGCGCCCATCAGCACCACCTTCTCGCCCTTGTAGCCGGCGGCGGCCAGGTCGCGCTTGACCTTGTCGTAGTCGCGCGGGCCAACCAGCGGCTCGATCCCGGCATCGGAGGCGAACGGCGTGCCCGGCGGGAAGAAGCCGACATGGTCCTTCCACATCGCCGGATCGGTGCCGATCACCGCGGTCATGAAGTCCGACTGGTTGCAGGCGCCCAGCAGCGCGCGGCGGATCGCCGGGTTGTCGAACGGCGGGTGCAGGTGGTTGAAGCGGCACAGGCCGAGCAGGCCGGTCGGGTCATACAGCTCGGTCTTGACGTTGCGGTTGCGCTTCAGCAGCGGCATCAGGTCGGCGGTCGGCTGTTCCCACCAGTCCACCTCGCCATTGCCAAGGGCGTTCGCGGCGGTGGAGGCATCCGGGATCACATGCCATTCGACGCGGTCGAAATGCGTCACCTTCGGGCCAGCGGTCCATTCGGCGGTGCCGCCCTGGCGGGGCACGTAGGCGGCGTTGCGCTCATACACCACCAGGCTGCCGGCCACGCGCTCATCGGCTTTGTAGCGATAGGGGCCGGAGCCCATGATGTCCTTGAACGGGACGTTGGGGTCCTGGTTGGCGATCGGCTCCGGCATGATGAAGCAGACCGGGCTGCCGGGCTTGGCCAGCGCGTCGAACAACAAGGCAAAGGGCTTCTTCAGCCGGAAGGTGAAGCGGCGGTCGTCATCCGCCTTCAGCTCGTCGGTCGCCAGCGCCAGGGCCTGGCCCATGGCATCCTTGGCCCACCAGCGCTTGATGCTGGCCACCGCGTCCTTCGCCGCCACCGGAGAGCCGTCGTGGAATTTCAGCCCCGGCCGCAGCGTGATGGTGACGCGCTTGCCGCCATCCTCCACCACATGGCCCTCGGCCATCTGCGGCTGCGGCTTGAACTGCGCGTCCAGGCCGTACAGCGTGTCGTAGATCAGGAAGGCGTGGTGCCGGGTGACGTAGGCGGTGGTGACGATGGGGTCGATGACCGCCACGTCCGACTGCGGGATGAACTTCAGCAGGCGGGGCGCCTGGGCCACGGCCGGGGCGCTCAGCATGGCTGGGGCGGCAATGCCGGCCTTGAACAGGTCGCGTCTTTGCATTCGGTGATCTCCTGGAGTGAAACCGTGGTGCGCCGCCCTGGCCGCGGGTGTTCCCGCTTGTGTGGCCATTATGTGATTGAATCGGTTCTGGCCAGCAAGCCGCTTCGGCGGCAAGGCCAGCGTGGGCAGGTGTGTCCGCCAGGCCGCACCTGCCCGTGGATCGACCGGGCGCTGGCGACCCCGCGCGCGACAAGTTCAACCACCGCGCGGGCATGGTCGCGGCAGCAAGGGCTCAGCTTCGCCAGCGCAGCGCGAAGCCCAGCTCAATCCTCGCCCTGCAGGCGCCGGCGCCGCAACCGTTGCGGCCCGCTGCCCGATATGCGGGTATATCCGGCAATGCATTTCCCCTGCTGGTTGAGGCTGCCTGCCAGCCTCCGCCGGACGCGTCGAAGGCCGGTCCGCATGTCACCGCCGCGTGGTTTGTGCGCTGCACATGCGGCGCGTACAGGAAGCAATGGTTATGACACTCCCTCTGACAACGAACCCGATCGGTGTGCTGCTGGAACGCCGGGTCGGCGCTGGCCGGGCGCGGCTGCTGCTGGAGATGTTCCGCTTCGGCGTGGTCGGCGGCGTCGGTTTCGTGGTCGATTCCGCCGTGCTGCTGGCCATGCTGGCGCTTGGCCTCGGCCCCTATGGCGGCCGGGTGGTGTCCTATGTCGTCGCCGCCAGTTGCACCTTCGCGTTGAACCGCGCCTGGACATTCCGGCACCAGCCGAAGAGCCAGACGCCGGTGCGGCAATGGGCGCTGTTCCTGGCGTTGAACCTGATCGGGTTCGCCTGCAACTACGGCGCCTATGCTGCCTTGATCTCCGGCGTACCGCTGGTGGCCCGCTACCCCGTGCTCGGGGTTGCCGCGGGTTCGCTGGCGGGCATGACCGGCAACTTCCTGCTGTCCCGGCGCTTCGTGTTCGGCGCCGCGCCCAAGGCTGCCTCCTCTGTCAACTGACCCAAGCGGGGTACCGATGCGCCGTCGTACGCCTCATGCCGCGCCTTGCCTGAAGCCGGGCCTGCCGCAGTGCCGGCCGGCCGTGACGGAGCCTTGCCCATGCATGGCGTGATCCCGCCCGAGCCCGGCCAGGGCCAGGGCAAGCTGCTGGCGGCGCTGGCCGAAACCTGGCCGCGCTATGCCGATGCCGCGGCGGCGGGCCGCGGCCGCGTCGCCGGCAACCGCTCGCAGCCCATCCCACGGCCGTTGCTGGCCAGCGGGCAGTTCGCGCTGGACGCGCTGTCCATCGGCGTTCCCGGCCTGCTGGCGCGCGACCTTGTCGGCCAGGGCGAGGTGCCGACCGGCGGCGTGCTGCTGTTCGGCATCGGGTTGGCACTGCTGGTGCTGGCCGTGGCCGGCGGCTACCGGCACGCCGCGCTGTTCGGTGGGCGACGGCCGCTGCTGGCCAGCGCCGGCGGGCTGGCGGGCAGCATCCTGGGGTTGGCGCTGGCGGCTCGGCTGGTTGGCGCACCCGGCGCGCTGCCGCTGTCCGCCGCGGGGCTGTGGCTCGGTTTCGCGCTGCCGCTGCTGCTGGCCGGGCGCGTCGCCAGCGCCCGCCTGGTGCGGGCCGAGGCGCCGCGCACGGCGCTGCGGGCGGTGGTGGTGGGCGAGGGGCCGCAGGCCGCGCGCCTGGCGGCGATGGCGAACAGCCGCCAGCCCGGGCCGGTGCGCCTGCTCGGCGTGGTGGACGACCGTCGGCGGCTGCCCGACGCCCCGCATGCCGAGAGCGGGCTGCCGCACCTGGGCCCCTTCGAGGTGCTGCAGGCATTGATCCGCCGCGGCGAGGTGGACCAGGTGATCCTGGCGCTGCCCTGGGCGGCGGAGGCGCGGGTCAGCGCGCTGGTGCATCGGCTGGCCGACTACCCGGTGGAGGTCTGCCTGGCACCGGACCTGTGCAGCTACCGGGTCCGCCACGCCAGCCCCTACCTGAAGCTGCTGCATCGCCCGCTGGACGGCTGGCGGGGCCTGGCGAAGCGGGCGGAGGACATCCTGCTGGCGGTCGGTGCGCTGGCGGTGGCGGCGGTGCCGATGCTGCTGATCGCGCTGGCGGTGCGGCTGGACAGCCCGGGCCCGGTGCTGTTCCGCCAGCGCCGCACCGGCTTCAACAACCGCGACTTCTACGTGCTGAAGTTCCGCACCATGTACACCGACCAGACCGACCACGAGGCCCGCGTCCAGGTCTCGGAAGGCGACCCGCGCGTGACACCTGTCGGCGCCATCCTGCGCCGGACCAGCCTGGACGAGCTGCCCCAGCTGCTGAACGTGCTGTGGGGCGAGATGAGCTTCGTCGGCCCGCGGCCGCATGCGCCGGGCACCCGCGCCGCCGGCCGGCCGTTCGAGGAGGTGGCGGAGCGCTATGCCGCGCGGCACCGGGTGAAGCCGGGGCTGACCGGCCTGGCGCAGGTTCGCGGCTGGCGCGGCCCGACCGAAACGGAGGAGAAGCTGCTGCGCCGGGTGGAGGCCGACCTGGAGTACATCGAGACCTGGTCGCTCTGGCTGGACGCCGTGATCATCCTGCGAACCCTGGTGGCGGTGGCCCGCATGCGCAATGCTTACTGATGCGCTACAAACGGTGGCCGCACCGCCGCCGAGGATGCCCATGACCGCCATAGCCCAGCAGCCCCGCATCGCCGTGCTGGTGCCCTGCTACAACGAGGAAATCGCCATTCCGCGCGTGGTGGCGGCGTTCCGCGCCGCGCTGCCGGACGCGATCATCTACGTCTACGACAACAACAGCCGCGACGGCACCGTGGCCGTGGCGCGCGCCGCCGGCGCCGTGGTGCGGACCGAGACGTTGCAGGGCAAGGGCAACGTGGTCCGCCGGATGTTCGCCGACATCGAGGCCGACCTGTACGTGCTGGTGGATGGCGACGACACCTACGACGCCGCCAGCGCGCCCGCCATGGTGCGCCTGGCGGTCGAGCAGCGGCTGGACATGGTGACCGGCGTGCGCAAGACACCGGAGGAGATCGCCGCCGCGGCCTATCGGCGCGGCCACCAGTTCGGCAATGCCATGCTGACCGGCCTGGTCCGCGGCGTCTTCGGCGACCGCATCTCCGACATGCTCAGCGGCTACCGCGTGTTCTCCCGCCGCTTCGTCAAGAGCTTCCCGGCGCTGGCCTCGGGCTTCGAGACCGAGACCGAGTTCACCGTGCACGCGCTGGAGCTGAAGCTGCCGGTGGGCGAGGTAGTGACGCCCTACAAGGAACGCCCGGCGGGTTCCACCAGCAAGCTGCGCACCTACCACGACGGCTTCCGCATCCTGCGCATGATCCTGGCGCTGGTGCAGCGGGAACGGCCGTTGCAGTTCTTCTCCCTCGCCGGTGCGGTGCTGCTGCTGTGCTCGCTGGCGCTGTTCCTGCCGGTGCTGGTCACCTACTGGGAAACCGGACTGGTGCCGCGGCTGCCGACGCTGGTGGCCTCGGTCGGCTTCGCCGTGCTGGGCTTCCTCAGCTTCGCCTGCGGGCTGATCCTGGATACCGTCACGCGCGGCCGGCAGGAGGCCAAGCGCGTCGCCTACCTGTCCATCCCCGCACCCGACTTCGACCGGAACCCGTGAGCGCCGACTATGCCGCGCCCGAGCTGATCGCCGGCGCCGCCAGCGCGCCGGCCGACGGTGACGCCGACGTCATCATCCTGGCGATGGACCGTGCCGAGGACACCATCGCCGCCATTGCCAGCGCCCGCGCGCAGCAGGGCATCGTCAAGCATGTCTGGGTGGCCGACCAGGGCAGCACGCCGGAGAACCTGGCCAGGCTGGCCGCCGCCGTCGAGGGCGCCGCGGACGCCACGCTGGTGCGGCTGGACCGCAACCATGGCGTCGCCGGGGGGCGCAACCGCGCCACCGCGCTCGGCCGGGCGCGGGCGATCTTCGCGCTCGACAACGACGCCGAGTTCGCCGACGCAACCACGCTGGCCCGTGCCGTCGCCGCGCTGGATGAGACGCCGGACCTGGCCGCCATCGGCTGCCGCATCCTGGTGTTCGCCACCGGCGAGGAGGACCGTTCCAGCTGGGGCTACCCCCCTGCCCTGCTGCCCCGCGCCGCCGGCAGCTTCGACAGTTGCACCTTCGTCGGTGCTGGCCACGCGATACGGCGTGCCGCCTGGGACGCGGCCGGCGGCTATGACGACGCGCTGTTCTTCTGCTGGGAAGAGTTCGACTTCTGCCTGCGCGCCATCAACCTCGGCTGGCGCATCCGCTACCGCGGCGACATCGCGGTGCGGCACAAGGTCTCCGGCGAGCATCGCTTCGCCTGGTCCGGCACGCGCTGGCACTACTTCGTGCGCAACCGCATCTACATCGGGCTGAAGTCCGGCGACGGCGTGCTGGCGCTGCTGCCGCGCTACGCCGCATACCTGGTGAAGGGCGCGCGCAACGGCGTGCTGCGCCAGGGGCTGGCCGCGGGCCCGGCGGCGCTGCGGCTGGCACGTACCGCGCCGCGCCAGCTGCCCACGCCGGCGGCGCAGGACTACCTGGCGCGCAACGACGCGGCCTATCGCGGCGGGCTGCTGGGCCGGCTGCGGCGAGAGCTGCTGGCC
>CAIMOR010000030.1 GCA_903843125.1 uncultured Rhodospirillales bacterium
GCGGCGCCGCGGCGGCGCGGGGCGTGCTGATCTGGGGCCATGGCTCGGCCGGCCCGCGAGGCACGGATCTGCGCGCAACGGCGACGCCCGGCCTGGTCAGCGTGCTGAACAAGGCCGGCTGGGACGTGCTGCGGTTCGACCGTGCGCCCGGCGAGGACGCGCTGGAGGCGGTGGTGCCGCGCCTGCGCGCCGCCGTCGCCGCCGCGCATGCCGCCGGCTACGCGCAGGTGGCGCTGGGCGGCCATTCCCGCGGCGGCTGGATCGCGCTGCTGACGGCGGCGGCGCAGCCCGGCGCGGTGGCGGCGGTCATCGCGTTGTCGCCAGCCTCCTGGGGGCGGGTTGCCGGCAATGGCCGGGCCGCGGAAGCCATGGCCGCCTACGACGCCGCGCTGGCCCGGCTGGCGCCAACGCCGGTGCGGCTGGCCGTGGCGGTGTTCGATGGCGACCCCTACGACCCCGGCCCGGGCGAGCGGGCGGCCATGCTGGCGGCGCTGGATGCCGGCCGGGCCGCGCCGGCCCTGGCGCTGTGGCCGCGCGACATCGGCGGCCATGGCGGCGGCGAGGACTGGCGCTTCACCCGGGCCATGGCGCCCTGCCTGCTGCAGGAACTCGATCGGCCAGCCGAGACGGCGCCGCGCGGATTGCGCCGCGACGCCTGCTGAGCAGCCGGACACGCAAAAGGCCGTTCAGGCTTGCCCCGAACGGCCCTGGCAACTGGTTTGGGCGCCCGGCTGGGGCGCGGCGGTCAGCGCTCGGCGGACTGGCTGCGCAGCTCGCGGGCGCGGGCCAGCACCTTGTCTTCCAGGTCCGAGGCGGTGCTGGCGGCGACCGGCGCATCCACCCAGTTGCCGCCCTGCTGCACCTGGCGGAACACCTGCACGCGCACGCCATCGGACCGCAGGGTGCGGCCCATCAACAGCGCCTGGGCGCGGAAGCGTTCGCTGCTGGCCGCCGGCGGCGAATACCAGTCGGTGATCACCGTGCCGCCGAACGGGTCGGCCGAGGCGATCGGCATGAAGGAGAGCGTATCCAGCGCCGCGCGCCACAGATAGGCGTTGACGTTGACGCCGGTGCCACCCCCGACGCCGCCACCCGCCGCCGCATCCTCCCGCGCCTTGTCCACGCCGAAGACGGTGATGCCGGCCGAGGAGCCGAGCGGGCGCTGGCGGACCGAACCGCTGGCGCGCCAGTCGCCGTATTCGTCGTTCTCGACCAGACGGGTCTGCTGCGCGGGATTGCACGCCGCCAGCAGGGGCAGCGCAAGGCTGAGGGCCAGCAGGGGAGCTTTGAGGGCGTGCTTCATGGGCCGGAAAGTGAGGCGAATCCGTGCCCAGATCAAGCAGTATTCAACGCAACGGTATGAGGAGTGGTTAACCCCCCAGAACGGGAAAAGGCGGCGGGTTGCCCCGCCGCCTTCCCGAACTGCTGAACCCGGAAGGGATCAGAAGGCCAGGCGGGTACCAACCAGGATCACGTCGGCGCGCAGCTTGTCCTGCGTCGAACCCGTGCCACTGGCCAGGTTCTGGCCGGCTTCATGCACCGTGTGGCGGACGTATTCCGCCACCAGGTCCATGCCGGGGGCCAGACGGTAGTTCGCACCGGCGGCAATGCCCCAACGACGCATGCTGTTCATGCTGGCGTTGTTGTTGCGCAGGTACTGACCAACGTTCGCCGTGGTGCAGGGGCCACCGGCTGCGGAGGTGTCGCAGAAGGTGAAGCCGTTGGTGCCGGCGTAGCTACCCCAGAAGGCGTTGCCGCCGACCGTGATCGGACCCATCGTGTAGGTCGCGCCAGCCGTGTACTGCCACATGTTCTGGTCGCCACGCGCCTGCGAGCCCCAGAAGTAGTTCTGCTGACCGAACTGGTACATGCCGCCGATGGAGAAGCCGTAGGCCGAGGCCTGCAGACCCGCCATCCAGACATTGCCCGGACGCAGCGTCTTCACCGTGTTGCCGGTCGCGGTCATGTCGCGGATGGCGGCCCAGCCGACATGGCCGAAGCTGGCGGCGATGCCGACCGGCCCGAACTGGCCGCGGTAACGCAGGACAGCCTGCAGTTCGTTGCGGCGCTGCGGCAGGTCGGAGTAGGCCTGGATGGCGTTGCTGGTCGCGCCCGAGAACGCATAGGTGCGGTCGCGGGTGTAGGTGGCGACGCTGCTGGAGCAGCCGTTGTTCGCACCGGTGTTGCTGTTCAGCGCGTAGCTGACGCCGAAGTCGAAGCCGAACAGCTGCGGGCTCAGGTAGATCAGCTTGGTGTTGTCGCCGAGGTCACCCGGGCTGGTCGTGGTGCGGTTCGGACGAACCACCGAGTTCTGCCACGAGCCGTACACACCACCCGTACCGAAGCCGGTGAGCACACCGGTGGTCATCAGGCCGGCGGCGCCGTCTTCGTCACCGAAGCGGATCTGGCCGAGGCCGGGCAGCGCGGCGTAGGCGTACATCTCGTCGACCAGCGCGCCGGTCTTGAACGAGAAGGTACGACGGCCAGCGGCGGGCAGGGTGCCTTCGTTGCCGTTGAACGTCAGCTCGACCACCGCACCGTAGCGCAGGCCGTTGGCGGCCTTGCCGTCCACGTAGACGTGGATTTCGGCGTCGGAGTGGAAATCGTTCTTGCCGGTCTTGACCGAACCGTTCGCCGTCACCGGCGTCTGGGTCGAGGTGGTCAGGCCGTTCGTCACGTTGCCAACCGGCAGGGGCTGGTTGATCGTGTTCGGGTTGGACTGGGTGGTGTGGCTGTACCAGCCGGCGAAGTAACCGCCGACGCGCACCTGCACGTCACCCGGGACCAGGGCCGGACCGCCGACGCGACCGTAGTCGCGGGCGTCAGGCATCGCGGGGTTCACAACCGCGGAAGTGCGGCCGCCACCACCGTCCTGCGCCATGGCCGACATCGGGGCCAGCAGCGCAGCGCCGATGACTGCCGTAGTGCCCAGCAGAATCTTGCGCATGTATATCCTCCTCACGCGCCGGGCAGGCCCGGCTGTTCCCTCGACCCGCGCCCCCCGAAGTATAGGAGAACCGCCTACGGCACATGCCGCCGACACTCAGGCCCAAGCCGACTATGGCCCCCCGCAATGAAGTCGGGCAACGGGCCAGATGCCGAGAGCGCGACTTCCCTGAGACACTGTGGCCAGCGAGCCACAGGCCCCCTGTCACTCTGGCGCAACCCCGGCCGCGGAACCCGCCAGGCCGCCGATGGCGGCCAATCCCGCCAGGTGCCGGCGCGGCAATCGTGCCGCGCTGGCGCCGCTCACCCCGCCCAGCGCCACCACCGCCAGCCCGCGCGGCGCCCGCGCCGCCAGCGCCGCCC
>CAIMOR010000031.1 GCA_903843125.1 uncultured Rhodospirillales bacterium
AGCTGACCGGCATCGAGGCCGGCTACGGCGACTTCCAGGCGCTGTTCGGCGTTTCGCTGCGGGTGGCGCCGGGCGAGGCGGTGGGCGTGGTGGGACCCAATGGCGCGGGCAAGACCACGCTGCTGCGGGTGATCTCCGGCCTGATCCGGCCGACCGCCGGCACGCTGCACTACGACGGCCGCGACCTGGCACGGGTGCCGCCGCACGACCTGCCGGCGCTGGGCATTGCGCATGTGCCGGAGAACCGCCGGCTGTTTCCGCATTTGACGGTGGAGGAGAACCTGAAGGTCGGCGCCTTCCACCCGGCGGCGCGGGCGCACTTCGCCGAGCGCTGCGAACGCGTGTACGGCCTGTTCCCGCGCATGCGGGACCGCCGACACCAGTTGGCCGGCACCATGAGCGGCGGCGAGCAGCAGATGTGCGCGATCGGCCGTGCGCTGATGTCGGGACCGCGGATACTGCTGCTGGACGAGCCCAGCGCCGGGTTGGCGCCGCTGGTGGTGCAGCAGGTGTTCGAGCTGGTGCGTCGCATCCGCCAGGAAGGGCTGACCGTGCTGATCGTGGAGCAGAACGTGGCGCAGGTGCTGCGCGTGGTGGACCGTGCCTACGTGCTGGAGACCGGGCGCGTGGCGGCCGAGGGGCCGGCCGCGCAGCTGGCCGCTGACCCGGCGATACGCCGCAGCTACCTGGGAGGGCATTAGCCGTGCCGCTGCGATCGACGGAGGGGCGCGGCCCCGGAGGCGCGCTTCGCCATGCGTGCCGGAGGCAAGGTTAGATGGATCCCTTCCTGCTTGAAGCGCTGCTGAACGGCGTGCTGCTGGGCGGCGTCTTCGCGCTGCCGGCACTGGGGCTGAACCTGGTGTTCGGCGTGGTGGACGTGGTGTGGCTCTGCTACGCCGAGCTGGTCATGGTGGGCATGTACACGGTGTGGTTCCTCTACACCCAGGCCGGCTGGCCACTGGTGCTGGCCTGCGCAGCGTGCCTGCCGCTGGTGGCCTGCCTTGGCCTGGCGCTGCATTGGCTGGTGGTGCGGCCGCTGCTGACGGCGCCGCCGATCAACCAGGTGCTGGCGACGGGCGGCGTGCTGTTCGTGCTGCAGGGCGCGGCGACGCTGGTGTTCAAGACCGACTTTCGCTCGCTCGGCGTCGACATGCCGCCGATGGAGCTGGGCGAGGTGTTCATCAGTGGCACCAAGCTGATCGCCTTCGTCGCGGCGCTGGTGGGGGCAGGGTGCCTGTGGGCCTTCCTCAAGTTCACCTATGTCGGCACCGCCATCCGCGCGATTGCGCGAGACCGCGAGGTGATGCCGCTGATGGGCGTGGACCCCCGGCGGATCTACCTTATCGCGTCGGGTGTCGGCGGTACGCTGGCCGGGCTGGCGGCCTGCCTGCTGGTGGTGCAGTTGGATGTCCACCCCTTCGTTGGGCTCAGCTTCGGGCCGATCACCTTCATGATCTGCGTGATGGGCGGCCTGGGGAACATGCTGGGCGGCTTCATCGCCGCCTTCATGATGGGGATGATCATCTCGATCGGCGGCTTCTACGGCAGCACGGAGATGTCCTACGTCATCGCCTTCGGCTGCTTCATCCTGATGATGTTCATACGGCCGCAGGGGCTGTTCGCGCGATGAGCCGCACCGTGCCGTTCGCCATCGCGCTGGCCGCGCTGGCCGCCATTCCGCTGTTCGGGCCGCCGGACTACGTGCTGCACCTGCTGATCACCGCGACGCTGACCGCCATCGCCGGCACCGGCTGGGCGATGATGGGGCGCTTCGGCCTCGTTTCCTTCGGCCATGGCGCGTTCTTCGGCGCTGGCGCCTACACCATGGCGCTGCTGTGGAACCACCTGGGGGTCTCGCCCTGGCTGGGCATTCCCGCCGGCATCATCGTCGCGGTCTGCGCCGGCGTGATGCTGGGCTGGCCGTGCTTCCGGCTGCGCGTGGTCGGGCACTACTTCGCGCTGGTGACGCTGGCGGCAGGCGAGATCGTGCGGCTGCTGGTGACGGCGCTGCGCGAGGAAACCGGCGGTTCGCTGGGCATGACGCCGAACCGGGTGCCGCTGGAGCACGGCTTCTGGGCCATGCAGTTCGGCAAGGCCGGCTTCTGGTGGCTGGTGCTGGGCTGCTGGGTGGTGGCGCTGCTGGTGTGGTGGGCGCTGGACCGCTCGATGGCCTCCAAGGCGCTGGCCGCGATTGCCGAGGACGAGGACGCCGCGGCGTCCATCGGCATCCGGGTGACGCGGGAGAAGCTGAAGGTCACGGTGCTTTCGGTGGCGCTAGCGGCGCTGGCCGGGGCGCTGACCGCGCAGTACCGGATGTACCTGAGCCCGGAGAGCGTCTCGGGGCTGGGCGTTTCGCTGCAGATCGTGTTCGGCGCCATCGCCGGCGGCATGTATGCGCCGCTGGGGCCGACCATCGGGGCGGTGCTGACGATCGGGCTGGACGAATCGCTGCGGGTGTTCTTCGGCACCGAGATGACCGGCGCGGCGCCATTCTTCTACGGCATCCTGCTGGTGCTGTTCATGCTGTTCCTGCCGCGCGGCATCGCCGGGCTGCTGGAGAGGAAGGTCAGGTAGGCTGGCCCCCGCGTCGGCCTGCCGCCAACCGCACCCTCAACCTGCGAGCAGCCGCTGCGTCAGCCCGCGAGCAGCCGCTGCGTCAGCCCGCGAGCACCTGCTGCGTCAGCCCGCGAGCACCCGCTGCTTCAGCCCGCGAGCACCAGCTCGACGCCGACACCGCGGCAGTCCATCTCGTAGTCCAGGCCCTGTACCGGCGGGCGGCAGTATTGCCAGGTCAGGCCGTGGCGGGCGGCGCCGCGGCGGGTGATCTCGTCGGCCAGGAAGGGGTGCAGGTCGTGGACCGTGTAGGCCTGCACGCCGGTGGTCTCGGCCCAGCCGAAGCCGAGTGCGGCCATGCGGCGCTCCATTTCGGCCAGCACGTACTGCGCCTTGCTGCGCAGGCCGGCGGGCGAGGTGTCGCCGGGAGCAATGGTGTGGGCGGCGTAGCTGCCGCGGCCTTCCACGCTCTCGCCGCTGCCGGCCACGACGAAGCTGGGCGCGGCGGCAAGGTCCGGCACGGTGTAGCTGAAGGCGTGGAAGCTCGGCTCGGCCGGCGGTGCCAGCTCGGGGCAGACATTGCTGCGGGCCACCGGGTTCTCGCCAAGGCTCAGCAAGCCCCAGTCCTGCAGCACGGCGGCGTATGCGCGGTTGAATTGCTCGAACCCCGCCTCGGTGAACGGCGCGGGGGAGCGGAGTTCACAGGCGCAGAAGGCGGCGCGGGGGCGGGAAAGCTGCGCCAGATGGCGGGTGATGCGGCGCCAGCCTTCCGCCATCGGCACCGGCTCGGCGAAGCGGACGCGTTCCAGCCGGAAGCCGGGCAGCGCCGCCACCCCGGCGGAGTACTGGAAGACGGCGGGGATGAAGCGGAAGCCGCCTTCCGGGAATGCCATCACGCTCAACGCCGCGCCTCCGCTGCCTGGGCGGCCAGCAAAGCCCAGGCAGCGTCGGGCGGCAACTCCGGCGTGTCGGAGGTTGCGGCAACGCCCGGGTAACGAGCGTTGCCGCCGAGCCGCCCTTACCAGCTCTGGTGCAGGTTGCTGTTCAGCGCGTCGATCGGGTTGGCGGTGTTGCGCGCCCGCCCGGGCTGGGCGAGGTAGCTGCGGGTGCCATCCGCGTTGCGCTGGGTGCCGCCGACGACGTTGTTGCTGCCGCCATAGACCTGGGTCTGGTCGGGGGTGCGGTTGACCAGGACCTGGCCGGGCTCGGCGGCCTGGCCGAGACCGGGGGCGGCGCCGAGCAGGCTGGCAGCGATCAGGGCGGTGAATGCGAAGGTGCGGACCATGACTGGTTCTCCTCAATGGCGCGCTTCCGGCCAAGGGGACCATCCCCTTGCCAGCGGCGCCGTTGGTCCGGAAGATGTCGTCGCCGGGGGCTTCCGGCCAACGCAAGCGGTGGATGCGGAAAATCCACGCCATGGATGCAACCGGCAATGCCGCACCGCAGCGACGACAGCAGCCTGCGCCGCCTGGACCTGAACCTGTTGCCGGTCTTCGTGGCATTGATGCGCGAGCGCAGCGTCACCCGGGCCGGGCGTTCGGTGTTCCTGTCGCAACCGGCCACCTCGGCCGCGCTGGCCAGGCTGCGGGAGACCTTCAAGGACGAGCTGTTCGTGCGCAGCGGCCGGGCGCTGGAGCCGACGCCCCGGGCCGAGGCGCTGATGGCGGAGCTGGGCCCCGCGCTGCTGACCATCGCCGGCACGCTGTACGGTGCCACGCCGTTCGACCCGACGGTGGACGGCCGGACCTTCCGTGTGGGCTGGAGCGACGACGTGGCGATAGCCGCCATGCCGCTGCTGGCCAGGCTGCGGGACGGCGCGCCGCAGTGCCGCCTGGTGATCCGCAGCGCCAACTTCACCACGATTCCGGCCATGCTGGCCTCCGGCGAGATCGGCACCGCGGTCGGCTTCATGAACGACGACCTGCCGGCGACGGCGCGGCAACGGGTGCTGCGGCGCGGGGGCTTCCGCGTGCTGCGGGACGCCGCGACGCCGCCGGTGGACCTGGATGGGTACTGCGCCCGGCCGCATGTGCTGGTGACCGCGCGCGGCGACCTGGAGGGCTTCGCCGACCGCGCGCTGGAGCGGCTGGGGCGCAGCCGCCAGGTGGTGCTGGGGCTGCCGGATTTCGGGCTGCTGTGGCGCGTCATCGTGGGCACCGATCTGCTGTGCACCGTGTCCGACGCGCTGGCGGATATCCTGATGGGGCGCATCAACGAGCGCGGCCTGGCGGCGGACCCGCTGCCGTTTCCTTCGCCGGAATCGGTGGTGCGGATGGCCTGGCGCGCGGCCTTGGACCAGGACCCGGCGGAGATGTGGTTGCGCGGGCAGATCAGCGCCGTGCTGGCCCGGGGCTAGGGCATGGCGTTGCGACACCGTTAAGCGGCGGCGTGGCATCCCGTGCCGGGGCCCGGCGGCGCCGATCGGACGGCGACCAGCGGGTTCCACTTCTATCGGACACGGGCTTGTGATTTATTGTGCAATGCAGCGTGAGTGCAATGACCGTGCTGCGGGACGAGAAGGGCTGCGCAAATCGTGGATACCATGGTGACCCTGAACCTCGACGCCGCATCGCTGCGCGATGCGATCCTGCGCAAGCTGACCTTCGACCTGGGCAAGAGCCGCGAGGGCGCGCGCGAACGCGACTGGTTCATGGCCACCGCCCTGGTGGTGCGCGACCACATCGTGGAACGCTGGCTGCACGGCACCCGCGCGGCCTATGAGACCGGCAGCAAGCAGGTCTACTACCTCAGCCTGGAGTTCCTGATCGGCCGGCTGCTGCGGGACGGCATCAGCAACCTCGGCTTGGGCAAGGCGATGAACGAGGCCTTCGCGCTGCTGGGGCTGGAGTTCGAGCCGGTGCGCGAGGCCGAGCCGGATGCGGCGCTGGGCAATGGCGGCCTCGGCCGGCTGGCCGCCTGCTTCATGGAAAGCTTGGCGAGCCTGGGCATTCCCGCCTTCGGCTACGGTATTCGGTATGAGCACGGGCTGTTCCGCCAGATCATCCGCGATGGCAGCCAGCGCGAATACCCCGAGGACTGGCTGGTCAATGGCAATCCCTGGGAGTTCGCCCGACCGGAGATTGCCCACAGCATCGGCTTCGGCGGCACGGTTGAAGCGGTGCCGGTCTCGGACCTGCGGGTGCGGCATGTCTGGCAACCGGCCGAGACGCTGCTGGCGGTGGCCTATGACACGCCGGTGGTGGGGTGGCGCGGCCAGCATGTGAACACGCTCAGGCTATGGAGCGCGCGCGCGGTGGACCCGCTGCGGCTGGACGCCTTCAACCATGGCGACCACATTGGCGCGCTGGCCGACCGGGTGCGGCAGGAGAGCATCTGCAAGGTGCTGTACCCGTCCGATGAATCGCCCAATGGGCAGGAGCTGCGGCTGCGGCAGGAGTATTTCTTCGCCAGCGCCGCGCTGCAGGATTTGGTGCGGCGGCACCTGCGCGTCTATGGCGACCTGCGCAGCCTGCCGGAGCGCGTGGCGATCCAGCTGAACGACACGCATCCGGCGATTGCGGTTGCCGAGCTGATGCGCATCTGCGTCGACCTGCACGACATTCCCTGGGACGAGGCCTGGGCGATCACCCAGGGGTCCATCAGCTACACCAACCACACGCTGCTGCCGGAGGCGCTGGAGAGCTGGCCGGTGCCGCTGATGGAACGGCTGCTGCCGCGACAGATGCAGATCATCTACCTGATCAACGCGCATCACTTGGACCAGGTGCGCGCGGCGCATCCGGAGGATGGGCGGCTGCTCTCCTCGGTGTCGCTGATCGAGGAGAACCATGGCCGCCGCGTGCGGATGGGGCACCTCGCCTTCGTCGGTTCGCACAAGGTCAATGGCGTCTCGGCGCTGCATACCGAGTTGCTGAAGCAGACGGTGTTCCGCGACTTCAACGCGCTGGCGCCCGGCCGGGTGGTCAACAAGACCAATGGCGTGACCTTCCGCCGTTGGCTGCAGCAGGCCAATCCCGGGCTGACCGGGCTGCTGGTGGAGAGCGTCGGCGCCAAGGTGCTGGACGACGCCAGCCAGTTGACGGCGCTGCGGCCCTTCGCCGAGGAGGCCGGCTTCCGCGAGCGCTTCGCCAAGGTGAAGCTGGCCAACAAGCAGGCGCTGGCGGCGTTGGTGAAGCATCAGCTGGAAATCCGCATCGACCCGGCGGCGATGTTCGATGTGCAGATCAAGCGCATCCATGAATACAAGCGCCAACTGCTGAACCTGCTGGAGACGGTGGCGCTGTATGACGCCATCCGCGCCCAGCCGACGCGGGACTGGGTGCCGCGGGTGAAGATCTTCGCCGGCAAGGCGGCGGCCAGCTATCACCGCGCCAAGCTGATCATCAAGCTGGCGCATGATGTGGCCAAGGTGGTCAACAGCGACCCCACCGTGCGCAATCTGCTGAAGGTGGTGTTCCTGCCGAATTACAACGTGTCGCTCGCCGAGATGATCGTGCCGGCGGCCGACCTCTCCGAGCAGATCAGCACCGCGGGCATGGAGGCGTCCGGCACCGGCAACATGAAGCTGGGGCTGAACGGCGCGCTGACGATCGGCACGCTGGATGGCGCGAATGTGGAGATGCTGGAGCATGTCGGGGCGGACAACATCCACATCTTCGGCATGACGACGGAGGAAGTGGCGCAGCGCCGCGCCGCCGGGCTGGATGGCGGCGATGCGGTGGCGCGGTCCTCCCGCCTGGCCGAGGTACTGGAGGCGATCGAGAGCGGCGTATTCTCGCCGGATGACCGCACCCGCTACCGCGACCTGGTCGGCGACCTGCGCGGGTCCGACTGGTTCATGGCGGCGGCCGATTTCGACGCCTACTATGCCGAGCAGCGCAAGGTGGATGCCCGCTGGCGCGACAAGGCGGCCTGGGGCCGCGCCGCCGTGCTGAATACGGCGAACATGGGCTGGTTCTCCTCCGACCGGACCATTGCCGAATATGCCGAGGATATCTGGAACGTGCCGGTGAAGCGCTGAACCATGCCTGACTGGCGCGCCGACGCGGAGGCGGTTGCCGCGATTTCCGGCGCGCGCCATGGCGACCCCTTCGCGGTGCTGGGGCCGCATGAGGTCGGCGGGCGGCGCGTGGTGCGCGCCTTCGTGCCGGGGGCGGAGACGCTGCATGCCGGCGCGGTGCCGCTGGAACGGCGCGACGCCGCAGGCTTCTTCGAGGGACCGGTGCCGCCCGGCCCCTACGCGCTGCACGCCACGCGCGGGGCGACGGCCTGGACGCTGGAGGATCCGTATCGGTTCGGGCCGACGCTGGGGCCGCTGGACGACCATCTGCTGGTGGAGGGCACCCATGCCCGGCTGCCGGAGCGGCTGGGCGCGCACCCCTGCGTGCACGAGGGGGCGGCCGGCGTGCGCTTCGCCGTCTGGGCGCCGGATGCACGGCGGGTTTCCGTGGTGGGCAGCTTCAACGATTGGGACGGGCGGCGGCACCCGATGCGCAAGCGCGTCGACAGCGGGCTGTGGGAGATCTTCCTGCCCGGCCTTGGGCTGGGGGATGCCTACAAGTACGAGATCCTGGGCGCCGATGGCCTGGTGCAGCCGCTGAAGTCAGACCCCTATGGCTTCGCCGCCGAGCTGCGCCCGGCCAATGCAAGCATCGTCGCGGCGCCGGCGCATGCGTGGGGCGACGCGGCCTGGATGGCGGCGCGGGCCGCCACGCCGGCGCGGGAAGCCCCGATGGCGATCTACGAGGTGCATGCGCCGAGCTGGCGACGGCACCCGGATGGCCGCTGCTACAATTGGGATGAGCTGGCGGCAGCGTTGATCCCCTACGTGGTCGATATGGGGTTCACGCATATCGAGCTGATGCCGGTGATGGAGCACCCGCTGGATGCCAGCTGGGGCTACCAGCCGGTGGGGCTGCATGCCGTTACCGCGCGGATGGGCGAGCCGGCGGGGCTGATGCGCCTGGTGGACGCGGCGCACCAGGCGGGCCTCGGCGTGATCCTGGACTGGGTGCCGGCGCATTTCCCGCGCGACGCGCACGGGCTGGCGCGGTTCGATGGCGCCACGCTGTACGAGCATCCGGACCCCAGGCGCGGCTACCACGCAACCTGGCAGACCGCTGTCTTCGACTACGGCCGGCACGAGGTGGCGGCCTTCCTGGCGGCGAATGCGCTGTTCTGGCTGCAGCGCTACCATGCCGATGGGCTGCGGGTGGATGCGGTCTCGGCCATGGTGCAGCTGGACCACGCACGCGGGCCGGAGGAATGGACGCCCAACCCGGATGGCAGCACCGAGAACCACGACGCGATCGGCTTCCTGCGCCAGGTGAATGCGCTGGTGGCGGAGCAGGCGCCGGGCGCCCTGATGGTGGCGGAGGAGGCGACGGACTTCCCGCACGTGACGCGCGACCGTGGTGGCCTTGGCTTCGATTTCAAATGGAACATGGGGTGGATGAACGACACCCTCTGCTACCTGGAAATGGACCCGCTGTTCCGGAAGTGGCACCACAGGCTGATGAATTTCGGCTTGATGTACGCCTTCACCGAGGACTTCATCCTGCCGCTGAGCCACGACGAGGTGGTGCACGGCAAGGGCACGCTGCTGGGCCGCATCCGCGGCGATGATTGGCAGCGCTTCGCCACGCTGCGGGCGTATTACGGCTTCATGTGGGGCCACCCCGGCAAGAAGCTGCTGTTCATGGGGCAGGAATTCGCGCCCTGGCGGGAATGGACCGAGGAGCGCGAGCTGGACTGGTGGCTGCTGGCGCATCCGCCGCACCAGGGCATGCAGCAGCTGGTGCGCGACCTCAACCGGTTGCACCGGGCGGTGCCGGCGCTGCACCGGCTGGACGGCGCGCCGGAAGGCTTCCGCTGGCTGGACGCGGATGACGCCGAGCACAGCCTGTTCAGCTGGCTGCGGCTGGATGGCGTGGGCGGGCCGCCGGTAGCCGTGCTGTGCAATTTCACCCCCGTGCCGCGGCACGACGTGCTGGTGGGGTTGCCCTTCGCCGGCCCCTGGGCCGAGGCGGTGAACACCGATGCCGCCTGCTATGGCGGCGCCAACCTGGGCAACCTGGGCGGCGTTGTCGCCGCGGCGGTGCCGGCGCAGGGCCAGCCGGCCTCGGCGCGGGTGACCGTGCCGCCCCTCGCCACGTTGTATCTGGTGCCGCAGGCCGGGATTGGCCAAGCTGGCGCCGGGGGAATCGCAGCATGATGGCTTCCAGGGATACCGCGGCGGCGCCGCTGGCGCGTACCGCCATGGCCTTCGTGCTGGCGGGCGGGCGCGGCAGCCGGCTGATGGAGCTGACGGACCGGCGCGCCAAGCCGGCGGTGATGTTCGGCGGCAAGTCGCGCATCATCGACTTCGCGCTGTCCAATGCCATCAACAGCGGCATCCGTCGTGTGGCGGTGGCGACCCAGTACAAGGCGCACAGCCTGATCCGGCACATGCAGCGCGGCTGGAACTTCCTCAGGCCCGAGCGCAACGAGAGCTTCGACATCCTGCCCGCCAGCCAGCGCGTCAGCGAGCAGAACTGGTACATGGGCACCGCCGATGCGGTGCACCAGAACATCGACATCATCGAGGACCTGGCGCCGCGGCACATCGTGCTGCTGGCCGGGGACCACGTGTACAAGATGGACTACGAGAAGATGCTGGCGCAGCACGTCGACGATCGCGCCGACGTGACGGTGTGCTGCATGGCGGTGCCGCGCGAGGAAGCCACCGGCTTCGGCGTGATGCGGGTGAACGGCGACGGGTTGATCGTGGACTTCGTCGAGAAGCCGGCCGACCCGCCGGCGATTCCGGGCCGGCCGGAACTGGCGTTGGCCAGCATGGGCATCTACGTGTTCGAGACCGGCTACCTGATCGAGCAGTTGAAGCGCGACGCCGCCGACCCGGCCTCAAGCCATGACTTCGGCAAGGACATCATCCCGCACATCGTCGCCAGGGGGCGCGCGGTGGCGCACCGGTTCGAACGCAGCTGCGTGCGCTCCACCGCCGAGGAGGCGCCGTATTGGCGCGATGTCGGCACGGTGGATGCGTACTGGGAAGCCAATATCGATCTCACCGACGTGGTGCCGGGCCTGGACCTGTACGACCGCGACTGGCCAATCTGGAGCTATGCCGAGATAACGCCACCGGCGAAGTTCGTGCATGACCTGGACGGCCGGCGTGGCGAGGCGATCGCCTCGCTGGTCTCGGGCGGCTGCATCGTCTCCGGCGCCAAGGCGCGGCGCAGCCTGCTGTTCACCACTGTGCGGCTGAACAGCTTTTCCAGCGTGGAAGGCGCGGTGCTGCTGCCGCAGGTCACCGTGGGCCGCGCGGCGCGGCTGAAGAACGTGGTGGTGGACCGCGGCGTGCAGGTTCCGGCCGGGCTGGTGGTGGGCGAGGACCCGCTGCTGGACGCGCAGCGCTTCCGCCGCACCGAGAAGGGCATCTGCCTGATCACCCAGCCGATGCTGGACAAGCTGGTCTGATGCCATTGCGCGTGCTGGCGGTGGCGTCGGAGTGTTTCCCGCTGGTCAAGACCGGCGGGTTGGCGGACGTGGTCGGCGCGTTGCCGGCAGCGCTGGCGGCCGAGGACATTGCCTTGACCACGCTGCTGCCGGGCTACCCGGTGGTGATGCAGGCGCTGGGCGAGGCCACGGCGACGCATGCGCTGCCCGGCTTCTTCGGCGGCGATGCGCGGCTGCTGCGTTGCCGGGCGGCGGGGTTGGAGTTGGTGGTGCTGGATGCGCCGCACCTGTATGCGCGGCCGGGCAACCCCTACCTGGCGCCGGGTGGGCGCGAGTGGGAGGATAATGGCACGCGCTTCGCCGCGCTGGCCTCGGCCGGCGCCATGGTGGCGCGCGGCGCGCTGGGCGAGGCGTTCGACGCCGTGCACGCGCATGACTGGCAGGCCGGGCTGGTCGGCGCCTATCTGCGCTTCGGGCCGCAGCCGCGGGTGCCGCTGGTGTTCACCGTGCACAACCTGGCGTTCCAGGGGCAGTTCCCGGCCTGGCTGTTTCCGCTGCTCGGCCTGCCGCCGGCGGCCTTCTCGGTGGCCGGGCTGGAATACCATGGCGGCGTCGGGCTGCTGAAGGCCGGGCTGTGGTTCGCGGATCGGATCACCACCGTCTCCCCCAGCTACGCGACGGAAATCCGCACGCCCGAGGGTGGCATGGGGCTGGACGGGTTGCTGCGCGGCCGTGGCAGCGATGTCAGCGGCATTCTGAACGGGATCGACACCGAGGAGTGGAACCCGGCGACGGATGGCCACCTGGCGGCCTGCTTCAGCGCCGAGGACGCGGCACCGCGCGCGACCAACAAGGCCGCGCTGCAACGGCGCTTCGGGCTGGAGGAGCGGGCCGATGTGCCGCTGTTCGGCTTCGTCGGGCGGCTGGCCTGGCAGAAGGGCGTCGACCTGATCCTGGAGGCGCTGCCCTGGCTGCTGGGCAGCGGCGCGCAACTGGCGGTGCTCGGCAGTGGAGATGCGCAGCTGGAGGAGCGCTGCCTTGGCGCGGCGGCGGCGAATGCCGGGCGGATCGGTACCGTCATCGGCTTCGACGAGGGGCTGGCGCGGCTGATCTACGGCGGTGCCGACAGCGTGCTGGTGCCGTCCCGCTTCGAGCCCTGCGGCCTGGCGCAGCTGTGTGCGCTGCGCTACGGCGCGCCGCCGCTGGTGGCGCGGGTCGGCGGGCTGGCGGATACCGTGATCGACGCGAACGAGGCGGCGGTGGCGGCGGGCAGCGGCACCGGCGTGCAGTTCGCGCCGGTGAGCGTGGAGATGCTGGGCGCAGCGATGCACCGCATGGTGGCGCTGTACCGGCAACCCACCATGTGGGCGCAGCTGAGGGCCAATGCGATGCGGGCGGATGTGTCCTGGCATCGATCCGCCGCGCGCTACGCCGCGCTGTTCCGCGGGATGGCGACGGCCGATGCCTGATGGCGTGCCTGAGCCGCTGGGCGTGACGCCCTGGGGCACGGGCGTCAACGTCGCGGTGGTGGCGCCGGATGCGACGGCGCTGTGGTTCTGCCTGTTCGACGCGACCGGCACGGTGGAGTTGCAGCGCGTGACGCTGGCCGCGCGCAGCGGCGATGTGTGGCACGGCTTCGTGCCCGGCGTGGCGGTGGGCGCGCGCTACGGGCTGCGTGCCGACGGGCCGCGCGATGCGGTGCATCGGTTCAACCCGCACAAGCTGCTGCTGGACCCTTGGGCGCGGGCGACGGACCGGCCGTTCAGGCTGCATGGCGCGCTGTGGGACAACGACGAGGATAGCGCGCCGTTCATGCCCAAGGGCGTGGTGTGCGAGGCGTTGGCCCAGGCCGCGCCGCCGCCGTTGCCCGGGCCGCGCGTGGTGTACGAGCTGCATGTGCGTGGCTTCACCATGCTGCATCCCGAGGTGCCAGAGCCGCTGCGTGGCACCTTCGCCGGGTTGGCGCACCCGGCCGCCGTCGCGCATCTGCGCGCGCTGGGCGTGACGCATGTGGAGCTGCTGCCCTGCGCCGCCGGCGTGGACGAGCGGCACCTGCCGCCGCTGGGGCTGACCAACTACTGGAACTACAATCCGGTCGCGCTGCTGGCGCCCTGCCCGAAGCTGGCGCCGGGCGGCATGGCGGAAGTGCGCGCGGCGGTGGATGCGCTGCGCGATGCCGGGATCGGCGTGATCCTGGACGTGGTGTTCAACCACACCGGCGAGGGCGACGAGTTCGGCCCGACGCTGTCGCTGCGCGGGCTGGCCAACGCGGCGTTCCATCGGCTGCTGCCGGATGGGCGCTACGCCAACGACGCCGGCACCGGCAACACGCTGGCGCTGGACCGGCCCTGGCCGTTGCGGCTGGTGATGGATGCGCTGCGGCACTGGGCGGTGCAGGCCGGCGTGGACGGCTTCCGGCTGGACCTGGCGACGACGCTGGGCCGGCGCGATGACGGCTTCGACCCGCAGGCGCCTCTGCTGAGTGCGATGCGGCAGGACCCGGTGCTGCGCGACCGCATCATCATCGCGGAGCCATGGGATATCGGGCCGGGCGGCTACCAGCTGGGGCGGTTTCCGCCGGGCTGGGGCGAGTGGAACGACCGCTTCCGCGACGATGTGCGGCGGTTCTGGCGCGGCGACGCGGGCATGCTGGGCGCGCTGGCGACACGGCTGGCGGGTTCGGCGGACGTGTTCGACGGCGCGCGGCGCGGGGTCGACAGCGTCAACTACGTCACCGCGCATGACGGCTTCACCGTGCGCGATCTGGTGAGTTTCGAACAACGCCGAAACTGGGCGAATGGCGAGGAAGGCCGCGACGGCTCGGGCGAGAACCACAGCTGGAACAATGGCGTCGAGGGCGAGACTGACGATGCCGCGGTGACGGCTCGCCGCGCTGCGGATGTGCGCGCGCTGCTGGCCACGCTGCTGCTGGCGCGCGGTACGCCGATGCTCGGCATGGGCGACGAGGCCGGCCGTACCCAGCACGGCAACAACAACGCCTATGCCCAGGACAACGCGCTTTCCTGGTTCGCCTGGCCGGCGATGGACGTGGCGCTGCGTGACTTCACCGCGCGGCTGGTGCGGGCGCGGCTGCGGCATCCGGCGCTGCATGGCGGCAACGCGTTGACCGCGGCCGATGTGGCCTGGCTGACGCTGGACGGCGCGCCGCTGCTGGACTGGTCCGGCGCGCGCAGTGTGGCGATGCTGCTGCGGCAAGGCGACGACCGCGTGCTGGTGGTGGTGCATGGTGCGGCCGAGGCGGCAACGCTGCACGTGCCGCCGCCGCGCGACGGCCATGCCTGGCGGCTGGTGGCGGACAGCGCGGCGCCATGGCGCGAGGGCGCCGTGCGCGCGACGGAGCCGCTGGCGCCGCGCAGCGTGGTGCTGCTGGTGGAGCAGGCCCGGCACGGCGAGACCGCGGTGGCGGATGAGGCGCTGCGGGAGTTGGCCGCGGCCGCTGGCATCTCGCCCGCCTGGCACGACCTGGCGGGGCACGAGACTCAGGTGCCGCGCGCGACGCTGCAGGCGCTGCTGCAGGCCATGGCGCTGCCGGCCGCCAGCCAGGCGCAGGCGTGCGAAAGCCTGGCGCGGCTGCATGCGGTACCTGTGCTGCCGGCGCAGATGACGGTGCCAGCGGGCGAGGGCTTCGCGGTGCCGCTGGCGCGGCGCGGCCGCGTGGAGTTGCGGTTGCAGCGCGAGGATGGCAGCGCGCAGGGCTTCTTCGTCGGCGCGGACGAAGGCGCGTGGCGCGGCGCCTGCCGGCATGTCGCCGTGCCGCCGCAGCCGCCGGGCAACCATGTGCTGCACCTTGGCGACGCCGCCTGCGCGCTGGCCGTGGTGCCACGCGCCTGCTTCGCCGCGCCGGCGCAGCGACGGTTCGGCATTGCCGCGCAGGCCTACGCGTTGCGCCGTGCGGCGGACCAGGGGATCGGCGACTACACCGCGGTAGCGGAGCTGGCGCGGGCGGCGGCGACGCAGGGTGCGGCGCTGCTGGGGTTGAGCCCGCCGCATGCGCTTTCGCCCTTGGACCGCGCGCGCGCCAGCCCCTATCAGCCGAGCGACCGGCGCTTCCTGGAGCCGGTGCTGATCGACGTCGCGGCGCTGCCGTTCGACGTGGGTGCGGCGTTGGCGGCGCAGGCGCCGGTCTTCGCCGCGCTGCGCCAGCGCGACAGCGTGGACTACGAGGCTGTGTGGCTGGCCAAGCTGGCGGTGCTGCGCGCGGCCTGGGCTAGGTTCGGGCCGACGCATCCGCTGTGGCCGGAATTCGCCGCGTTCCGGGCGGAACAGGGCGTGGCGCTGGAGCGCTTCGCAACGTTCACCGCCATCGCCGAGCAGCGGGGCAGCACGGATGCACGGACCTGGCCGGTGGCGCTGCGGCATGGCGAGGCGCCCGGCGTGGCCGGCTTCGCAGCGGCGCATGAGCGCGAGCTTGGTTTCCAGGCTTTCCTGCAATGGCTTGCGGACCGGCAACTGGCCGACGCGGCGCGGGCCGGGGCCGGGCTGTATCGCGATTTGGCGGTGGGCGCGGCGCCGGATGGGGCGGAGGTGTGGGCTGAGGCCGGCAGCCATCTGCACGGGTTTTCCATTGGCGCGCCGCCGGATCAATTCGCGCCGCAAGGCCAGGTGTGGGGCCTGCCGCCGGCGCAGCCGCGTGCGGTGGTGGGCAGCTTCGCGCGGTTGCTGCGCGCCAACATGCGGCACGCGACGGCATTGCGGATCGACCATGTGATGGCGCTGGCGCGGCTGTTCGTGGTGCCGGACGGCGCGCCTGGTGCGGCCGGTGCCTACCTCGCCTATCCGCAGCGGCACCTGCTGGGGCAGTTGGCGCTGGCCAGCCAGCGGGCGCGCTGTGTGGTGGTGGGTGAGGATCTCGGCACCGTGCCGCCCGGCTTCCGTGAGGAGTTGGCCGCCGCGGAAGTGCTGTCCTACCGCGTGCTGTGGTTCGAGCGGCGGGGCGAGGGCTTCATCCCGCCCGCGGAGTATCCCGCGCGCGCGGCGGCTTGCGTGGCGACGCACGACCTGCCGACGCTGGCGGGCTGGTGGCTCGGCGCCGACCTGGAGGAGCGTGCGGCGCTCGGGCTGCTTGGTGACGCGGAGGCGGCGCAGGCGGCGCGGGCGCGCGAGCGGGCGGCGCTGCTGGCGGCGCTGCATGAGGCGGGGATCGCGGTGGCCGCGCCGGTGGCGGGCGAAGCGCCGCCGGCCGCGTTCATCGCTGCCGTGCATGCTCTGGCGGCGGCAACGCCGAGCGCGCTCGTGCTGGTGCAGGCCGAAGACCTGGCCGGCGAGACGGCGGCGGTGAACCTGCCGGGCACCGACCGCGAAAGGCCGAACTGGCGCCGCCGGTTGCCCTTGCCGGTTGCGGCGCTGCTGGCCACCCCGGTGGCGCAGGCCACGCTGGCGGCGCTGCGCGGTCGTGCCGTGGCTGCCGGTTGCGAGCCGCGGCGCGAAGGATAAGACTGCACGCCGGGCGAACAGGGATGGGACGCATGGCGCTGAAGCGCATGGTGCTGGAGATCGGCATGGGCACCGATATCCGCGGCACCGACTACACCAAGGCCGCCGTGCGCGCGCTGCGCGATGCGCTGTGGCACAACACGCTGACCGTCACCAGCGCGCTGGGTATGGATGTCGACAGCATGCGGGTGGAGGTGCTGATCGGCGTGCCGAAGCCGGACCAGGTGGACCATGCGCAGGTGCTGGCGATATTGCCGCACGGCACCGGCACGGTGAAGGTGGTGGAAGGCGGGCTGGAGATTCCGAACGAGGCCGGCACCGGTTCCACCGTGATGGCGAATTGCTGCGCTGTCGTTCGCCTCGACATTCCGGAGGATCGGGCATGACCCTGCGCCGGGTGATCCTCGAGATGGGCATGGGCAACGACCTGCATGGCGGCGACTACACCAAGGCGGCGCTGCGCGCGGTGCAGGACGCGCTGCATCATTCCTCGCTGGCCATGCTGCGGTCGCTGAAGGTCTCGCCGCACGACATGATCGTCGGCGTCACCATCGGCGTGCAGCAGCCGGGCAAGGTGGATGCCGAGAAAGTCAAGGCCAGCCTGCCCTACGGCAAGGTGACCGTGACCGTGGTGAAGGGCGGTCTGGACGTGCCGGATGATGAGCGCGACGACGTCGCGGTCATCGCCAGCGCGGCGATCGACGTGCGGCTGGACCTACCGTAGCGCGGCTTCGGCGGCGCTGAGCAGCGGTGCCAGTGCGGCAGTGTCCGGCGCGGTACCGAAGACGGTGCCGTCCGGGCGCAGCAGCACGGCGGCGGCCCGGTGCCGCGCCAGCCAGGCGGCCAGGACGCCGTCGCGTTCGCGGAGTTCGGCCAGTGTGGCCACGCGCAGGTGCAGCGCGGGCGCCGGCGGCACTGGCATGGCATCGCGCAGCAGCAGGCGGAAGCCGCGGCCCAGCGTGTCGTCGAGGCGCGTGCCGTCCTGCAGCCAGGGCTGCGGGCCGGGGGCGCCGGCACCGGGGGAAGGGTACAGGCAGCCGCCGGTGAGCGGCGGCAGCAGGTCCTGGCGCACGATGTGGCCGCGGCCCGCGGCGACGTCCGCCTGCAT
>CAIMOR010000032.1 GCA_903843125.1 uncultured Rhodospirillales bacterium
CATCGGGAACAGCGGGATGCAGAACCAGACATTCTTCTGCGCCAGCACCACGTCCTGCAGGTTCAGGCTGCCGACGCAGAGCAGGACGGTGACGATGACGAAGCCCATCGAGACCTCGTAGCTCACCATCTGCGCCGCCGAGCGCAACGCGCCGAGGAAGGCGTATTTCGAGTTGGAGGCCCAGCCCGCGATGATGATGCCGTAGACACCGAGCGAGCTGATCGCGAACAGGTACAGCACGCCCACGTTGATGTTGGCGATGGCCCAGCCCTCGTTCACCGGAATGACCGCCCAGGCCAGCATGGCCAGCATGAAGGTCAGCATCGGCGCCAGGATGAACAAGAACTTGCTCGCCCCGGTCGGGATGACCGTCTCCTTCATCAGCATCTTCAGCGCGTCGGCGAAGGGCTGCAGCAGGCCGAAGGGGCCGACCACGTTCGGGCCGCGGCGCAACTGCATCGCCGCCAGCACCTTGCGTTCGGCCAGCGTCAGGTAGGCCACGCCCAGCAGCACCGGCACCAGCAGCGCCAGCGCCTCGGCCACCGTCAGCGCCAGCACGCCAACCGGCGTGGCAAGGAAAGCGTTGAGTGTTTCCATGATGGCCTACTCCGCCGCCAGCGCGGCCGGCGCCGCATAGGTACGCGCGCATTCCGCCATGGTCTCGGACGCGCGGCTGATCGGGTCCTGCTGCCAGTAGTTGCCGGCGGGCAGACCCAGCGCATCGTCGCGCAGCCCACTGATGTCGCCGGCCGGGCCCGCGGTATCAGTGCACACGCTGCGCGGCAGCGCATCGCCCTGCGCAAACACCGGGTAGTCCACAACCAGCCGCGCCCGCAGCGCTTCCAGCGTGTCGTAGGGCAGCGGCTTGCCCAGCGCGGCACTGGCGGCGCGCAGCACCTTCCAGTCCTCGCGTGCCTCACCTGGCGGCGAAACCGCCTGGAACCCCAGCTGCACCCGGCCCTCGGTGTTGACCCAGGCGGCGTCCTTCTCGGTGTAGGCCGCGCCGGGCAGGATCACATCGGCCCGCGCCGCGGCGGCGTCGCCATGATGGCCCTGTATCACGACGAAGGTGCTGGCCGGCACGCCGCTCAGGTCCAGGCCATCGGCGCCCAGCACCCACAGCGCATCCACGCCGCCATTGAGCATCTGCGCCATCGGCAGGCCGGAGACGAAGCCGAGGTCCAGCGCGCCGTGCTGGCCGCCGAAGCGATGCAGCAGGTTGAAGCCGTGCCAGTCCGGCTTCAGCATGCCGTTGAACGCGGCGATCTGCCAGGCCACCGCCAGCAGCGTCGCGCCATCCGCCCGCGCCAACGCATTGCGGCCCAGGATCAGCATCGGCTTCTTCGCGTTGCGCAGCACCTCGCAGAAGCGATGCGCGCCGGAGGCCAACGCCCGCAGCGTGGCACCACCTTCGCCCAGCCAGTCATGGCCATAGGTCAGGTCCATGCCGTGCGGCCCAACCACACCCACCGGGAAACCGCCCGCGATGACGCGCTTGCGGATGCGCGCGTTCAGCACGGGCGCCTCGGTCCGCGGATTGCTGCCGATGATCAACAGCGCATCCGCTTCCTCGATGCCAGCAATGGAGGTGTTGAAGCTGTAGAAATCGCGGCGCGAAATGTCGAGGGCGGCGCCATCGGTGCGGCAATCCAGGTTGCTGCTGCCGAGGCTCGCCATCAGCTCCTTCAGTGCCAGCACGCTCTCCACGTCGGCCAGTTCGCCCGCCAGAGCACCGAGCTTGGCGCCAGGCGCAGTGAAGCCGGCGGCGATGGCATCGAAGGCCTGTTGCCACGTCGCCGGCACCAGCTTGCCGCCCTGGCGCACCCAGGGGCGGTCCAGCCGCTTGCGCTTCAAGCCGTCGAAGGCGAAGCGACCGCGGTCGGCCAGCCACTCCTCGTTCACGTCCTCATTGATGCGCGGCAGGATCCGCAGCACCTCGCCGGAGCGCGTATCGATGCGGATGTTGGTGCCGGTTGCGTCCAGCACGTCGATGCCGTCGGTCTTGCGCAACTCCCAGGGCCGGGAGACGAAGGCATAGGGCCGCGAGGTCAGCGCGCCGACCGGGCAGATGTCGATCAGGTTGCCGCTGAGCTCGCTGGTCAGCGCCTTCTCGACATAGGTGCCGACTTCCATGTGTTCGCCGCGATTGGTGGCACCCAGTTCGGCGGTGCCCGCCACTTCGGTCGCGAAGCGAATGCAGCGCGTGCACTGGATGCAGCGCGTCATGATGGTCTTGACCAGCGGCCCCATGTACTTGTCTTTGACGACGCGCTTTTCTTCCTTGTAGCGGCTGGCGCCACCGCCATAGGCCATCGCCTGGTCCTGCAGGTCGCACTCGCCGCCCTGGTCGCAGATCGGGCAATCCAGCGGGTGGTTGATCAGCAGGAATTCCATCACGCCCCGCCGCGCTCGCCGCACCATCTCGGTGTCGGTGAACACCTTCATGCCGTCGGCCACCGGGAAGGCGCAGGAGGCGACTGGCTTCGGTGCCTTCTCCACTTCCACCAGGCACATCCGGCAGTTGCCGGCCACGCTCAACCGCTCGTGGTAGCAGAAGCGCGGAATCTCGACGCCCGCGGCCTCGCAGGCCTGCAGCACGGAGGCGCCGTTCGGCACCTCAACCTCGATGCCGTCGATCGTGACCTTTGCCATCGCCGTTACTCCGCCGCCATCGCCACGGGGGCAGCGCCCGCCGAGCGCGCCTTATAGGCCGCGATGCGCTCTTCCATCATCGGCCGGAAGTGGCGGATCAGGCCCTGCACCGGCCAAACGCCGCCATCAGCCAGCGCGCAGATGGTGTGGCCCTCGATCTGCCGCGTCACCTGTTCAAGCACGTCGATCTCCGCCACGTCGGCGCGGCCCTCGACCATGCGGTCCATCATGCGGCCGACCCAACCCATGCCTTCGCGGCAAGGCGTGCATTGGCCGCAGCTCTCATGCTTGTAGAACTTGGACAGGCGCGCGATGGCCTTGATCAGGTCTGTGCTCTTGTCCATGACAATGACACCAGCCGTGCCCAGGCCGGTCTTGTGGTCGCGCAGCGCGTCGAAGTCCATCAGCACGTCGTCGCAGATGCTCTTCGGCAGCATCGGCGTGGAGGAGCCGCCGGGGATGACCGCCAGCAGGTTGTCCCAGCCGCCGCGCACGCCGCCGGCATGCTTCTCGATGAGTTCCCGCATCGGGATGCTCATCTCTTCCTCCACGTTGCAGGGCTTGTTCACATGGCCCTGGATGCAGAAGATCTTGGTGCCGCTGTTGCGCGGCCGGCCGAAGCCAGCGAACCAGGGCGCACCGCGCCGCAGAATGGTCGGCACCACCGCGATCGTCTCCACGTTGTTCACGGTGGAGGGGCAGCCATACAGCCCGACGGCGGCGGGGAATGGCGGCTTCAGCCGCGGCATGCCCTTCTTGCCCTCAAGGCTCTCGATCAACGCGGTCTCTTCGCCGCAGATGTAAGCGCCGGCGCCGCGATGCACATACAGGTCGAAGTCGAAGCCCGTGCCGCAGGCGTTGCGTCCGATCAGCCCGGCGGCATAGGCCTCGTCGATGGCGGCCTGCAGGATCAGGTGCTCGTTGTAGTATTCGCCGCGTACGTAGATGTAGCCGGCATTGGCGCCCATCGCGACGCCGGCGATCAGGCAGCCCTCGATCAGCGTGTGCGGGTCGTGCCGCAGTATGTCGCGGTCCTTGCAGGTGCCCGGCTCCGACTCGTCGGAGTTCACCACCAGGTAGTGCGGCCGGTCGCTCGCCTGCTTCGGCATGAAGGACCACTTCATGCCCGTGGGGAAGCCCGCCCCACCCCGGCCACGCAGGCCAGAGTTCTTCACTTCCTCGATGATCCAGTCGCGGCCCTTCAGCACGATGTCCTTGGTGCCGTCCCAGTTGCCGCGCTTGCGCGCCGCTTCCAGGCCCCAATGCTGCACGCCGTACAGGTTGGTGAAGATGCGGTCCTTGTCGGAAAGCGCCATGTCCTACTCTCCCGCCACGTCGAGGAGGGTGGTCGGGCCACCCACGGGCGCGCTGGTCTGCCGGCCAATCACGGAACCCGGTGCCGGCCGCTCGCCGCGCTTCAGCGCCTCGATCAGCTTCACCGTGCTCTCGTAGTCCAGGTCCTCGTAGTAGTCGTCATCCACCGCCAGGATCGGCGCGTTGACGCAGCCGCCCAGGCACTCGACCTCGCTCAGCGTGAAGTTGCCGTCGGCGCTGGTGTCGCCATAGCCCTTCAGACCGCCGGCGTCCTTGCAGGCCTTCAGCACCGCGTCGCTGCCGCGCAGCCAGCACGGCGTGGTGCCGCACACCTGCAGGTGGAAGCGCCCGATCGGCTTGGTGTTGAACATGAAGTAGAAGGTCGCCACTTCATAGACGCGGATCGGCGCCATGCCCAGGCGCGCGGCCACCGCATCCATGCCCACGCGCGGCACCCAGGCGCTGTCCGTCATGCGCTTCATCTGCTTCTGCACGATGTAGAGCAGCGGGATCACCGCGCTCGCCTGCTTGCCTGCAGGGTAGCGCGCGACGATCGTCTCGATCGCCGCATTGCTCTCGTCATCGAACGCGAAGCTCGTCGGCTCCGCATGCCCGTGCGCCGTCACCGGTCGATCTCCCCGAAGACGATGTCGAGCGAACCGATGATCGCCACGGCATCGGCCAGCATGTGGCCTTTTGAAAGCACTTCCATGGCCTGCAGATGCGCATAGCCCGGCGCGCGGATCTTGCAGCGATAGGGACGGTTGCTGCCATCCGCCACCATGTAGACGCCGAACTCACCCTTCGGCGCTTCCACCACCGTGTAGGTCGCGCCTTCCGGCACGTGGTAGCCTTCGGTGTAGAGCTTGAAGTGGTGGATCAGCGCTTCCATGCTGCGCTTCATCTCGCTGCGCTTCGGTGGCGTGATCTTGTTGTCCTGCAGCTTGATCGGCCCCGGGCGCATCTGCGCCAGGCATTGGTCGATGATGCGCAGGCTCTGGCGCATCTCCTGCATCCGCACCAGGTAGCGGTCGTAGCAGTCGCCCTGGCGGCCCACGGGAATGTCGAACTCCATGCGGTCATAGACCTCATAGGGTTGCGACTTGCGCAGGTCCCACGGCACGCCGGAAGCGCGCAGGCATGGCCCCGAGAAGCCCCACTCCATCGCCTGCTCGGCGCTCATGATGCCGACATCGACGGTGCGCTGCTTGAAGATGCGGTTGTTGGTCAGCAGGCCTTCCAGGTCGTCGATGAACTTGGGGAAGCCGCGCGCCCAGGCGCCGATCCTGTCTTCCAGCCCCGCCGGCAGGTCCTTCGCCACGCCACCCGGGCGGAAGTAGTTCACGTGGTAGTGGCTGCCGCCGACCGCCTCGTAGAACTCCAGCAGGTGCTCGCGCTGCTCGAAGCCCCACAGCGCCGGGGTGATGGCGCCGCAGTCCAGCGCATAGGTGGTGATGTTCAGCAGGTGGTTCAGCAACCGGGTCAGCTCGCTGAACAGCACGCGGATGTACTTCGCGCGCAGCGGCACATCGGCCTCGATGCCCAGCAACCGTTCGGTCGCCAGGGCGAAGCCGTGCTCCATGGCCATGGGGCTGACGTAGTCCAGCCGGTCCATGTAGGGCAGCGCCTGCAGGTAGGTCTTGTACTCGATCAGCTTCTCGGTGCCGCGGTGCAGCAGCCCGATATGCGGGTCGGCGCGCTCGACCAGCTCGCCCTTCATCTCCAGGATCAGGCGCAGCACGCCGTGCGCGGCCGGGTGCTGCGGCCCGAAGTTCAGCGTGTGGCTGTCGACCTCGACAGTGCGGGTCGGCTCGTCCTGATGCGTGCTGAGGCTCATGGCTTGGCCTCCGTCGGCTTCGGCGCCTCGATGCGGTTGAGATGCACCTTCTCGTCGCCCGGCAGGGTGGTCATCGCCTCCCATGGGCTTTCGAAGTCGAAGCTGCGGAAATCCTGGGTCAGCTTCACCGGCTCATACACAACGGCCTTGCGCTCCTCGTCGTACCTGACCTCGACATGTCCAGTGAGGGGAAAATCCTTGCGCAGCGGATGCCCCTCGAAGCCGTAGTCGGTCAGCAGGCGCCGCAGGTCGGACTGGCCGCTGAACACGATGCCGTACATGTCCCAGGCCTCGCGCTCGTACCAGGTGGCCACCGGCCATACGCCGCAGATGCTCGGCACCGGCAGCACGTCGTTGGTGGCGGTGATGACGGTGACGCGCCGGTTCCGCGACAGGCTGAGCAGGTTGTACACCACCTCGAAGCGCAGCGGCCGGTTCGGCCAGTCCACGCCGGCGATGTCCATCAGCTGCTCGAAGCCGCAAGCATCGCGCAGCGCCAGCATGGTCTGCACCAGGCTGTCGCGCTGCACCTGCAGCACCAGCTCGGCGCCCCGCTGCGCGGATGTGGATTCCACCGCGCCGGCGGGCAGCGCGGCGACGATGGCCGCGCCCAGGTCTTCCAGGTTCTCAGCCACGCAGGATGGTCCCCGTCCGGCGGATTTTCTTCTGCAGCTGCATGATGCCGTAGACCAGCCCCTCGGCGGTCGGCGGGCAGCCCGGCACGTACACGTCCACCGGCACGATCCGGTCGCAGCCGCGCACCACGCTGTAGGAGTAGTGGTAGTAGCCGCCGCCATTGGCGCAGCTGCCCATGCTGATGACCCAGCGAGGCTCGCTCATCTGGTCGTACACGCGGCGCAGCGCCGGGGCCATCTTGTTGGTCAGCGTGCCCGCCACGATCATCACGTCCGACTGCCGCGGCGACCCGCGCGGGATGATGCCGAAGCGGTCGAGGTCGTAGCGCGCCATGTAGGCGTGGATCATCGGCACCGCGCAGCAGGCCAGGCCGAAGGTCATCGGCCACAGGCTGCCGGTGCGCGCCCAGTTCACCACCTTGTCGATGTTGGCGACGACGAAGCCCTTGTCCTCGATCTCGCCGGTGACGGCCTTGAGAACCTGGTCCTGCTGCGCGCCCGGCAGCAGCCCGTCCCGGTTCCAGGCGATGTCGGTGTTGCCGCTCATCGCGTCACTCCCAATCCAGGGCGCCTTTGCGCCATTCATAGACGAAGCCCACCGTCAGCACGCCGAGGAAGCCCATCATGCTGGCGAAGCCGAACCAGCCGATTTCCTTCAACGCCACCGCCCAGGGGAACAGGAAGGCCACTTCCAGGTCGAAGATGATGAACAGGATGGCGACCAGGTAGAACCGCACGTCGAAGCGGTGGCGAGTGTCCTCGAACGGCTCGAAGCCGCATTCGTAGGTGGTGTTCTTTTCCGGGTTCGGCTTCTGCCGCGCCAGCAGGTAGCTGCCGCCAACCATGGCGATGGCGATGCCCGCGGCGATGCCGAGGAACACCAGAATCGGAAAGTACTCGGCCAGCAGCGGCTGGGTCATGCTTGCTCCGCCCTTCTATTCATCCGCCTGGGCCTTACCCCCACTGGGGCATGAACGCGACGGGCCGCGCCGCGGTCATGCCGCAGCGCAGCGCGGGCGGACATTACTCGCGCCTCCGCTACTCCGCCATAGGGGGAAAAACGTCTTTCGGAAGGATAATGTGCCGGCCGCAAACCGCCCCGGCAACCGGCTCCAGAAACGGCAACGGCGTTGACTCCGCCAAGGGAGTCAACGCCGTGCAGTACTTCTGTCGTGGCGCGAGCGACGGGGCTCGAACCCGCGACCTCCGGCGTGACAGGCCGGCGCTCTAACCAACTGAGCTACGCCCGCCCTCGACAGGGGGCGGGTTCTATGGCGGGGGCGAATGGGTGTCAAGCGCACCGCACCCGCAATTCCGTGCTTGGCCGAAGCTTTCTGACCTGGCCGCAAAAGCCGGCGGAGCAGCAGGAACAGGGTGTGGTGGCGAACGGGGCCGGAGGGCGCCATGGCAAGGCTTGGAAGCCTGGGGCGGTGCCCCTGCGGGCCCGCGGCGCCAAGGCCGGCGATGCCGGATGGTGGGCGCTGACGGATTCGAACCGCCGGCATCCTCGGTGTAAACGAGGCGCTCTACCGCTGAGCTAAGCGCCCACGCAGGGTCCTCATAGCGCGACGTCCCGCTGAAACGCAAAGGGCCGGCGCAAGCGCCGGCCCTTGTCGGTCCCACGAAGCGTGGAAGCCTCAGTTCACCGCGTCCTTCAGGCCCTTGCCGGCCTTGAAGCGAACGGTCGTCGTCGCCGGGATCTTGATTTCCTCGCCGGTGCGCGGGTTGCGGCCCTTGCCGGCCTTGCGCTTGCTGGTGCTGAAGGTGCCGAAGCCGACCAGGCGGACTTCCTGCTTCTTCTTCAGCGCCTTGGTGATCGCCTCGAACACCGAATCCAGCACATCGCCGGCCTTGGCCTTCGGCAGATCGCCGGATTCAGCCACGATCGCCACGAGATCCTGCTTGTTCATCGGGAATAGCCCCCCTTGTCTGCGTTGCCGCGCGCGCGCCCAGGACGATTCCCGGCGCGAAATACCGGCCGACTGTAGGGGGGGTGATTTCGGGGCGTCAACCGCGCAGCGCCCGATTCGCCGCAGTTATCCGCCGATTTTCGTCCTTGCGTCGGCCGAAAACCGCAGCCGGGCTTGCGAATCGGCGGACACCGACGCGCAAACCCAGGCTGATCAAGGCATTAGTGAGGCAGCGGCACCACCGCTTCGCCATCCGCAACCCGCGCCGCGGCGGGCTCCGGCGGCTCGGTCCACTCGATAGCCTCCGGCTTGCGCACCAGCGCCCGGGCGATGACCTCGTCGACATGGGAGACGGGGTTGATGGTCAGCCCCTTCTTCACGTTGTCCGGGATTTCCGCCAGGTCCTTCTCGTTGTCCTTCGGGATGAACACCGTGGTAACGCCCGAGCGCAGCGCCGCCAGCAGCTTCTCCTTCAGGCCGCCGATCGGCAGCACGCGCCCACGCAGCGTGATCTCGCCGGTCATGGCGACATCCTTGCGAATCGGGATGCCTGTGAGCACCGAGACGATGCTCGTCGCCATGGCGATGCCGGCGGAAGGCCCGTCCTTCGGTGTCGCGCCCTCCGGCACGTGCACATGGATGTCCCGCCGGTCGAACAGCGTCGGCTTGATGCCGAAGCTGGTGGCGCGGCTGCGCACGTAGCTCATCGCGGCGCTGACGCTTTCCTGCATCACGTCGCCCAGCTTGCCGGTGGTCTGCACCTTGCCCTTGCCCGGCACCATGACCGACTCGATGGTCAGGATCTCGCCGCCCACCTCGGTCCAGGCCAGGCCGGTGACCACACCGACCATGTCCTCGGCCTCGACATCGCCGTAGCGGAACTTCCGCACGCCAGCGAACTTGTCGAGGTTCTTGCGGGTGATCGCGACCTTCTTGGCCTTCTTCGAGACGATCTCCTTGACCGCCTTGCGCGCCAGGTTGCCGATCTCGCGCTCCAGGCTACGGACGCCGGCTTCCCGCGTGTAGTAGCGCACCAGGTCCAGCAGCGCCTCGCCGGTCACGCTCCACTCGTCCGGCTTCAGCCCGTTCGCCTCGGTCTGCTTCGGCATCAGGTGGCGCTTGGCAATCTCGACCTTCTCATCCTCGGTGTAGCCGGGGATGCGGATGATCTCCATGCGGTCCATCAGCGGGCCGGGCATGCGCAGCGAGTTGGCGGTGGTGACGAACATCACGTCCGAGAGGTCGTAGTCCACCTCCAGGTAGTGGTCGGCGAAGGTCGCGTTCTGCTCGGGGTCCAGCACCTCCAGCAGCGCGCTGCTGGGGTCGCCGCGCCAGTCGGCGCCGAGCTTGTCGATCTCGTCCAGCAGGAACAGCGGGTTGCTGGTCTTGGCCTTCTTCATGCCCTGGATGACCTTGCCCGGCATGGAGCCGATGTAGGTCCGCCGATGGCCACGAATCTCGGCCTCGTCACGCACGCCGCCGAGCGACATCCGCACGAAGGTGCGCCCCGTCGCCTTGGCGATGGACTTGCCGAGCGAGGTCTTGCCAACGCCGGGCGGCCCGACCAGGCACAGGATCGGCCCCTTGATCTTCGGGCTGCGGCTCTGCACCGCCAGGTACTCGATGATCCGCTCCTTGACCTTGTCCAGGCCGAAGTGGTCGGCATCCAGCACCTTCTCGGCGGCCACGATGTCGTTGCGGACCCTGGACTTCTTCTTCCAGGGAATGCTCAGCATCCAGTCGAGGTAGTTGCGCACCACCGTCGCCTCGGCGCTCATCGGGCTCATGGTGCGCAGCTTCTTCAGCTCCGCCAGCGCCTTCTCGCGCGCATCGGCCGAGAACTTGGTGGCCTTGATGCGGGCTTCCAGCTCGGCGGCTTCGTCCTTGCCGTCCTCGCCCTCGCCCAGCTCCTTCTGGATCGCCTTCAGCTGCTCGTTCAGGTAGTACTCGCGCTGGGTCTTCTCCATCTGCCGCTTCACGCGGTTGCGGATGCGCTTCTCCACCTGCAGCACGCCGATCTCGCCCTCCATATGGGCGAACACGCGCTCCAGCCTGGCCGCCACCGGAGAGGTCTCCAGCAGCTCCTGCTTTTCGGGGATCTTCAGGTTCAGGTGGCTCGCCACCGTGTCGGCCAGCTTGGCGGCGTCCTCGATCTGGTTGATCGAGACCAGCACCTCCGGCGCGATCTTCTTGTTGAGCTTGATGTACTGCTCGAACTGCGAAACCACGGTGCGCGACAGCGCCTCGGTCTCGCGCGCCTCGGTCGCCGGCTCCTCCACCGCGGTGGCATAGGCCTCGAAGTGCGTCTGGGTTTCCTTCCAGCCGACGATCTTCGCGCGGCGGCCACCCTCGACCAGCACCTTCACCGTGCCGTCCGGCAGCTTCAGCAGCTGCAGCACCGTGGAGACGGTGCCGACCTGGTAAAGGTCATCGGCGCCGGGGTCGTCCTGCGCGGCATTCTTCTGCGCTACCAGCAGGATCTGCTTGTCGTCTCGCATCACCGCTTCCAGCGCGCGCACCGATTTCTCGCGCCCCACGAAGAGCGGCACGATCATGTGCGGGAAGACGACGATGTCCCGGAGCGGCAGAACGGGAAGCAACTCGCCGCGAACAGTTTCCGTCATGGGACCTCACATTTGGACAGTCGGCGGAGGCAAGGCCCCAGGGCTCTCACCCTGTTTCGGCACCCCTCTCCGCCACGGGAGGATCAGGATTTGGCCGTCACCCCAGCCGTAAACAACCCCTTGAAAAACGATGCGGCACCGACGGTTGCCGGGCGCCGGCCAGGCACTCAGGCGGAGGCCTGCTCCACCTTGCGCTCACCGTGGATGAACAGCGGCTGCGCCCGGTTCTCGGCAACCTCCCGGTTCACCACCACCTCGTCGACATCCTCCAGGCCCGGCAGGTCGAACATGGTGGTCAGCAGAATCTGCTCCATGATCGAGCGCAGGCCACGGGCACCGGTCTTGCGCTGGATCGCGCGGGTGGCCACCGACTTCAGCGCGTCCTCGGTGAAGGTCAGCTTGGTGCCCTCCATCTCGAACAGGCGCTGGTACTGCTTGATCAGGGCGTTCTTCGGCTTGGTCAGGATCTCGATCAGCGCCGCTTCGTCAAGGTCCTCGAGCGTGGCCACCACCGGCAGGCGGCCGATGAACTCCGGGATGAGACCGAACTTCAGCAGGTCCTCCGGCTCCACCTCACGCAGCACCGCGCCCATGCGGCGCTCCTCGGCGCCCCGCACCTCGGCGCCGAAGCCGATGCCCGAGCCCTTGCCGCGGGCGCCGATGATCTTGTCCAGGCCCGAGAAGGCGCCACCGCAGATGAACAGGATGTTCGCGGTATCAACCTGCAGGAACTCCTGCTGCGGGTGCTTGCGCCCGCCCTGCGGCGGCACCGAAGCCACGGTGCCTTCCATGATCTTCAGCAGCGCCTGCTGCACGCCCTCGCCACTCACGTCGCGGGTGATGCTGGGGTTGTCGGACTTGCGGCTGATCTTGTCGACCTCGTCGATGTAGACGATGCCGCGCTGCGCCCGCTCCACGTTGTAGTCGGCCGACTGCAGCAGCTTGAGGATGATGTTCTCGACATCCTCGCCGACATAGCCGGCTTCGGTCAGCGTGGTGGCGTCCGCCATGGTGAAGGGCACGTCGAGGATGCGCGCCAGGGTCTGCGCCAGCAGCGTCTTGCCGGAACCCGTGGGGCCCAACAGCAGGATGTTGCTCTTGGCGATCTCGACGTCGTTGCTCTTCGCCCCATGGGCGAGCCGCTTGTAGTGGTTGTGCACCGCTACCGAGAGTACCTTCTTCGCATGGCCCTGCCCGATGACGTAGTCATCCAGGACCTTGCAAATCTCCTTCGGCGTCGGCACCCCATCCCGCGACTTCACCAGATGGGTTTTGTGTTCCTCGCGGATGATGTCCATGCAGAGTTCGACGCATTCATCACAGATGAACACCGTCGGTCCCGCAATCAACTTGCGGACCTCGTGCTGCGACTTGCCGCAGAAGGAACAGTACAGGGTATTCTTCGAGTCGCTGGACTTGCTCATGGAAACTCCGCCTGCATCGGCCACCCGGCGTCGCCCAGCGTCCCTGCCAAGGGAGCTCCCTGGGCAGCGCCGCGGCCGGCACCCCCCAGGCAAGGGGGTACCATCGGGACTGTAGCCCCACTGTCACCGTGGGGAAAGCACCGCCTTGTCGCGGCATGTCGCCCGCGGAAAACCCGGGGCAACCAGGGAATCGGCCGGCTCAGGCCTTGGTGCCTTCGGCACCCGGCGCCGGCGGCCGCTTCTCCACCACGTGGTCCACCAGGCCGAACAGCTTGGCTTCCTCGGCGGAAAGATAGGTATCGCGCTCCATCTTCTTCTCGATCTCCTCGACCGGCTGGCCGGTGTGGAACGAGTAGAGCTGGTTCAGCCGGGCGCGGGTCTTCAGGATCTCGCGCGCCTGGATCTCGATATCCGTGGCCTGGCCCTGGGCGCCGCCGCTGGGCTGGTGGATCATCACCTGGCTGTTCGGCAGCGCGAAGCGCTTGCCCTTCTCGCCGGCCATCAGCAGCAGGCTGCCGGCCGAGGCCGCCATGCCGATGCACACCGTGGACACCGGCGAGCGGATGTACTGCATGGTGTCGTACATCGCCAGGCCGGCGGTCACCACGCCGCCCGGGCTGTTGATGTAGAACGAGATGTCCTTGCTCGGGTTCTCGCTCTCCAGGAACAGCAGCTGCGCGCTGATCAGCGACGCCACCTGGTCGAAGATCGGCCCGGTCAGGAAGATGATGCGTTCCTTCAACAGCCGCGAATAGATGTCGTAGCTGCGTTCGCCGCGCGCGGTCTGTTCGACCACCATCGGGACAAGGGTGTTGTTGTAGACTTCTACCGGATCGCGGTCCCGCATGGGGTCGTCCCTTTTCAGCGTCAAGCGGCAGCGGCCCGCGAAGGCCGGGCGCCGGCGGGCAGCAATACCCGCCGGGGGTTAATGTGGTGCATCACAAGCCGCACCGGAAGGGGCGCCATTCGGCGGATTGCAATCACGCCGGTGCGCAACGACCGGGGCGCGGGCCGGCGTCGAAGCCGGCCTCAGGCCTCGGCGCTGGTCGCCAGCTCCTCGGCCGTCACGGTCTTGTCGGTCACCTTGGCCAGTTCCAGCATGAAGTCCACGACCTTCTCCTCGAAGATCGGGCTGCGCAGGTTTTCGGCCGCCTGCGGGTTCTTGCGGAAGAACTCCATCACCTGCTGTTCCTGGCCCGGGTAGCGCGCCGCTTCCTGGCGCATCGCACGGGACAGTTCCTCGTTGGTGACGGTGATGTTGTTCACCCGGCCGATCTCGCTCAGCAGCAGGCCCAGGCGCACCCGACGCTCCGCGATCTTGCGATAGTCGGCCTTCAGGGTGTCCTCGTCCTTGCCCTTGTCGTCCTCGTCCAGGCTGCCGGCCTTCAGGTCCTGCTCCACCCGCTGCCAGATCTGGCCGAACTCCTGCTCCACCATGCTTTCCGGCACCTCGAAGGCGGCGCGCTCGGACAGCGCGTCCAGCAGGGCGCGCTTGACCTTCATGCGGCTCATGCCGTCGAACTCGCGCTGCATCTGCTCGACCAGCACCTTCTTCAGGCCGTCCAGGTCGTCGAAGCCCAGCGTCTTGGCCAGTTCGTCATCGGCCGGCGGCACCACGCCGGTCTTCAGGCCCTTGCAGGTGATATCGAAGGTGGCGGCCTTGCCGGCCAACTCCTTGGAGCCGTATTCCTCGGGGAAGGCGACGTTGATGGTGCGGCTCTCGCCGGCCTTGATGCCTTCCAGCTGCTCGGTGAAGCCGGGGATGAAGCCGCCGCCGCCCACTTCGATATCCATGCCCTGGGCCGCACCGCCGGGGAACTCCACGCCGTCGATCTTGCCGACGAAGTCGCAGGTCGCAAGCTCACCCTTCTCGGCGCCGCGGACTTCCAGAATGTCCTCCAGCTTGCGGTTGCGCTCGGCAATCTGCGTCAGCGCCTTGCCGATCGCCTCGTCCGAGGGCTCGGCCTTCAGCCGCTCGATCTCGATGCCGCTGAACTCCGGCATCGGAATCTCGGGCAGGATCTCCAGGTCGACGCGGAACTCGAGGTCGGCGCCATCGGCGAAGTTCACGATGTCGATCTTCGGCTGCATGGCCGGGCGCAGCCCGCGGTCGGAGACGACCGACTGGGTGGCCTCGTTGACCTTGCCTTCCAGCACCTCCCCCATCACGGCCTGGCCGTAGCGGGCCTTGACCACGCTGGCGGGCACCTTGCCGGGGCGGAAGCCGGGGATCTTCAGTTCCTTGGAGATCTGGGCCAGGCGCTTCTCGCGTTCGGCCGCGATGTCGCCGGCCGGCACCACCACTGAATAGGCCCGCTTCAGCCCGTCGTTCGCGACCTCGGTCACCTGCATTTTCGTCTCGTCCGTTCCAGATCAATCAGTGACTTAGGCCGGGTGGTGCGGGCGGAGGGACTTGAACCCCCATGGCTTGCGCCACTGGAACCTAAATCCAGCGTGTCTACCAATTTCACCACGCCCGCATGGCAACCGCAGCCGTGAAGCCGGGCCGTGTAGCCTGTTTGCCACCGGGGGGGAAGGGCGGCGCGGACCGGGCGACCGATTCACGGCCTGCGGTGGGGACGCCTTGGCCGATCAGGCAACGGCCTACCCCAGCACCGCCTGGGCGCAGGCGTCGATGATCGCCTCCACGTCCAGGCCATACTCCCGGTACAGGTCCGGCAGGTCGCCGGACTGGCCGAAATGGTCCACGCCCAGCGGCACCACCCGCTGGCCACGCACCGCGCCCAGCCAGGCGTGCGCGGCCGGATGGCCATCCAGAATCGTCACCAGCGCGGCATCCGGGGCCAGCGGCGCCAGAAGTTGCTCCACCCAGGACGGCGCACCGAAGCCCTGGCGCGCCTTGCGGCGGCTGGCCAGCCAGTCCGCATGCAGCCGGTCCGGGCTGGTCAGCGCCAGCAACCCGGCGCCAGGCTCATCCTCGCGCACCTGGGCGAACGCCTCATAGGCCTCGGGCGCCACCGGCCCCTGGTAGGCCAGCGCCAGCCGCGCGCCGGGCGCCGGCGGCACCACCCAATGCCCACCGGCGATCACCGCGGCGGGGTCCAGCTGCCGCACCGGCTGCTCCAGCCCACGGGTGCTCAGCCGCAGCCACACGGCGGAGCCATCGGGCTGCTGCATGTGATGGAAGGCGTGGCGCAGCAGGATCGCCAACTCGTCGGCATGCGTCGGCTCGTAGCTGGCCAGCCGGTCCTGGGCGATGCCGATCAGCGGCGTGTTGACGCTCTGGTGCTGGCCGCCCTCGGGCGCCAGGGTTAGGCCGGAGGGCGTGCTCACCAGCAGGAAGCGCGCATCCTGGTAACAAGCATAAATCAGCGCATCCAGGCCACGGTTCACGAAGGGGTCGTACACCGTGCCCACCGGCAGCAGCCGGGCGCCGTACAGGCTGTGCGCCAGGCCGAAGCCGGAGAGCATCAGGAACAGGTTCTGCTCGGCAATGCCGAGTTCCACGTGCTGCCCCTCGGGCGACATGCCCCAGCGCTGGGCGCTGGCCAGCTTGGCGTCGCGGAACACGTCGTTCTTCTTGTGCCGGTCGAACACCCCGCGGCGGTTCACCCAGGGGCCGAGGTTGGTTGAGACCGTCACGTCCGGGCTGGTGGTGACCACCCGGCTGGCCAGGTCCTTGTACTCCCCAGTGCCGCGGCCGATCTCGGCCAGCACCTCGCCGAAGGCCTGCTGGGTGGAGAGCTTTCGCCCCGCCGGCACCCCCGGCACCTTGAACACCGCGGGCACATGCACCGCCGGGCTGTTGAGCGCCCTGCCCTCCGGCGCCAGCATGCGGGCGAAGGGAACGCTGTCGACGAAGGCGCGCAACTCCGCTTCCGGGATGTCCAGTCCCTCGAACAGGTCCCATTCATGCCCGTCGCGGATGTGCATGGCCTGCTTGAAGGTCACCATCTGCTCGGGCGTCATCAGGCCGGAATGGTTGTCCTTGTGGCCGGCGAACGGCAGCCCCATGCCCTTGATGGTATAGGCGATGAAGCAGGTGGGCTGGTCGCCGGCGGCGTCCTGGGCGCGAAAGGCCTCAGACAGCGTCGCCACGTCGTGGCCGCCCAGGTTGGTCATCAGCGCCGCCAGTTCGTCGTCGGTCAGCGGGTCGATGATGGCCCGCACGCCCTCCACCCGGGACAGGTCGGTCAGCAGCGCGTTGCGCCAGGCGGCGCCGCCCTGGAAGGTCAGCGCCGAGTAGATGCTGTTCGGGCAGTCGTCGATCCAGCGGCGCAGGTGTTCGCCATCCGCCCGCTGGAAGGCGGCTTCCAGCTTGCGGCCGTATTTCAGCGTCACCACGTTCCAGCCCATGTCGCGGAACAGGCCCTCGATCCGGCCGAACAGCCGGTCCGGCACCACCGAATCCAGGCTCTGGCGGTTGTAGTCGATCACCCACCAGACGTTGCGGATGTCGTGCTTCCAGCCTTCCAGCAGGGCCTCGTAGATATTGCCCTCGTCCAGTTCGGCATCGCCGACGATGGCCACATGGCGGCCCGGCTGCACATCCGCGCGCCCCAGCCCGTGCAACTGCACGAAGTCCTGCACCAGGCTGCCGAAGGTGGCCAGCGCCACGCCCAGCCCGACCGACCCCGTGGAGAAATCGATCTCCGACCCATCCTTCACCCGGCTGGGATAGGGCTGGATGCCGTGGAACTGCCGCAGGGTGGAAAGCTTCTCGCGCTGCTGCCGGCCGAACAGGTAGTTGATGGCGTGGAATACCGGCCCGGCATGCGGCTTCACCGCCACGCGGTCCTCGGGCTTCAGCGCCTCGAAGTACAGCGCCGTCAGGATGGAGATGCAGGAGGCGCAGCTGGCCTGGTGCCCGCCCACCTTCAGCCCGTCCCGGTTCGGCCGCACGTGGTTCGCGTGGTGGATCATCCACGCCGAAAGCCACAGCAGCTTCTTCTCCAGCGCATGCAGCAGGTCCAGGCGCCGGGCGGGGTCGGTGGCGGCTGGCGTGATGCGGGCCTGGACGGTCATTGGCAGGCTTCCTCTTCGTTTTCGGCAGAATAGGGTGTGCGCCGGCCTTATGATATGGCGGACCCATGGCACAACCCGAAAAGCCCGGCGCCCAAAAGCCTGCCGCCGAAACGGCCCGCCGTGGCTACCACCACGGCAACCTGCTGGAAGCGCTGGTCGAGGCCGCCGCCGCCCTGGTCGCGGAACGCGGGCCCGAGGGCTTCTCCATGCTTGACGCCGCCAAGGCCTGCGGGGTTTCCGCCAGCGCCCCGTACAAGCACTTCGCCGACAAGGCCGCGCTGCTGCAGGAACTCGCCCGGCGCGGCGGCCAGAAGCTGTTCGACCGCCTGGGCGTTGCCTGGAATGGCGGCCGGCCTGAAGCGCCCAAGGCCTTCCTGCGGCTGGGCCACGCCTACCTGGCCTTCGCGCGGGAGGAACCCGGCTACTACCTGGCCATGTTCCGCCCGGGCGCGCCGCCACCGCCACCGCTGGACCCTGCCACCTCGCCCATGGGCGCGGCCCTGGCGGCACTGGGCGTGGGTGGCGCCCAGGGCAGCGGCATCGCCCTGCAGATCTGGGCGCTGAGCCATGGCCTGGCCAGCCTGGAACGCAGCGGCCATCTGCCGATGCCGGCGGAGGAGATGATCGATACCGGCGTCGGCCGCCTGCTGCGCGGCCTGGCGGTGGAACGCGGCGTCCCGCCGCCCGCCGCCCCGGCGTAGGGCTTGACCGTTAAAGTGTATGTGTATTACTTTTACCTCATCGCCACTGCTGTGAGGCTCACCATGTCGCTGTCACGCCGCCACCTGCTGCACGCCGCCGGCCGGGCCACGTTGGCGCCCGCCCTGCCCGGCTGCGCCGGCCCGGCCCCGCCGCTGGACCAACCCCACCTGGCCAACGGCTTCGCCCCGGTGCCGGACGAGCTGGACCTGGCCGAACTGCCCGTGCGCGGCGAGATTCCACGTGACCTGGCCGGCACCTGGCTGCGCAACGGCCCCAACCCGGCCTACCAGCCGATCAGCTACGTCTATCCCTGGGACGGCGACGGCATGGTCCATGCCCTGCGCTTCCGGGACGGCAAGGTGGCCTACGCCAACCGCTTCATCGCGACCAAACGCCTGGCCATGGAACGCCAGGCGGGGCACGCCCTGTTCGGCAGCCTGATGCGCCCGGCCAAGGTGGAGGAAGGCTCGCTGCCGCCCGGCACCACCCGGCGCGACACCATGCACCTGGCCAATACCAGCGTCGTCCACCATGCCGGGAAGACGCTGGCGCTGTGGGAAGGCGGCCTGCCCTATGAACTGGATGCCCAACTGGCCACCCGCGGCGAATACGATTTCGGCGGCCGGCTGCGTGGCGCGATGACCGCGCACCCGAAATTCGACCCCGCCACCGGCGAGATGCTGGTCCTGCGCTACGCCCCGCAGCCGCCCTTCCTGTCCTTCGGCAGCGTCAACGCGGCCGGCGAGATGACCCGCATGGAGGTGCTGGCGACCGACCAGCCCTACATGGTGCACGACTTCATCTGCACCCGGCGCTACGCCGTCTTCGTGCTGTGCCCGGTGCTGTTCGGGCCGCAATTCGCCGGGTTGCAGGCCAATGGCACGGTGCGTGGCCCGGTCGCCTGGGAGCCGGGCCTGGGCACCCGGATCGCGGTGCTGGACCGCCAGGCCGCACCCGGCGCCGGCCCCTGGCGGCCGCCGGCCGGCGCCATGCCCGCACCCGGCGCCACGTCCGGCCCACGCCCGATCGAGCGCCCTGCCGCCCCGCTGCGCTGGTTCAGCGCCGAGGCCTTCTTCACCTTCCACTTCCTGAACGCCTTCGAGCGGGACGGCCGCATCCACGTCGACCAGGTGCGCTACCCCGCCCTGCCCGGCCAGGGTTTTCCGCAGTTGCCCAGCCTGTGGCGGCTGACCCTGAACCTGGCCGACGGCAGCACCAGCGAGACCCAGCTGGACGACCGCCGCTGCGAATTCCCCCGCATCGATGGCCGCCGCGCCGGCCTGCCCAATCGCTTCGGCTGGCTGCCGGTGAAAACCACGGCCGGCGGCGACACGGTCTTCCCCGCCATCGTCCGCTACGACCTGGACCGCGGCGAGGTGGCGGTGCACGACTTCGGCGCCGGGCAGGAGGTGGACGAACCCGCCTTCCTGCCGCGGCCCGGCGGCACGACCGAGGGCGATGGCTGGATCCTGACCTATGTCTACGACCGCGCCACGGACCGCAGCCGCGCGGTGCTGCTGGACGCCATCGACATCGCGGCGCCGCCGCTTGCCGAGATCAGCCTGCCGCGCCGGGTGCCGCACGGGCTGCACGGCAACTGGCTGGTGGCGGCGTAGCGGCGCCCGGCTGGCAGCTCCGGCGCGCCGCGCCTACCCGCCGCGCGCCAGCTTGCGGATGGCGCTGGCCGCGGCGCGCTTGCCCTCGCCGGCGTAGTCCTCGTGGTATTCCTCGATCCGCGCGGGGTCGTAGAGGTAGTTCACCATCAGGGCGCAGCTCTCCTTCATGCCCTTGTCGCTGGTGTCGCCCTTCCAGTTCAGCCGCTCGATCCGCGCGCCGTTGGACAGATGGAAGTGCCCCACCGGGTCGCGCGCCCGCTTGGCGTTGCGGCGGTCGCTCTCGCTGACCAGGTAGCGGGCGCAGGCGCGGAGCAGTATCGGCTCCATCGCCTTGGCCAGCGCGTCCTCCCGCAGCCAGCCGCGCCGGGCCAGCAGCCGGGCCAGGGTCTGCACCGGGGTTTCCTCCACCACCGTCGCGGTCGCCGCCTCGCCCGGCGCCGGCAGGCCCGGGTTGGCCGGGGCCAGCAGACGCAGCGCCTCGGCCTCCTCCTCGTCCAGCAGGGTCGCGTCGCCGTCGGCCAGTTGCGCCGTCAGCCAGCGGCAGAAGCCGGGGATCGGCGACAGGGTGGAGAAGAACTTGATGCTGCGCTGCTCGGCCTGCAGCACGCCGACCACGCGCTTGATCAGGAAATTGCCGAAGCTGATGCCGTCCAGCCCGCGCTGGCAGTTGTTGATGGAATAGAAGATCGCGGTATCCGCCTTCTCGGGGTCGAGGATCGGCGCTTTCTCGTCCAGCAGGCGCTGCACGTTGTCGGCCAGGCCCTGGGTCAGCGCGACCTCGACGAAGATCAGCGGCTCATCGGGCATGCGCGGGTGGAAGAAGGCGTAGCAGCGGCGGTCGCTCTCCAGCCGGTTCTTCAGGTCGCGCCAGCCGCGGATGCGGTGCACCGCCTCGTACTGCACCAGCTTCTCCAGCTGCGCCGCCGGGCTGTTCCAGTCGATCCGCTTCAGCTCCAGGAAGCCGACATCGAAGAAGGTGGCCAGCAGGCCCTTCAGGTCGCCTTCCAGCGGTGCCAGCTCCGGCGCGGCGGGGGAGAGCCGCAGCAGCTCGGTCCGCAGGTCCACCAGGAACTTCATGCCGTCGGGGATGGTGGTGAACTGGGTCAGCAGCCGCACCCGTGGCGGCTCCAGCGCCCGGCGCAACCGGCCCTTCGCGCTGGCTTCCTCGGCCGGGCCATCCGCCTTCGCCAGGGCCTCGGCGGCCTTGCGCACCGCGGCGGTGTCGCTGTCGAAGCTGGCCAGGGTGCGCAGGAAGGCGCCGCGGCCATCGGCATCGGCGGCCATGTAGGTCTGCGCCAGCTTCGCCGCGCGGTTGCGGGCCGAGACCTCGCCGCCGCGACCATCCAGGCAGGCCCGCATCTGGTCGGCGATGGTCTCGGCTTCCTCGGCGCCGACCACGCGGTCCGCCATGTCGCGCCACAGCGTGGTCACCCGCCGCCAGGCGCGGTCCAGCAACCCGGCGTCGATGGCGATATCGGACATGGTCTTCCCCTCGGCTCACCCGTCGGCGCAGCCTGGCAGCTGCTCACGGCGGAAACATGGTGAAACCTAGCGCGAGCGATGCGGCTTTGTCAGGCCTTGCATTGTCGCCGCCATCGCCCCTGGCAACTGTGTGATGAGGTCTTCCGCCACCAGCCCGGGCCCCGCGCGGAAACCGGCTTCGCCATGCAGCCAGGCGCCGGCGGCAGCGGCCTCGAACGGCGCCATGCCCTGCGCCAGCAGCGCCCCGACCAGACCCGCCAGCACGTCCCCGGTGCCGCCGGTGCCGAGCCAGGGTGGGGCGTGGGCGTTGATGGCGACGCGCCCGTCCGGCGCCGCCACCACGGTGTCGCTGCCCTTCAGCAGCACCACGGCACCACTGGCCGCCGCCGCCGCCCGCGCCGCGGCTGGCTTGTCGGTGCCGATGGGGCCGAACACGCGGGCGAACTCCCCGGCATGCGGTGTCAGCACCGCCGCGCCCTGCACGGCCGCGGCGTCCACCAGCGCCCCGGCATCCGCCACCACCTGGCGGCCGGCCGCGATGAGTTGGCGCAGCAAGGTCCGCGTCGTCGCATCCGGATGCTGGCCGGGGCCGACCAGCCAGACCCGGCGGCGGGCATCGGCCAGCAGGTCGCCGAGGCTGTCCTGCAGCACGATTGTGCCTGGCTCGCCGCCCCGGTAGACCGCGGCCGAGGCGGCATCCGGCGCCACCACCGTCACCAGGCCGGCGCCGCCGCGGCGCGCCGCCATGGCCGCCAGCCGGGCCGCGCCGGTCATCTTGGCGCCACCGAGGATGGTCAGGTGGCCCCGGCTGTACTTGTGCGTCTCGGCGCCGAATTGCGGCAGGGACCACAACCCGGGCTGGTTGTGCCAGGCGCGGGGCCGGATGCCGCCAAGTACCGCAGCCGGCAGGCCGATGTCGGCCAGCACCACCTCGCCGCAAAGGGCCCGGCCCGGTTGCAGCAGGTGCCCCGGCTTCAGCCGGAAGAAGGTCACCGTCACCGCCGCCTGCGGCGCGAAGCCCAGCGCCTGCCCGGTCGCCCCGTCCAGCCCGCTCGGCACGTCCACCGCCAGCAGCGGCGCCCGCACGGCGCGCAGGATATCGGTGACCCCGGGCGCCAGCGGCCGTGCCAGACCGGCGCCGAACAGCGCATCCACCACCAGCCCGGCCCGCGCCACCGCCTCGGGGCCGAAGGGCAGCATCGGCCCGCGCCAGGCCGCCGCGGCGCCGGCGGC
>CAIMOR010000033.1 GCA_903843125.1 uncultured Rhodospirillales bacterium
GCCACAATCGCCGGCGCCGGCCGGCCGTTGAATGGCGGCGCGCAGGTCACGATGCGCGGCACGCCCGCGACCTTCGCCGTCACCACGCTCATATGCGCGGAAGCCAGCAACGGATACTTGCCGCCCGGCACGTAGCAGCCCACCGACTGCACCGGGATGTTCTTGTGGCCGAGGACGACGCCGGGCAGCGTCTCGACCTCGATGTCCTTCAGCGCCGCCTTCTGGTGCTTGGCGAAGTTCCGTACCTGCGCCTGGGCAAACTTTATGTCTTCAAGGTCGCGCGGTTGCAGTTGCGCCAGGCATTCCTCGATTTCCTCGCGCGAGAGGCGGTAGTCCTCGCGGTCCCAGTCGTCGAACTTGATGGACATCTCGCGCACGGCCTCGTCGCCGCGCGTCGCCACGTCCTCCAGCAGCGCTTCCACCGTGGCGCGCACCGCCGCATTGGCCGCCGCCTTCTCCCCCGCCGCGATGCTCTGCTTCAGCCAGCGCGCCATCTCACCACTCCCTCGCCTGCCGCATCACCTACTCCGCCGTCCAGCCGCCGTCCACGACCAGGGCGCTGCCGGTCATCAGGCCGGAGGCCTCGGACGCCAGGAACACCACCGGCCCCATCAAATCCGTCACCTGGCCCACCCGCCCCAGCTTGATCCGCGCCAGTACCCAGTCCCGGAACTCCGGCTTCTCGAAGAAGGGTTTTGTCAGCGGCGTCTCGATGAAGGTCGGCCCCAGCGTGTTCACCCGAATGCCGAACGGCGCCAGCTCGATCGCGGCAGCCTTCGTCCAGCCCTCCATCGCCCATTTGCTGCCGCAGTACACCGTGCGGTTCACCCCGCCCACATGCCCCATCTGGGACGAAACATTGATGATGGAGCCTGCCACGCCATCCTCCCGCATCCGCCGCGCCACGGCCTGCGCCGCGAAGAACGCCGCGCGCAGGTTCAACTCCATCACCAGGTCGAAGTCGGCCTCCGTCACGTCCAGGAAATGCGCGGGCTTGTTGGTGCCGGCATTGTTGAGGAAGGCATGGAAGGCCGGCCGGGCCGCCAGGGCCGCACGCAATCCCGCCAGGTCGGTCACGTCCAACACCAGCGTATCCGCCAGGCCACCGGCGGCGCGGATCGCCTCCGCCGCGGCCTCGATCTCGCCGCCCGTCCGCGCCATCAGCGTTACCGCCGCCCCCGCCTCGGCCAGCGCCACGGCCGCCGCCAGGCCGATGCCGCGCCCGGCGCCGCTGACCAGCGCCCGCTTGCCATCCAACCGAAATCCCGGCGATTGCGGCAGCTTCATGCTCTCATTGCCCCTTGCATGGGCAGGACTGTAGCGGCCGGCGCCGCGCGGTCCAGTGGGGGCCTTGCCAGCGCCGGCCGCCACGCCGGAAACTGCGCCGACAACCAGCAGGGCGACGCATCATGGGCAGCAAGGCGGTCCTCATCACCGGCGCACAGCAGGGCATCGGCGCCGCCTGCGCCCTGGCCTTCGCCGCCGCGGGCTACGATGTGGCGGTCAACTGGCTCGACGACGAGGCCGCCGCCAAGCAGGTTGCCGCCGGGGTTCTCAGCCATGGCCAGCGGGCCGCGTTGGTGCAGGGCAGCGTCGGCACCGTCGCCGGCTGCGCCCATCTGGTAGCCGAGACCATCGCCGCCTTCGGCCGGATCGACGCGCTGGTCAACAATGCCGGCATCTTCCCGCGCACCACCTTCCTGGAGATGGAGGAAGCCCAGTGGGACGCGGTCCACAGCATCAACCTGAAGGGCAGCGCCTTCACCGCCCAGGCCGCCGCCCGCGCCATGGTCGCGGCCGGCCATGGCGGCGCCATCGTCAGCCTCTCCTCCTCCTCGGTCCGCGGCGCGCCGCTGGGCGTGCATTACAGCGCCAGCAAGAACGGCATCATCGGCATCACCCGCAGCATGGCCCTCGCCCTGGCGCCGCACGGCATCCGCGTCAACGCCATCGCGCCGGGCACCAGCGACACCGCCCAGCCGCGCTACGGCAACACCGACGCCGAGCTGGCCGAACTGGTGAAGGGCTTCCCCATCCCGCGCCTCGGTACGCCCGAGGAAATCGCCAGCCTGGCGGTCTACCTCTGCTCCGACGCCGCCGCCTGGGTGACCGGCCAGTGCTGGCACATCAACGGCGGCAACTACATGGTCTGAGGCCGGACGCCGCCTATTCCAGCAGCAGGTCGCGCAGCCGTTCCAGCCGGTCCCCGCCCAACCCCAGCCCCTGCTCCAGCAGCACCCCGACATCGCCATGGGGTGCCACCGCGGCCTCCAGCGCCGCCTCGAGCAAGGCCGGATGAGTGCCGTAAAGCGCATCCGTCAGCGGCTTCGGCGAGCCCGGCGGCATCGGAAAGTCGCGCCGCCACAGCCGGTCGGTTGCCACGTAGTCGTCCATGATGGTCTGCCGGCTGGCCCCCAGCGCGGTCAGGATCAGCGCCGCGCCGATGCCGGTGCGGTCCTTGCCGGCCGAGCAATGGAACAGCAGCGCCTGGCGCTCGGGTTGCAGCAGCAACTCGAACATGGCGCGGTAGCGGTGCAGGTAGGTGGTGACGTAGTCCAGGTAGGCTTGGCGCAGCAGGTCGACCACATCCTCCCCGGTGGCCTGCTCGCGCCGCATCAGGTCGGCCAGGCTGGCGCCCACCGTCGGCTCGATCGGCAGCGCCACCCGCTCCGCCCCCGCCGGCAGCCGGCTCGGCCGATGCGCCGCCTCCTCCTCCCCGCGCAGGTCGCATATCGTGCGCAGCCCCAGCGCCGCCACGGCCGCCACGTCGGTCGCGGTCAGGTTCGCCAGCGTGGCCGAGCGATAGACCCGCCCGAAGCGCACCCGCCGGCCGTCCAGCACCTGGTAGCCGCCCAGGTCGCGCAGGTTGGAGGCACCGGCAAGCGGCACGGCATGAGGCAACTGGTCGGGGGGCGTCGTCATCCCCCGAGTTTCGCCCCCGGCTTGACGCCGGGCAAGCCTGCCCCGGACAATCGCCGCCAATCTTTCACGGAGGACACGCCCAATGCCCGGCCCAGCCCTGTTCGACCTCACCGGCAAGGTCGCCATCGTCACCGGCGGCAGCCGCGGCATTGGCCGTGCGATAGCGGAGCGCATGGCCGAGCACGGCGCCCGCGTGGTGGTGGCCAGCCGCAAGGTGGACGCCTGCCAGGACGTCGTCGACGTCATCAGGTCCCGCGGCGGCGAGGCGATCGCGGTCGCCTGCAACATCGGCCGCAAGCCGGAACTGCAGAACCTGGTGGACGAAACCCTGAAAGCCTATGGCGGCGTGGACGTGCTGGTGGCGAACGCGGCGATCAACCCGCACTACGGCAGCATGACCGCCATTCCCGACGACATCTTCGACAAGATGATGGCGACGAACGTGAAGTCCAACATGTGGCTGTCCCACATGTGCATCCCCAGCATGGTGCAGCGCGGCGGCGGCTCCATCATCATCGTCTCCTCCATCGGCGGCTATCGCGGCAGCGCGGCGCTGGGCACCTACGCCATCACCAAGGCGGCCGACATCCAGCTGGCACGCAACCTGGCGGTGGAGCACGGGCCGCAGAACATCCGCGCCAACTGCATCGCCCCCGGCCTGGTCCGCACCGACTTCGCCCGCGCGCTGTGGGAGAACCCGGTGCTGTACAAGAAACGCACCCGGGACACGCCGCTGCAGCGCATCGGCGAGCCGGACGAGATCGCCGGCGCCGCGGTTTTCCTGGCGGCACCCGCCGGCAGCTTCACCACCGGGCAGAGCTTCGTCATCGATGGCGGCACCCTGGCCGGCAGCGTGGTCCACCCGGACGACTGATGCGGGCTGGCGCGCCAGATTTCGCTTGACGCGGATCGGCATAAGTTCTTACTCTGTTCAGGTCAGCGGGCGGCTTCCCTCCGCTGACCGTCGGACCTGACGGTCTTCCCCTCCAGCGCAGCGCAACCCGCTTCCGGCCGTGCCCGAGCACCAGCGGCGCGTTGCGACGACTTCACCGATCAACACGGCGTTGAGGCGCCCGGCGCTGCCGCTCGGCCGCTGGCGCTTCGCCAGCACGCCGGCCTTCGCCTCCCCCGAGTCGCGATGGCCGTCAACCCGTTGCAATCGCCGCAATGCCCAGCGTGCGGTTGCACTCGGGCGTTGCCAAGCTGAGCAGCGATTGCGGCGGCAACACGGCGTCGTCACCCCCGGACACCACCTCAACCGCAGCGCCGCGCGGGGCGCCCACGGGCGACGATTACAGTTGCATTGGCGCAGCGCGTTCGGTCACCATGCCTGCGTGTTGCGAGGCTCTCGCATGGCTGGCACAGGCCACCGACAACCGCTCTCCGGCGCGGCTGCTGATGCGAACCGAAAGGCCTTTTCCGGCAACGTCCGAAGGCCGCGAGACGCTTCGCACGCGGGAGAGAAACGCGGTGTTCGGTTGAGCGTTCATGCGCGGCGTCCAGCTGCGTTGCGCATGGTCTGGCGTACCCCCTTCGCTGCCCGCGGACAGGCGCCTGCGACGATGGTCCATGGCGAATGGACGGACGTTTACCGCGCTCTTGTGCCGGTTCGCGGCAGCACAACATGGTTATCCGGTGCGGCCGGCGCGAACGGAGAACAGTTCCAACGCGCTTCGCCTGCATCGCTCCAGGAGCGGCCGATGAGCATGATCACCGATATCTTCTCCGAATACTCCCGCGCCTATGAACAGCGCCGCGACGCCGACATGTCGCTGGCCGAGTTCCTCGACGGTTGCCGTACCGATCCCGGGCGCTATGCCAGCGCGCCGGAACGCATCCTGGCCGCCATCGGCGAACCTGAGGTGGTGGACACCGCCAAGGAAGCCCGGCTCGGCCGCATCTTCCTGAACCGCACCATCCGTCGCTACCCCGCCTTCGCCGAGTTCTACGGCATGGAGGAGACGATCGAGCGCATCGTCGGCTTCTTCCGCCACGCGGCGCAGGGGCTGGAGGAGCGCAAGCAGATCCTCTACCTGCTCGGCCCCGTCGGCGGCGGCAAGTCCAGCCTGGCGGAGCGCCTGAAGGCGCTGATGGAGCAGGAGCCGATCTACGTCCTGAAGGCCGGCGACGACCTCTCGCCGGTGTTCGAAAGTCCGCTCGGCCTGTTCAACCCTGAGACGATGGGCGCCGCGCTGGAGGAACGCTACAACATCCCCCGCCGCCGCCTGAATGGGCTGATGAGCCCGTGGTGCATCAAGCGGCTGGACGAGTTCGGCGGCGACATCACCAGGTTCCGCGTCGCCAAGGTGCGCCCCTCCCGCCTGCGCCAGATCGCCATCGCCAAGACCGAGCCGGGCGACGAGAACAACCAGGACATCTCGTCCCTGGTCGGCAAGGTGGATATCCGCAAGCTGGAGATCTTCCCGCAGAACGACCCGGACGCCTACAGCTTCTCCGGCGGCCTGAACCGCGCGAACCAGGGCATCCTGGAATTCGTCGAGATGTTCAAGGCGCCGATCAAGATGCTGCATCCGTTGCTGACGGCGACGCAGGAAGGCAACTACATCGGCACCGAGAACATCGGTGCCCTGCCCTACACCGGCATCATCCTGGCGCACTCGAACGAGAGCGAGTGGCAGACCTTCAAGAACAACAAGAACAACGAAGCCTTCATCGACCGCATCTACGTCATCAAGGTGCCGTACTGCCTGCGGGCGACCGAGGAACAGAAGATCTACGCCAAGCTGGTCAGCAGCAGCGAGCTGGCCGCCGCCCCCTGCGCCCCGGCCACGCTGGAGATGCTGGCCCGGTTCAGCGTGCTGTCCCGCCTGCGCAAGCACGAGAACAGCAACCTGTTCGCCAAGATGCGCGTCTACGACGGCGAAAGCCTGAAGGAGACCGACCCGCGGGCGAAGACCCTGCAGGAATACCGCGACGCCGCCGGCCCGGATGAGGGCATGGAAGGCGCCAGCACGCGCTTCGCCTTCAAGGTGCTGGCCGCCACCTTCAACCACGACACCACCGAGATTGCCGCCGACCCGGTGCACCTGATGTACGTGCTGGAACAGTCCATCCGGCGCGAGCAATACGCCGAGGAGACCGAGAAGCGGCTGCTGGAGTTCATCAAGGGCGAGCTTGGCCCGCGCTACGCCGAGTTCATCGGCAACGAGATCCAGAAGGCCTACCTGGAGAGCTATAGCGAATACGGCCAGAACCTGTTCGACCGCTATGTCGCCTACGCCGACGCCTGGATCGAGGACATGGACTTCAAGGACCCCGACACCGGCCAGATGCTGAACCGTGACCTGCTGAACCAGGAACTGACCAAGATCGAGAAGCCCGCCGGCATCGCCAACCCCAAGGACTTCCGCAACGAGGTGGTCAAGTTCGCGCTGCGGGCGCGGGCCAATCGTGGCGGCCAGAACCCGCGCTGGACCAGCTACGAGAAGCTGCGCGAGGTCATCGAAAAGCGCATGTTCTCCCAGGTGGAGGACCTGCTGCCGGTGATCAGCTTCGGCAGCAAGAAGGACAGCGACACCGAGAAGAAGCACAGCGACTTCGTCGCCCGCATGACGGAGCGCGGCTACACCGAGCGGCAGGTGCGGCGCCTGGTCGAGTGGTACATGCGCGTCAAGCAGGCCGGCTGAAGGAGCGACATGGAGATCCTGGACCGCAGGCTCAATCCGAAGGGCAAGAGCCTGCCGAACCGCCAACGCTTCCTCCGACGCGCCAAGGCGCTGATCCAGGATGCCGTGCGGGACAGCAGCGCCAAGCGGGACATCCGCGGCGCTGACGGTGGCGGCGAAGTCAGCATACCCGTGCATGGCGTGCGTGAACCGAGCTTCAGCCTGGGCGAGGGTGGCCAGCGCGAACACGTGCTGCCCGGCAACAAGGAATACCGGGAGGGCGACGAGATTCCGCGTCCGCCCGGCGGCGGCGGCGGCGGCTCCGGCAACGAAGGCAGCGAGGACGGCGGCGGGGAGGACAGCTTCCGCTTCGTACTGACGCGCGAGGAATTCCTTGAGCTCTTCCTCGACGACCTCGAACTGCCGGACCTGGCCAAGCGCCGCCTGGCACAGCTGGTGGACCCGGCCTACCGCCGCGCCGGCTACACCTCAAGCGGCTCGCCGGCCAACCTTTCGCTGTCCCGCACGTTGCGCAACAGCCTGTCGCGCCGCATCGCGCTGAAGCGGCCGAAGCCGGAGAGCATCGCGCAGTTCGAGGCCGAGATCGCCCGGCTGGAAGGGCTCGGCGACCCCGACGACGAAATCCCCGGGTTGCGTCTGCTGCTGGACCGCGCGCTGCAGCGCAGCCAGCGCATCCCGTACATCGACCCGATGGATGTCCGCTACCGTCGCTTCGAGCCGGTGCCGCGGCCGGTTGCGCAGGCGGTGATGTTCTGCCTGATGGACGTCTCCGGTTCGATGACCGAGGAGATGAAGGACCTGGCCAAGCGCTTCTACATGCTGCTCTACCTGTTCCTGCAGCGGCGCTACAAGCAGGTGGAGGTGGTGTTCATCCGCCACACGCACGAGGCCAAGGAGGTCGACGAGGAGACCTTCTTCCATAGCCGCGAAACCGGCGGCACGCTGGTCTCCACGGCGTTGGAGGAGATGCGCAAGGTGGTGGAAGCGCGCTTCCCGCCGGCGGAGTGGAACATCTACGCCGCCCAGGCCAGCGACGGCGACAACGCCGCCGGGGACAGCACCCGCACGGCACGGCTGCTGCTGGAACACGTCCTGCCGGCGGTCCAGTACTACGCCTATATCGAGGTCGGCCGCGACGGCGAGCACGGCATGCCCGGCTTCCCCCGCGGCCCCACCGACCTGTGGCGCACCTATGAACAGCTCGTCGTCGCCGGCGCCCCGATGGCGATGAAGCGCGTCCGCCACCGCCGCGACATCTTCCCGGTCTTCCGGGAGTTGTTCCGCAAGCGCGGGCTGACCGAGGAGGCTTCGGCATGAATGCCCTGACCGACGAACGCCTGCTCTACCGCGGCAGCGAATGGGACTTCGAGACCCTTCGCCGCATCCACGACGCCTGCGAGGAGATCGCGCTCGGCGAGATGGGGCTCAACGTCTACGCCAACCGCATCGAGGTGATCAGCAGCGAGCAGATGCTGGACGCCTACGCCAGCACCGGGCTGCCGCTGTTCTACAAGCACTGGTCCTTCGGCAAGCACTTCGCCCAGCACGAGGCGCTGTATCGCAAGGGCCTGCGCGGCCTGGCCTACGAGATCGTCATCAACTCCGACCCCTGCGTCTCCTACGTGATGGAGGAGAACACCGCGACGCTGCAGGCGCTGGTCATCGCCCATGCCGCGTTCGGCCACAACCACTTCTTCAAGACCAACCGCATCTTCAAGGACTGGACGGACGCCAAGGGCATCCTGGACTACCTGGAGTTCGCCAAGAACTTCGTCGCCCGCGCCGAGGAACGCTACGGCGAGACCGCGGTCGAGCGCACGCTGGACGCCGCCCATGCGTTGATGAACCAGGGCGTGCACCGACAGCGCCAGCGCCGCGTGCCCGACCTGCGCAGCGAGGAACAGCGCGAGCGCGAGCGCCGCGAGTACGACGAGCAGCGCTTCAACGACCTCTGGCGCACCGTGCCCGGCAAGCAGCAGGCGCATGTCGCGCCCAGCGATGTCGAACGCCGCCGCGCCCTGCTGCAACTGCCGCAGGAGAACCTGCTCTACTTCCTGGAGAAGTCGGCGCCCCGGCTGGCGCCCTGGCAGCGCGAGATCGTCCGCATCGTCCGCAACGTGGCGCAGTACTTCCACCCGCAGCGCCAGACCAAGATGATGAACGAAGGCTGCGCCACCTACACCCACTATCGCATCCTGAACCGCCTGCACGAACAGGGCCGCATCAGCGACGGCGCCATGCTGGAGGTGCTGCACAACCACAGCAGCGTCATCATGCAGCCGGAATTCGACGACCCCCGCTATTCCGGCATCAACCCCTATGCGCTCGGCTTCGCCATGATGCAGGATATCCAGCGCATCTGCGAACACCCGACCGAGGAGGACCAGGAGTGGTTCCCGGAGATCGCCGGCTGTGGCGACGCCATGCCGGTGCTGCGGGACGCCTGGGCCGAATACCGCGACGAGAGCTTCATCCTGCAGTTCCTCTCGCCGCACCTGATCCGCAAGCTGCGGCTGTTCCACCTCAACGACGACAGCGGCAAGCCGGCCCTGCGCGTGGACGCCGTGCATGACGAGCGTGGCTACCGCCGGGTGCGCCAGGCGCTGGCCCGGCAATACGACCCGGCCTGGACCGAGCCGGACATCCAGGTGGTGGATGTCGACCTCTCCGGCGACCGCCGCCTGATCGTGGAACACCGCGTGCTGCACGGCCGCGCCCTGGAGGAGAAGGAGGCCCGCCTGGTGCTGCGCCACCTTGCCTTCCTGTGGAGCTACGACGTGCTGCTGAAGGAGGTGGACCCCAATACCGGCGCCACGTTACGCGAACATGCGGTGGCCCCGCCGCGGGACTGAAGCCAACCCCTGGCGCGGCCGTTGCGGCCGCGGCTAACCTGGGCGCACATTTTCCAGGGGGCCCCGATGTCCAGCCCCAGCAACCGCGCCGAGCCGGCCAACCTCGACCTCTACCTCTACCTTCTCATCGCCCGCGTGCTGCTGGTGGTGATCTTCCCGATCAGCGGCTGGGCCAAGCTCAGCAACCTGGCCGGCACGGTCACCATGCTGGCCAATCTCGGCACCCCCATGCCGGACATCGCTGTCTGGTTCGCCATCGGGTTCGAACTGGTGCTGCCGGTGCTGATCATCCTCGGGCTGTTCTCCCGCTGGGCGGCGCTGGGCCTCATCGTCTACACCGCCTGCACCGTCATCCTGGCGCACCGCTTCTGGGAGTATTCCGGCCAGGCGCAGTTCGGCCAGACCATGAGCTTCTTCAAGAACATCTCGGTCATGCTCGGCCTCGGCTTCATCCTGCAGTTCGGCCCCGGGCGGTACGCCCTGAAGCCGTAGGCGCGCTAACCCGCAACGCCCTGAAGCAGCGGCACCGCCAGCCCGGCAAATACCAGGCCGGCCGTCACATCGGCCGTGGTGTACCAGCCCTCGGCGTGCAGCAGGTTCAGCACGCCCAGCGTCACCCCGCCGGCACGCACCGGCAGGTTCAGCCCGCTGCCCAGCCCCACCGCCTCCAGCGCCGCGAAGTCGGGGTAGGCGAAGCGCATCGCCGCCGCGCCGCTGCCCGTCCAGGGCCGGCCCTCATGCACCACCTGGGTCACGAAGGGCCGCCCCTCGCTCGGCTTGCCGCCGCCCACCGGCCATTTCACCGGGCGGGAGGAATAGACCCGCCGGTTCCACCCCGTCGCCGCCTCATGCGCCATCACGGTGAAGAAGCCGTGCCCGAAGGCGGCCTGCAACGCCGCGTCCAGCGCGATGAAGCCGGCCTCGGGCGCCGCCGTCTCGCGGATGGCGAGGGCAGCGGCGTGCAGGTGCGGCAAGGGGTCGGGGCGGGTCATGGCGGGATCATGGCCGGATTCGGGCCGGCGCAACAACGACGTAACGCCGGGTGTTGAAGGTTTCACCCCTGGCAGACAGGTCCGACACCCGCGCCCTGCCATAGTCCCTCCCATGGCGCCGAACGGACGCCACCCCGGGCCTCCCCGGACCATTGAGGACCACGACCATGCGCTTCCTGCTTCCCAGCCTCGCCGCCGCCGCTCTGACCGTGGCGATGGGGATCACGGCGCCGAGCCAGGCTTCGGCGCAGGTCATCCCGGCCCATTGGGGCTATGGTGGCCATGGCTACGGCGGCGGCTACGGTGGTGGCTACCGCTACGCCCCGCCGCCGCCCCCGGCCTACGGCTACGGTGGCTATCGCCCCTGGCATCACCGCGACTGGGACCGCCCGTACTACGCCCCGCGGCCCTACGGCTACGGCTACGGCCGCTGGTAATGCCCTCCCGGGGGGCCGGAGCCGCCAAGGCTCCGGCCCTTTGCGTTTGGGCGCCACCGGCTTAGGCTTCCCGGAACGGCCACCGGGGGAAGCGAGACATGCGGCAGTTGCGCATCGGCGACGTCACCATTTCCAGCATCATCGAACGCGACGGCCCCTGGCGTGCCCCGGCCGACATGTTCCTGAACTACGACGCGGCCAAGGCCGCCGACATGCTCCGCACCATGGAGCCCGAGGGCATCGACCCCGTCACCGGCAAGCTGGTCATCACCTACCAGACCTTCGTGGTGCAGACGCCCAGGCACACCATGCTGGTCGATACCTGCACCGGCGAGGACAAGGGCTGGGAAGCCCCGATGGACTTCGACAAGACCCCCTGGAAGGACGGCTTCAAGGCGCTGGGCCTGAAGCTGACGGATATCGACTACGTCTTCTGCACCCACCTGCACATCGACCATTGCGGCTGGAACACCACGCTGAAGGATGGCCGCTGGGTGCCGACCTTCCCCAAGGCCAAGTACGTCTTCCACAAGCGTGAATACGCCGCCTGGGAACAGCTCAACGGCCAGGACGCCAGCGACAAGCGCGCCAAGACCTGGGCGATGAACTGCGAACCCGTGGTCGCCGCCGGCCAGGCCCTGCTGGTGGACGACGACTACCAGCTGGACGACTGCATCACCCTGACCCCGACGCCGGGCCACTCCCCCTGCCATTGCTGCGTCAACATCCACTCCGGCGGCCAGCGCGCCAGCGTGACCGGGGACATGATGCACCACGCCCTGCAATGCCGGGACCCCGGGATGTCCACCGTGTTCGACTGGGACCCGAAGGAAGCCGCCACCGCCCGCCGCGGTTTCCTGTCAGCCGTGGCGGATACCCCCACCATGCTGCTGCCGATCCACTTCCCCAACCCCACGGTCGGCCGCGTCACGTCCCGCGCGGACGGCGCCTTCGACTGGAAATACGTCCGGTGAAGCAGCGCAACCTCGGCCGCTCCGGCCTGCTGGTCAGTGAGGTCGGGCTCGGCTGCAACAATTTCGGCAGCCGGCTGGACATGGCCGGCACCCGCGCCGTGGTGGCCGCGGCGCTCGACCTCGGCATCACCTTCTTCGACACGGCCGATGTCTACGCCCGCCCCCACCCCGGCCGGTCCGAGGAATACCTCGGCACCGTGCTGGGCGCCGACCGCAAGCGGATCGTGCTGGCCAGCAAGTTCGGTGGCGCCATGCCGGGGGGCCGCGGCGGCAGCCGCCGCTGGGTGATGCAGGCGGTGGAGGACAGCCTGCGCCGCCTGAAGACGGACTGGCTGGACCTGTACCAGTTCCACCGCCCGGACCCCGCGACGCCGATCGAGGAAACGGTCCGCGCCATGCAGGACCTCGTGACGCAGGGAAAAGTCCGCTACATCGGCATCTCCAACTTCGCCCCTTGGCAGGTCGCCGATGCGGTCTGGACCGCCCGCCAACTCGGCGGCGCCGGCCTCGTCTCCTGCCAGGACGAATACAGCGTCCTGTCCCGCGACCCCGACAGCGGCCAGCTGGACGCCATGCAGCACTTCGGCCTTGGCCTGCTGCCCTACTTCCCGCTGGCCAGCGGCATGCTCACCGGCAAATACCGGCGCGAGGCCCTGCCCAACCAGGGTACCCGCCTGGTCACCTCCCCGCTGCTGCGCGACCACTTCCTGACCGACGCCAACCTGGCCATGGTCGAGAAGCTCCAGGCCTTCTGCGACGCCCGCGGCCACAGCATGGTGGAACTGGCCTTCTCCTGGCTGCTCGCCCGCCCCTGCGTGGCCAGCGTCATCGCCGGCGCCAGCAGCCGCGCCCAGTTGGAGCAGAACGTCGCCGCCACGGGCTGGCAGCTGACGCCGGGGGATTTGTCCGAAATCGACGCGATCTGCCCGCCCCCGCCGAGAATGGTGCATGTCTGAGCCTGCCGCCGTGCTGCCGCGGCGCCTGGTCCTCGCCGCGCTCGCCGCCCCCGCGCTGGCCCACGCCGAGGCCTGGCCCTCGCGTCCGCTGCGCCTGGTCATCCCCTACGGCCCCGGCGGCGCCGGCGACGCGCTGGCGCGCCAGACCGCCGCCGCCCTCAGCCGCGCCCTGCCGCAGCCCGTCGTCCCGGAGAACCGCCCCGGCGGGAACACGCTGATCGGCGCCGAGGCGGTTGCGAAAAGCACGGACGGCCATACCCTGCTGTTCTGCTCCTCCCCCACCATGTCCACCGCGCCCATCCTGTACGGCGCCCGCCTGCCCTATGCGCCGGAGCGCGACTTCGCCCCCGTCGGCCTGCTCGCCCGCACGCCCTACTTCGTCTTCGTCCCCACCGCCTCCCCGGCGCAGGACCTGCCCGGCCTGATCGCGCTGGCCAGGGAACAGCCGGGCAAGCTCAGCTACGCCAGCATCGGCAACGGCACCGTCGGCCACATGACCAGCGAGTTGCTGGCCCGCGCCGCCGGCATCAGCTGGAACCACGTGCCCTACCGCAGCTACGGCGCCATCGCGCCGGACCTCATCGCCGGCCGGCTCGACGTGGTCATCGCCGACCTCACCACCTTCGGCCCGCTGGTCCAGTCCGGTCATGCCCGCGTGCTGGCCGCGGCCACCGAACGGCGCAGCGCCTTCCTGCCGGATCTCCCCGGCATGGCCGAACTCGGCTTCCCCGGTTTCGATGGCAGCATCTGGTTCGGCCTATTCGCCCCAACGGCCCTGGTTGCCGAAGTGCCCCGCCTGAACGCCGCGCTGCACGCCTGGCAGGCCCAACCCGAGACCACCCGGGCGCTCGCCGCCATCGGCCAGGTGCCGGCCGGCAGCACGCCCGCCGAACTCAGCGCCCTCATCCGCGCGGACGCTGCCCGCTTCGGGCCGCTGATCCGCGACCTCGGCATCACCGCGGAGTAACGCCCTTGCCCAAGACCGTGCTGATCACCGGCGCCGCCAACGGCCTCGGCCGCGTCATGGCGGAAGCCGCGCTGGCCAAGGGCCACCGGGTGCTGGCCGTGGACCTGCCCACCGAGGACGCCGCGCTGGCCACGCTCGCCAGCGCCCACCCTGGCGCGGTGGCCACCCAGCACGCCGACATCACCAACCTCGCCCAATGCGAGGCCGCCGTCGCCGCCTGCCTGTCGCGCTTCGGCCGGCTGGACGTGCTGCTGAACAATGCCGGCCTCGGCATGGGCAGCATCCATGGCGAGGCCGAGCCGACGCCGTTCTGGCACCTGCCGGAGGCCAGCTGGACCCGCCTGGTGGACGTCAACCTCAACGGCACCTTCCGCATGACCCGCAGCGCCATCCCGGCGATGATCGCGGCGGGCGGCGGCGCCGTCATCACCGTCACCACCAGTTACTTCACCATGCTGAACCCGGGCTTCTCGCCCTACGGCCCCTCCAAGGTGGCGCTGGAGGCCTGCACCGTCATGTGGGCCGCCGAACTGGCGCCGCACAACATCACGGCCAACGTGCTGGTGCCCGGCGGCGCCACCAACACCCGCTTCGTGCCGGACCGCGCCGCGCCGGACCGCAGCAGGCTGATCCAGCCGGAGGTCATGGTGGCACCCCTCCAGTGGCTTTTGTCCGAAAGCGCCGCCGGCGTCACCGCCCAGCGCATCGTCGGGCGGGACTGGAACCCGGCCCTGCCGGTGGCCGAGGCGCTGGCCGCCGCCATGCGCCCCGCCGGCTTCATTCCGACGATATCCGGGCCTCGGTGATGATCCGCTTGTAGACCGCGCCTTCCCGCCGCATCTGCTCCGCCATCACCGCCGGCGCCCCGCCCACCGGCACCAGCGAAAGCCGCTGCATCGTCTCGCGCACCTCGGGCGCGGCCAGCGCCTCGTTCATCGCCCGGTTCAGCGTGGCCAGGATCGGCGCCGGCAGCCCGGCCGGAGCGCCCAGCGCAATCCAGCTGGTCAGGTTCAGCGCGGGAAAGCCCGCCTCGGTCACCGTCGGCACCGCGGGCAGCGCCGGGGACCGCGCCTCGCCGCTGATCATCAGCGCATGGACGCGCCCGCTTTCCACATGCTGCGTCACGTTGGGGATGGCTTCCCAGAACAGGTCGACATGCCCGGCGACCAGGTCGTTCATCGCCGGCCCACCGCCCCGGTACGGCACGTTGTTGATCTCGATGCCGGCGACCGCGGCGAGCAGCGTCGCCATGATGTGCGGCAGGCTGCCGGTGCCGGCATTGGCGATGCTGAACCTGCCCGGTTCCGCCTTGGCCGCGGCCACCAGCGCCGCGGTACTGGGGAAGCTCAAGCCCTGCCGGCTGCACAGCACCATCGGCGTCTCGGCGATGATGCCGACCGGCGTCAGGTCCACCAGCGGGTCGTAGCCGGGGTTGCGGTACAGGTAGGGCGCCAGCACCCAGGCCGTGGTCGGGCTGTACAGCAGCGTGTAGCCATCGGCCGCGCTGCGGGCGACATGCGCGGCACCCAGCGTGGCCCCGGCGCCGGGCCGGTAGTCCACCACGAAGGGCTGGCCCAGCAGGCGCTGCATCTGCTGGAACACGGTGCGGCCGAAGCCATCGGTGAAGCCGCCGGCGGCGAAGGGATTCACCACCGAAACCGGGCGTTCCGGCCAGCTGCCCGCCGCTTCCGCCCGGGCCGCCGCCGGCATGGCCAGCACCGCGCCCGCGGCCAGCAATTCCCGCCTGCCTCGCATCGCCATTCCCTCCATCGATTGCCGGCAGAGTTGCCCCCTTGCGGCGTGCGCGACAAGGCGGAAACTGCCGGCAACGGAGGGCTTCGCCATGCGCACGGTACCTGTCTTGATCGCCGGCGGCGGCCCTGTCGGCATGACGCTGGCAAAGCTGCTGGCCGGCTTCGGCATCCGCTGCATGCTGGTGGAACGCAACCCCACCACCACGCGCCACCCGAAGATGGACATCACCAATGCCCGCAGCATGGAGCTGTTCCGCAAGGCGGGCGTGGTGGACCAGTTGCGCGCCGTGGCGGTGCCCACCGCCAACAACTTCGACGTCACCTGGATCACCACGCTGGCCGGGCACGAACTGCACCGCTTCCACTACGACAGCGTGGACCAGTGGCGCGCCCGCATCCTGGCCGCGAAGGACGGCTCCATGCCGCGCGAAGCGCCGATGCGCGTCAGCCAGGTGGAGATCGAGCCCGTACTGGCCACTGCCATCAAGGCGGAACCGCTGGTGGAAGCCCGCTGGGGCCTGGGCTTCGAAAGCTTCGAGCAGGACGCCGAGGGCGTGACCGCCACGCTGCGCCACACCGGCAGCGGCGAGATCGAGCAGGTCCGCTGCCAGTACCTCGCCGGCTGCGATGGCGGCGCGAGCAACGTGCGCCACGGCCTGGAGATCAGGCTGGAAGGCACCGCGGCGGTCATGCCGCGCTTCATGACCCACTTTCGGAGTGACGACCGGGCGCTGATCCAGCGCTTCGGCCAGGCCTGGCATTACCAATCCGGCTTCGGCACCATCATCGCCCAGGACGACGTGAACACCTGGACCCTGCAAAGCCGCTTCCCGCCCGGCATCGCGCCGGAGGATGCCGACCCGCACGCCATGCTGCGCGCCTTCGCCGGCACCGACTTCGACCATGAAATCCTGGTCGCCAACCACTGGACGCCGCACCTGCTGGTGGCGGAACGCTATGGCCAAGGCCGCGTCTGGCTGGCCGGCGACGCCGCGCACCAGTACATCCCCACCGGCGGCTACGGCATGAACACCGGCATCGGCGACGCGATGGACCTGGCCTGGAAACTCGCCGCCGCCGTGCGCGGCATTGCCGGCCCGGCGCTGCTGGAGAGCATCCATGCCGAACGCCACCCGATCGGCCTGCGCAACCGCGCCGGCAGCGCGCGCCACACCGATGTGCGCCTGAAGATCGGCGAGCTCTACCTGCACCTTGGCGACCGCCTCTACGCCCCAGGCCCGGAGGGCGACGCCGCCCGCGCGGACTGCGGCGCCCGCATCGCCGCGCTCGGCAATGCCGAGAACGAAGGCTGGGGCATCGAGTACGGCTACTGCTACCGCAACTCGCCGCTCATCCACGGCGATGGCAGCGAGGCCCCGGACGACCCGTTCAGCTACACGCCCACCGCCGTGCCCGGCGTGCGCCTGCCCAGTGTGTTCCTCGACGACGGCAGCGCGCTGCATGACCGCCTCGGCCGGTGGTTCACGCTGCTCGCGGTCGGCGTGGCGCCCGAATCCGGCATCGTGCAGGCCGCGCAGCGGCTCGGCGTACCGTTGACCGTTCTGGCGCCACAGGACCCCTGGCTGCAGGACGTCTACGGCCGCCAGATGCTGCTGGTGCGGCCAGACCAGCACATCGCCTGGCGCGGCACCACCTGCGCCGAACCCGAGGCTATGCTGCGGCGGGCGCTGGGCTGGTGAAGACCGCGCCGCGTTCGAACAGCGTCGCGATCTCCGCCTCGCCATAGCCTGCCTCGCGCAGCACCTCGGCGCTGTGCTCGCCAAGGCCCGGCCCGGCCTCGCGTATTTCGGGCGGCGTCGCGCTGAACCAGGTCGGAATCCCCGGGAAGCGCATCGGGCCTTCCTTGGTCTGCTGCGTCTGCCAGAAGCCGATGGCGTTGAGGTGCGGGTCGACCAGCAGATCCGCCGTGTCGTTGATCCCAGCCGCCGGAATGCCCAGCCGCTCGCAGCCTTCCAGCCAGAAGGCGCTGGTCCGCGTCGCCAGCGTGGCGGCGACGTTGGCGTAGAACTCGTCGATCGCCTTGGCCCGCGTCGCCAGCCGATGGAACCGTTGGTCCTGCGTCCAGGCCGGCTGGTCGGCGAGCGCGGCAAACTCCGCGAATTGCTTGTCGTTGTAGATCAGCAGCGCGATGTAGCCATCCTCGGTGCGGTAGGGCTTGCGGTCCGGCGAGACCACGCGCGGATAGACCGGCGGCGACAGCGGCGGCTCGAACACAGCGCCGTTGATGTGCTCGGCCAGCACGAAGGCGGACATGGTCTCGAACATGCCGACCTCGATCTCCTGCCCCTCGCCGCCACGTGCACGATGCAGCAGCGCCATGAGGATGGCGTAGAGCACGGTCAGCCCGCTGACCTTGTCGGCCAGCACGTTCGCCACATAGCCCGGCGTGCCGGTCAGGCGCCCCTGCATGGCGGCAATGCCGCTGCTGGCCTGGATGATGTCGTCATAGGCCGCGCGCCCGCCATACGGCCCGCGCCGCGAGAAGCCATAGGCATTGGCGTAGATGATCCGCGGATTGACCGCACGGAAATCGGCATAGGTCAGCCCGAGGCGCTGCATCGCCTCCGGCCGCAGCGCATGGACGAAGACGTCAGCCGTCTCCGCCAGCTTCAGCAGCACGGCGCGGCCCTCCGCCTGCTTCAAATCCAGCCCGAGCCCGCGCTTGCCGCGATTGAGGTTCAGGAACATCCCGCCCATGCCCGGCTTGTGGCCCGGCGGCAACTGCCGCGTGGTGTCGCCCTCCGGCCCTTCCACCTTCACCACATCGGCGCCGTGGTCGGCCAATATCTGGGTGCAGTACGGCCCCATCAGCACCGCCGTCAGGTCCAGCACGCGAATGCCGGCAAGCGGCCCCATCACTCGCTCTCCGGCAGCACGTCGCCGTTCAGCGGCAGCACCGCGCCCAGCCACATTGCGTGGCGCAGGTGGTCATCCTTCGGCCGTCCGCTCTCGGGATGCACCAGCACCACCAGCCCGCCCGGCGAC
>CAIMOR010000034.1 GCA_903843125.1 uncultured Rhodospirillales bacterium
ACGACCACGCTGAACTACCAACCGGTGATGCACTTCGCGCCTGTCGTCCGCCAAGCCGGCTGGCTGGTCGAGGGGGAGAGGCTCCTTTTCCCCGGCTTGACCGGGGTCACGGGAACCGGCACCGACACGGTAACCGCGGTGCTGGCCTATGATTTTTCGACCAGCGCTCCCGCAGGTACGCTACCCCCGCTTCTTACCATCAATCAGTATTGGAACGGACTTGCTCCGACACCGAGTCAGCACGTCCTCGACCAAGGCGCCCATGTCGTCGTCCTATTCGCCGACGAACCAAATCATGTCAAAGCCAGCGACTCTTCCACGGATACTATATTCAGCGACATTGGAAAATATGGGGTAGTTGCGTTCACCGGCGGGGCGGTACTTCCCCAGTCAGATGATGACGTGAAAACAACCGCTGCCGACCCGCGCACCTTCTATATCGGTACCGTGCTTGTGGATGTGGTGCGGCATTTCACGCCCGAAATCTTCATCGACACGCCCGCCACCGCCTGGAACCCGCGCAGCCAGTTGGTCACTGGCCACGTGACGCTGCCGGCGGCCACCGCTGCCGACCCCGTGAACGAGCCACTCCGCGCGCTGCTGCACAGCGAGATCACGCTATACGACAGCTATGACGGCCTTTCGCTGGGCAATGCCATGCTGGACAGCAGCGGGGATTGGCAAGCCCGCGTCACCCTTGCCGGTTCCGGCGAACACTACGTCATGGCCCGCATCGTCGACCCCATCGGCGATGTCGGCGACAGCGCCTTCACCGACGCCATCACCGTCACCTCACCGCACGCCGCGCCCGCCATCCGCGGCGACTTCACCGGCGAAGGCCATGCCGACATCCTGCTGGCCGCCAGCAATGGCGCCCTGGTGCTGCTCGAGCCCAGCCAGACCGCGGCGCAGGCCGGCAGCCTAGTGCTGAGCTACAACGCCGGCTTCCTGAAACCCGCATCGCTCGGCTACGGCATCTTCGGCATCGACGGCATCGGCGATTTCGACGGCGATGGCCGCGCCGACCTGCTGGTCCACCAAGCCATCAACGCTCAATTCCAATACCAGGTCCTGCTGTCCGATCCGGTGGCGGCCGACCACAGCGTCGACCTTGCCGACCAGCTCGGCGTCATCAACCCCATCGCTTCCTCGGCCGTGCAGCGGCAGGTGCTGGGCGTGGCGGACTTCAATGGCGATGGCCTTTCGGATGTGCTGCTGCGCGCCAACGACGGCAGCGGCAATCTGGAACTCTGGCTCATGGCCGGTCTGCGGCCGCCGCTGGTCATCGACGTCACGGGGACGGCGACCGCCGACAAGTTCTCAGGCGTCGGCGACTTCAATGGCGACGGCATGGCCGACGTCCTCTGGTCCGATGGCGCGGGCAAGCTTTCGCTGTGGACGTTCAACAACGCGATTGCGTCGGATGGCAGCCAAGTGATGGCGCTGGATACGATCCAGACCTTGAGCGCCGCGGCGCCGGCGGGTTGGACCCTGGCCGGCATCGGCGATTTCAACGGCGACGGCAAGTCCGACATCGTCTGGACGGCTCCCGATGCCAGCAATGCCGGCCAGACCGACGTGCTGGTCTGGCTGATGGATGGGGCGGCGAGGGTCGCCCAGGCGGTCGTTGGCTATACGCCCGCCGGCGGCTACAACCTGTTGACGGCTGTGGGCGACTATGACGGGGATGGGCACGCTGACCTGCAGTTCCGCGACGCTCAGGGCAACCTGACCATTTGGTACATGAACGGCCTCAGCGTCAGCCACATTGCCATCGTGGCACCCACGCAGGCGGTTTCGGACCTGTTGACAATCGCCTGACAATCGGCCGACGGGGACGAGGCGCGGTGCCCACTATGGGCCGCCGCCCTTGCCGCAAACTCCAGCGGCCCACGCCCAGGCGAAACCGCCGGAAGTCGCCAGTCCGTAACGTGTCCAGCATCAGCCCGGTGCGTCGCACCCTTCCACGCCCTCTCCAGCCTCCTTCTCAGGGGCCAACGCTCCCATTCCGGGCGGACCGAATTCAGAGGTAAGCGCACCTCCCACAGACCGTTGCGTTTCCTGCTTTCCAAGCGGAGGCTGTCGCTCCCGTTGACGACGCCAGCGGCCGCAACGCCCCGCGCTGTCCGCGGCATGGCCGCTAGCCCAGCCGCCGCTCGATTTCCCGTTCGAGCACCCAGAGGCGGTCCTGGCCCCAGGTGACGTAGCCGCCCAGCGCGAAGGTCGGCGCGGCGTATTGGCCATGCGCTTCCAACTCGGCGCGATGCCGCGCCGCCCAGTCGCGCCAGGCTTCGTCGGCCAGGGCCGGGCGCAGCGCCGCCCAGTCCAGCCCGGCGCGTTCCACCAGCAGTCGAAGGCCGGCGTCGGTCGCGGTATCCACGCCATCGGCCCAGACGCCCTGCATGACCGAGAGGATATAGGCCTCCAACCGGCCCGCCCTTGCGGCGCCGTCCACCAGCGCCATCGCCCGTTCCAGGCCGGCGCCGAAGGGGTCGTGGAAGTTGCCGAAGCGCAGGCCGTGCCGTAGCGCCTCCCGCGCGGGGTCGAAGCGGAAGTAGCGCGCCTTCAGCTCCGGGATGACGAAGCCGGCCATCTTCATCGGGATGATCAGCTTCGGCCGCACCTCCACCGGCCAGCGCCGCGCCAGGGCAAAGACGCGCTCGCCGGCAAGATAGGTGTAGGGGCTGCGGAAGGAGCAGTAGAAGTCGAGCGTGAGGCGCCTGCCCGGCACCGGCGGCGCCTGCGGCAGCGGCAGCGGCCGCCGTTGCAGCACGCCAACGCTGGTGCCGGGGCGCTTGCGGCCGGCCACCAGCAGGTCGTGCTCCAGGTGGTGCAGCCGGTCCACGCCCCAGTACCAGGCTCCGTTGAAGCTCAGCATGCCCGTGTTGAAATGGCCTGCGTCCAGCTGGCGCTGCTGGTTGGCGGCCAGCGACTGCTCGGCCGCGTCGGCGCTGAGGCTGCCGGCCGCGCAGAGGGCGACAAGCTCTTCCCCGCGGCCGGCGAAGAGCGCGTTGCCCAGCGCCGTTGCCAGCCGCAGGTACACCGCCGCATCCGTCACCGCCAGCAGCCGCCGGTTGGCCAGCGCCGCCAGGGCGGGGTCGGGCAGCGCGCCGTTGCTGTCGAAGGTGATGTCCAGGTGGTCGCGCAGGTTCAGCGCATCGCGCAGCGCGTGGCGGGCGAGCAGGTCCGGCCGCGGCGCGTAGTCCCGCAGCGGGACCGGCAGCGTCACGCAGTCCAGCGCCACGTCGTAGGTCGCCAGCAGCCGCGGCAGCACCTGCAGCAGCAGGTGGCTCCACGGGTCGTCAACCCGGTGCCAGAAGCGCAGCATCACTCCACCACCAGGTTGGAGCTTTCCAGCAGGCGCCGGTTCTTCGCCGATTCCGCCTGGATCATGGCGTGGAAGCGCTCGCCACCGGCATGTGCCCAGCCGACCTTCAGTTGCTCCAGCGCCTGGCGATAGGCCGGCGCCTGCACCGCCGCGGCGCAGGCCTGCTCCAGCCGGGCGCGGATGGCGGCATCGACGCCGCGCGGCGCGATCAGCCCGCCCAGCACCGACCACACCACCGGCCAGCCCAGCTCGGTCAGCGTCGGCGTCTCCGGGCTTTCCGCCAGCCGGGCCGGGGCGGCCACGCCCAGGCGCCGCAGGTCGTGGATGGTGGCGACCGAGCTGGTGCCGAAATAGACCTCGACCCGGCCGGCGACCAGGTCGGTCACCGCCGATGCCTCGCCCTGGTAGGGGATATGGGTCAGCGAGACGCCGGCCTGGGCGGCGAAGTCCAGCGCCGCCATGTGCGGCAGGGAGCCGGGGCCGACGGTCGCGTAGTTCAGCGCGCCCGGCCGCGCGCGGGCCGCCGCCACCAGTTCCGCCGCGCTGCGGAAGGGCGAGCCCGGCGCCACCAGCAGGTACACCGGCACGTCGAAGGTCTGGCAGATGTAGTCGAAGCTCTCGGCGCCGTAGCTCTGGCGGCGCATATGCGGCAGCGTGGTCAGCGCCGCCGTGGCGATGAAGCCGAGGGTGTAGCCATCGGCCGGCGCGGCGGCGATGGCGCCGGCGCCGATCGCCCCGCCCGCGCCGCCGCGATTCTGCACCACCAGCGGCTGGCCGAGTGGCATGGCCGCGGCGAGCGCCCGACCAACCAGGTCGGTCACGCCGCCGGGCGGGAAGTTCACGATCAAGCTTGGCGGCCGCGCCGGGTATTGCTGCGCCAGCGCCGGCACTGCGACCAGCACCGCGAGCAGGAAAGCGAGCGCCCTCATTCGCGGGCGAGCTCCGCCGCGCTCAGGCTCTCGCCGTCCAGCGCCTGGTCGTCGTCCATGTGCACCTCCACGCGCAGCAGCCGGCCGGTGAAGCCGAAGGCGCCTCGGTAATCCGAAACCGGCGAACCCCGGTTGCAGCCCACGTCCAGCCCGGCCCAACTGACGAAGTTGAAGAAGCCCAGCCGCGTCTGCGCGCTGCCGGCCGGCTCGCCGTCGATCAGCAGGGTGAACTCGCTGAGGCCGGGGCCGGTGGCCAGGGTCGGCTTCGGCTCGCGGTGCAGCCGGCGGCAGCGCAGCCCGACCACATGCGGGCCCGGTGGTACCGGGCGGGTGGCGCGCAGCACCACATGCTCGCCGCCGATGTTCATGTCGTGCACCGGCAGGCCGGCTTCCATGTGCAGGCTGTAGCCGCTGGCGGCGTCGCCGTGCGCCACCAGCACGCCGCTGTCGGCGGCGCCGAATTCGGCATGCACGTCGATGCGGTAGCTGCGGCTGCGCACGTCGGGCGCCACCTCGGTCGGTACGTGGCCGACGCCGGCGTGGAACACGTAGCGCTTGCGGGCGCCGTGGAAGCGCGCGGCATTCTCGGCGAAGCGCTGGCGGAACCGGTCGTCCAGCGGCAGCACCTGGTGCTTCTCAGCCTCCTGCCACCACAGGGCCTTCAGCTCCGCCAGCTTGTCGGGACGTTCGGCGGCGAGATCGCGGGTCTCGTTGAAGTCCTCGGCCAGGTGGAACAGCTCCCAGCGGTCATCCTCGTAGGGCGTCTCGGGTGGGTGGTAGGCCACCGCCTTCCAGCCCTGATGGACGATGCCGCGGTGGCCGAACATCTCGAAGTACTGCGGCGTGGCCTTGGACGGCGCGGCAGGGTCCTGCAGGCTGGCGGCGAAGCTCACGCCTTCCAGCGGCATCTGCGCTACGCCGTTCACCGCCTCGGGCGCGGCGACGCCGATGATCTCCAGCAGCGTCGGCGCCAGGTCGCAGGCATGGACGAACTGGTGCCGCAACTCGCCGCGCGCGGGGATACCGCGCGGCCAGCTCATCACCAGCGGATCGCGGATGCCGCCGCCATGGGTGTTCTGCTTGTAGCGGCGCAGCGGCGTATTCGACGCCATGCCCCAGCCGAGCGGGTAGTTGGTGTAGCTGCCGGGTGCGCCGATATCATCCAGCCGTGCCAGCTTCTCCGCCATCGGCTCCGCGCGCAGGTTGCGCGGGCCGAGCAGGTTGACGCCGCCGAGCGGTCCGCCCTCCTGGCTGCCGCCATTGTCGGACAGCACCAGCACCAGCGTGTCCTCACGCAGGTCGGTCGTCTCCAGGAAGCCGATGAGGCGCGCCAGCTGCTGGTCGGCATGGTCCATCATGCCGGCGAAGGCGGATTGCAGGCGGGTGAGGTAGCGCTGCTGCTCCGGCGGATAGCTGTCCCAGGGATGCACGTCGTCGTTGCGCGGCGGCAGCACGGTGCCGGGCGGCACCACGCCCAGCGCCTGCTGCTTCGCCAGCCGGCGCTCGCGCTCCACGTCCCAGCCCTCGGCGAACACCGCGTCGTAGCTGCGGATCAGGTCGGCCGGCGCCTGGTGCGGCGCGTGCACGGCGCCCAGCGCCAGCCAGCATAGCCAGGGCGTCTCCGGCCGTTCCGAGACGTGGCCCGCGAGGAAGGCGATGGCCTGGTCCACCAGGTCCTCGGTCAGGTGGTAGCCCTGCTCCGGCGTCCGCGGCGGCGGGATGGGCGAGTTGTCGCGCACCAGCTCCGGCGTGTACTGGTCCGTCGCCGCGTCCATGAAGCCGTAGAAGCGGTCGAACCCACGGCCCAAGGGCCAGCCGTCGAACGGGCCGGTGCTGCCGCTCTCGGTCAGCGGCGTGACGTGCCACTTGCCCAGCATGTAGTTACGATACCCGTGCGGGCGCAGCATCTCCGCCAGCGTCCCAGCCTCCTTGGCGATCTTGCCACGGTAGCCGGGGTAGCCGCTGTCGAAATTCGCCAGGCTGCCGACGCCGGCGGAGTGGTGGTTGCGCCCGGTCAGCAGCGCGGTGCGCGTGGTGCTGCACATGGCCGTGGTGTGGAAGCCGGTGTAGCGCAGCCCCTCCGCGGCCAGGCGGTCGATCGTCGGCGTCCGCACCGGCGAGCCGAAGCAGCCGAAGTCGGAGAAGCCGGCATCGTCGAACAGCACCAGCAGGATGTTCGGCGCACCCTTGGGCGGACGCGGCGGCGCCGGCCAATGCGGCGGGGCGCTGACGCCGGTGCTGCGCCGTTGGCTTGGTGCCGATGCCGCCATGGGATTCCTCCTGCCGTTTCATGCACTCTGTCGGGGACGGCGGGCGGCGGCAATGGGCGCCGCCGCTCAGGCCTTCTGGGTCGCCAGGAAGCCCTGCGCCGCCTTGGGGTCTACCAGCGGATAGACCGCGAAGGTGGCGGGGATGATGTCGGCCCACTCGTTCAAGCGGCGATGCAGCCCCTCGTTGCCCGGCACGTCGAACAGCACCACCGCGCCGCGGCCGACGCGGGCATGCACCGAGCGCACCTCGCTGGAATCGATCAGCGGCTGGATCCAGCGCCAGAAGTCCTGGCGATGGTGCACCACGCTGCTGGGCGGCTCGGGCTTGGGTTCGCTGATGACCATGAACAACACGGGCGGTTCTCCGGCTGAAGGCAGTGGGCCCGGCGCGGCGTCGCGGGCGTCGGCAGAGGCTAGGGTCAGTCCGAAGTCCATGGAAGCACTGCCGCCGCCGCCGCGGCTCAGCCGCCGGCAAACTCGGGATCGCCGGCGAATTCCTCGGCCAGGAAGTCGATCATCGCCCGCACCTTGGGCGCCAGGAACCGCCGTGTGGGATAGACCGCGTGCACCGGGTGCGGCCGCGGTTCCCAGCCGCGCAGCAGCCGCACCAGCCGGCCGCTCTCGACCTCGTCATCCACGAAGTGCCAGCCGGGTACCATGCCGATGCCCAGCCCCTGCAGGGTCGCCGCCCGCACCGCCTCGGTGCTGTTCACCCGCAGACGGCCGCCGATCGGCACGCTCAGCGGCCCCTCGGGCCCCAGGAACGGCCAGGCATCGCCGGTGGCCAGGCGCGTGTAGACGATGCAGTGGTGGCTCCGCAGCGCCTCCGGCGTCTCGGGCGTGCCATGGCGGGCCAGGTAGCCGGGGGTGGCCACCACCACGCGCCGGGTCAGGCCGATCCGCCTGGCCACCAGGCCGGGGTCCAGCAATTCGCCGACCCGCAGCGCCAGGTCGATGCCTTCTTGCACCAGGTCGGTGAAGCCGTCGCTCAGCACCAAGTCCACCGCCACGTCCGGGTGCTGATCCAGGAAGCGCTGCAGGCGAGGCAGGATGTGCAGCCGGCCCATCACCTCGGCGCAGGCCAAGCGCAGCGTGCCGGTGGCGCGGCCGCGGCGGCGGCCAACGCTGGTTTCCGCCTC
>CAIMOR010000035.1 GCA_903843125.1 uncultured Rhodospirillales bacterium
CAGCGCGGCGGCGGCGGCCTGGCCGCTGCGGATGGCAGCGTCGATGGTCGCCGGCAGGTGCGGCCAGGTCCAGTCGCCGGCCAGGGCCAGGTTGGCCAGCGGCTGGCGCGGCGGGCGCAGCGGCGGGCCGGGCAGGTGGCGCGGCGTGGCGCGGCGCTCCTTCACCACGCGGCAGGGCGGCGTCACCAGCGGCCACTCGCCGGGAATGCGAAAGGCGGCGGCCACGCGCAGGATCTCGCTCCAGGCGCGGGGGGCCAGGTCGGCCTCGCCCAGCCCAGCCTCGGCGTCGCCGGCCGAAACCGTGACCGAGACACCGGCAGGCCGCACCAGCACCCATTGGCACAGCGCGCCCAGCAGGCCGACAAAGCGCACCGGACCGGGACCGCTGCGGGCGAAGTGCAGGTTGACGATGGGCGCGTGCGCGGCCGGCACCTCCAGATGGGTCAGCAGGCGCTGGCTTTCCCAGGGCGGCGTCGCCAGCACCACCTGGTCGTCGCGCCCAAGCAGAAGGCTGTCCTCGCCGAAGTCGAGCGCCGAGGCGCGGCCACCGGCCTGCACCAGCCGCCGCAGCCGGGCACCGTGGCGGATGCTGCCGCCGGCGCGCTGGATGGCCCCAAGCGCGGGGCCGACCAGGTCCGGCCCCAGCCCGTGTTCGGCCACGTAGAGCCGGGTGGCGCCGGGGCCGCCCAGCCGGCGCAGCACCTGGCCGAGCCGAGCCGAGCTGGCCTCGGCGGAGGGTGTGTTCAGGGTCGCGATCACCAGCGGGTCGACGAAGCCGCGATGAAAGCGGGGGTGGTCGGCCATCACCTCGGCAATGGGGCGATCGCGACCGAACGCCATGCTGGCCATGCGCGCCACCGCGCCGAGCGTAGCCCCTTCCGGTCGCAGCGCGGGGTTGCCCCAGGCCAGTGGCGAGAGCGCCAGGCGCCGGGCGCTGCCATCGGCCAGGTCCAGCACCGGCAGGCCCTCGGGCTCCGGCTCCACCCAGCCGTCGCGGGCACCGATGCGCTTCAGGAAGCCGAGCGCGGCGGTGTTCGCGCCGACCAGGGCATGGGTGCCATTGTCGGTGCCGTCCGGCAGGGCGCGGGCTCGGCCGCCGGCCTGGGGGCTGGCCTCGTGCAACTGTACCGGGCGGCCGGCCTCGGCCAGGTCCAGCGCCGCGGCCAGCCCGGCCAGGCCGGCGCCGATGACGTGGATGGTCATGCGGGCATCAGGCTCACGGCCGCTTCAGGCCCAGCGCCATCAACGCCATGCTGAGCTTCTCGCCCTTGGTCAGCTTCGGGCGCGGACCGGCGCGATGCTCGAAGCCGCGCTGGACCAGCCGGTCCAACAAGCGGCCATAGCCCCAGGCCATGACGGCGGCGGGCAGCAGCGCCTGGGCGGGGAACTGGCCGATCTCGGCGCGGCCCCGAGCAAAGCCAGCCTGGGCGCGGGTGGCCAACCTGGCGCAGATGGCGCCGAAGGCGGGGTGGGCGACGATCTGCCTCGCCGGGCCTTCCGGCACCCCGGCCTCCTCCAGCAGGTCGCGCGGGATGTAGACGCGCTCCCGCTCGGCATCCTCGTCCACGTCGCGGAGAATGTTGGTGAGCTGGAATGTGTGGCCCAGCTCCAGCCCGAATTTCTCGGCTTGCGGCGCGCCGAAGATACGCACGCTCATGGCGCCGACGCTGCCGGCGACGCGGCGGCAATACAGGTCCAGGTCGGCTTCGGTTTGCAGGCGCAGGAAGTCGGTGGCGTCGGTTTCCATGCCGGCGATCATCGCCTCGCATTCCACCAGCGGCACGCCATAGGCGTTGCGGGCGAAGGCGAGCTCGCGCGAGACGGCGCAGTCGGGTTCCAGCAGCTTGCGGCGCCAGTCCAGCAGGAAGCGGCGCTTCTCGGCCTCCGGCATGGTGTTGTCGGCAATGTCGTCCACCGCGCGGCAGAACGCATAGACGCCCCACAGCGCGCGGCGGCGCTCGCCCTTCAGCGCCGCCATGCCGCGGGCGAAGGAGGAGCCGGCGCGGGAAACGCGCGACGCCACCAGCTCGGCATCGGCAGGCCCGGTGCCGAAGGCGCCGAGCAGGGCGCCCGCGAAATCCGCCTTGCCCAGCTTGACCCGGCCCAGCACCGGGTCGGCGGCGCGCAGTTTTGCGAGCAGCCGCCGGGCCAGGCCGATGGTCATCGCGCTCTGGATCGCCAGCCGGCGCGACTTGACCAGTCGCGGCAAGGCGCTGGCGCGGTCCAGTTGCTCCTCCACCCGGTCCAGCGCGGCGTCCAGCACCTCCCGCCGGCGCTGGGTGTTGGCGGGGTCGAAGAAGGCCTCGATGCCGCCGGCGCAGTCCATCCAGGGGGTGGGCAGGTAGATGCGGTCCAGGCTGGCGCGGTCGCCAACCAGGTCCTGCAGGTGGTTCAGCACCTGCAAGGCGGTGCAGAGGCCATCGGCTGCCGCGTTGCCCGCGGCGTTGTCGCCATCCCCATGCAGGCGCAGCAGCATGCGGCCGACCGGGTCGGCGCTGTGGGCGCAGTAGTCCTCCAACTCCGCCCAATCGGCGTAGCGGGTCTTGAAGGCGTCCTGGCGGAAGGCAACCAGCATCCTGCGGGCTTCGTCGGTGCCGACGGCATGGCGATGCAGCCCGGCGGCTTCCGGCATGGTGGTCTCGGGGTCGTCCAGCGCGGCTTCCATCAGGTCCAGCCGGCGGATCTTCTCCTCCGGCGCCAGCTCCGCGCTGTCGCCGATGTCGTCGGCGGTGCGGACGAAGCGGTAGAAGGCCATCACCTTGGCGCGCAGCGGCTTGGCCAGGATCAGGCTGGCGGTGGGGAAGTTTTCTTCGTCGTGGTCCCGGGTGGGGGTGGCGGCGACGGCGACGGAGGATGCGGCGAGGCTCATGCCGCCTTTGTGGACGGATATGCGCGGCCTTTCCAGCCCGCCGGGCGCCGCCGCAGCAACGCGGTCCACTGGATGGCCAGGGCCACGGCCATGGTCAGCGGGTGCAGCGCAATGGTCCAGGCCGGCTCCCGCGCCCGCCAGGTGATGCCGGCGCGCAGCCCCAGGGTGAGCAGCAGCGCCCAGGTGGCCGCCGGGGCCGGCAGCAGGAACCAGGGCCACAGATGCGCCCCGGCCAGCAGCACGGTCCAGACCGGCAGGCCGAGCGGCGTCGCCATGCCCTCTCGCGCATTCTTCAGGAAGCCGGGCCAGGCCTGGCGGAAGCCGCCATACATGCGGCATTCCGCCAGGGTCGCACCGTCCACCACCTCCGTGCGGAAGCCGGCGCTGCGCAGCGTGCGGGCCAGGGCCAGGCCGTCATGCAGCACGGCGCGGATGGCGGCGTGGCCGCCGATGGCGCGGTAGGCCGCGGCTTCCGCCAGCACCAACTGGCCGCAGGCGGCAGCCAGCGAGGCCTTGCGCGTGCCGGCGCGGCCGCCGCCGGGCAGGTAGCCCAGCAACAAAAGATTAATGGCCGGCACCGTCAGCGCCTCCCCCAGGCTGCCGATTCGCTGCCGTGGCACCCCGCTGACCATGGCCAGGCCGTGGGCGGCGGCATGGCCGGCGAGGCGCGCGGCGGCGTCGGGCGCCAAGCGCACATCGGCGTCGATGAACAGCAGGTGCGTGCCGCGGGCGGCCTCGGCCAGTCGGGCACAGGCGTGAACCTTGCCGGTCCAGCCCGGCGGCAGGGCGGGCGCGGCCAGCAGGCGGAGGCGAGGGTCGGCCACCGCCATCGCGGCAACCAGCGCGGGCGTGGCGTCCGTGCTGGCGTCGTCCATCACCAGCACCTCCACCGCCACCCCCTGCTGGGCCAGCGCGGCCCGGACGCAGGCCTCGATATTGCCAGCCTCGTCGCGCGCGGGGATCAGGATGGAGACCAGCGCGCCCGCCGGCGGCGCCGCGGTGGCGCGGGGCAGCAGGGCCAGGTTCATCGCGCCGAGTGCGGCGGGCAGGGCGGCCAGGGCCAGGGCGGTGCTGGCGGCGTCCATCAGCGCTGCTCGTGCCGCGCATCGAAGCGCTGGCCGCGCACCGCCGCGCCCATCCGGCGCCAGAACTGCCAGGCGCCGCCCATCCCCTCGCGTCCCTGCACCAATACCTCCAGCCGGCCGGGGTCGCGGGCCATGGCGTCCGTGGCCAGGCGGTCCATGGTTGCCTCCAGCGCCGCGGCCAGCATGGCGGCGCGGCCGGGGCGGTCCTGCTGGCGCAGGCTGGCGGCGGTGAGCGGTTCGCCGAAGGCGCAGAGCATCTCGGGCTGCGGCTCGCCCCAGAACGGGTATTCCACCGCCAGCGGCAGGAACAGCGCGGTGGGGGCCAGTTCCGCCAGCCGGGTCAGGCCGGGCATGATCGGCACCGGCCGGTCGCGCACATCCATGAAGCGGCCGGGCGCGTTGACCCAGAGCATGCCGCCGGGCGAGGCCAGCACCTGCTCGGCGCCGCGCAGGAAGGCCATGGCACCGCGCGGGGTGCCGGTCTCCACGCCGAACACGCCGATGCGCCGCATGAACCGATAGCGGGCCAACGCCTCGGCGGCCATCGGGGCGTACATCTGCCGGCCGGGAAAGACCGCCTCGGCCAGCAGCATGAAGGCGACGCCGTCCCACCAGCTCGGATGGTTGGCAAAGACGACCACCGGCCCTTCCGTCGGTGCCGGGCGGCCCCAGCTGGCCAGGCGGATGGCGCGCAGCCCGGCGCGGGCGCGGCGGCGGAAGGCGGCGTGGAAGAAGCGGTGCAGGGCCGGCGAGCGCAGTTCGACAGGCGAAGGCTCGGCTGGCACCGGGGCTATTCCGCCGCAGCGCGCAGGCGGTCGGGCAAACCGGCCTGCTCGGCGCCCGGGGGCATGCCGCGGCCGCCCAGGTCCTGGTCCAGCGCATCGGCGGCGATCCAGCCGCTCATCATCACCATGGGCATGCCGGGGCCGGGGTGGGCGGCACCGCCGGCGAGGTAGAGCCCCTTCACCTGTCGGCTGCGGTTGCCCGGCTTGAAGGCACCGGTCCAGCGCCCGTGGCTGGCCAGGCCATAGATGGCGCCGTCCAGCACCTTGTAGCGGTCATGGATATCCTCCGGCGTCAGGTGGTGCTCGGCGACGATGCGGTCCTCGATATCGGTGAGCCCCGCGGTGCGCTTCAGCTTGTCGAGGATCACCTGGCGATAGGCCGGGAACATCGCCCGCCAGTCCTGGCCGGGGCGCAAATAGGGGGTGTGCACCAGTACGTACAGCGCCTCCCCGCCGGGCGGCGCCACGCTGGGGTCGGTGCCGGAGGGGGCAGCCAGGTAGGCGGTAGGATCGGCCGCCGGGATGCCCTTCGCATAGATCGCGTCGAACTCCTCCTCGGCATCGCGGGAAAAGACGAAGTCGTGGTGCGCCAGGTGGTCGTAGCGACGATTGAGGCCGAGGTAGAGCACCACGCCGGAACAGGCCGGCTGGAACTTGCCGGCGTAGTGCCGGGCCGGCTTGCCGCCGACCAGCTCGGTATAGGTGCGGATGGCGTCCATGTTGGAGATCACGGCATCGGCCTTGATGACCTCGCCGGTGCCGGTGCGGACGCCGCGGACGGTGTCCGCGACGATGTCGAAACCCGTTACCTCCACATTGGTGCGCAGCTCGGCGCCGAGCGAGGCGGCCAGCGCCGCCAGCCCCTCGGCCACCGCGCGGGTGCCGCCCTCGGGATACCAGAGCCCCTCGCTGGCCTGCATGTCGCCGATGCCGCACAGCACGGCCGGTGCCAGGTAGGGGCTGCTGCCGACATACTGGCAATAGTGGTCCAACATCTGCGCCAGCCGCGCATCCGGCACCTGGCCGCGGATCACCTTGGCCACCGTCCGGCCCATGCGCAGCGCCAGCACGTCCTTCATGGTGCCGGCCTGCATCTGGCTGCGCCAGTCGATGGTATCGCCCAGGCCTTCCACCGATTTCCAGAAGAAGAACTTCTCCGAAACCTCATGCAGGTGGCTGGCGATGGCCTGGAAGCGCTGGTAGCCGGCACCGTTGCCGGGGGCGAAGCGGTCCATCGCCGCGGCCATCTCCCCGACGTTCTCCATCAGGTCGATCTGCGTGCCGCCGTCGAAGAAGCAGCGCCACTGCGGGTCCAGCCGGATCAGCGGCAGGTCCTGCGCCTGGTCGCGGCGCGCCTCGGCGTAGATGCGGCGCAGTACCCGCGGCACGGTCAGGATGGTGGGGCCCATGTCGAAGCGGAACCGGCCGCCTCCCGGCGCATCGAGCAGCAGTTCCGCCGCCTTGCCGCCGAGCCAATCATTCCGCTCCAGCAAGGTGACGCGGTGCCCGCGCGCCGCCGCAACGCAGGCGGCTGCCAGCCCGCCCAGGCCGCCGCCGACGATGATGACCCTGGCGCTCATGCTGCGGCTCCGACGTTCATGCCCAGGTCCTGCCTGACCAGCCCGGCCGTTATCCGGGCACCTTCGTAGATCACCGGCAACCCGCTGCCGGGATGCGTGCCGCCACCGACCAGGTAGACACCGGGCACGTCGGTGAAGCGGTTGCCGGGGCGGAAGAACAGCATCTGCTTGAGGTCATGCGCCAGGTTGAAGGTGGCACCATGGCCAACCGCGAAGTCGTCCTGCCAGCCCTGCGGCGTCACGATGCGTTCATGCCGGATGCGGGACTCGATATCCGGCAGCCCGAGCGCCTGCAGCCGCCGCAGCGCCAGGCGGCGGTAGCGCGGTGCCTCGGCAGCCCAATCCGCGGCATGCTTCAGGTTGGGCACCGGCACCAGCACGTAGAGCGCGGTGTGGCCGGGCGGCGCCATGCTGGGGTCGGTCGCCCCGGCGTGCTGCACGTAGAGGCTGGGGATATCGGGCAGCTCGCCGGTTTCGATCTGGCGGATGTTGCGGCGGTAGTCCTCCGCCAGCAGCACGTTGTGATGCGCCAGGCCGGGCAGGTCGCCCTCGATGCCCAGGTACAGCATGAAGGTGGAGCAGGAATAGCGTGCCGCGGCAATCTTGCGGTCCGGCCATTGCCGGCGCAGCGCATCGGGCAGCAGGCGCGGCAGGGCATGGGCGAAGTCCGCGTTCACCACCACGGCATCGGCGGCATGGCGCTGCCCGCCGGCCTCCACGCCCACGGCGCGGCCGGCCTCGCAGGCGATGCGGTCCACCGGCGTGTTCAGGCGGATATCCACGCCGAGCCGTTCGGCGACGCGCGCCATGGCAATGGCGACGGCGCCGCAGCCGCCGATCGGGTGGTACACCCCGTGTTCGTATTCCAGGTAGCTGAGGATGGTGAACAGGCTGGGGCAGCGGAACGGGCTCATGCCCAGGTACTTGGCCTGGAATCCGAAGGCGAGCCGGGTGCGCTCGTCCTTGAAGAAACGCCTGAGGTCGGCATCCAGGTTGCGGTGCGGCCGCAGCAGGGGCAGGGCGCGCAGCATGTCGCTGCCCATCATGTCCGCGGCGCGGCCGAAGGCGCGTTCCAGCACCGGCTTGAAGGCGTCCAGCTTGCGGCGGTTCTCGGCCAGCCAGGGGCGCAGGCCACCCGCGTCCGCCGGACTGATCTTGGCGATCTCGGCCTCCATGCGGGCAACATCGCCGGTGGCCTCGATCGTCGGGCCGCCTTCGAACACCAGGCGGTAGTTGGGGTCCAGCTTGACCAGCTCGACTTCGTCCTCCAGCCGGGCGCCGCAGCTGGCGAAGATCTCGGCCAGGATGCGGGGATAGAGGAAGAAGGTTGGCCCCAGGTCGAAGCGGAAGCCTTCCGGCGTGCTCAAGGTGCGGCTGCGGCCGCCGACCACGGCATCCTTCTCGAACAGTGTCACCGCGGCGCCGCTGGCCGCCAGCTGCATCGCCGCAGCCAGCCCACCCGGCCCGGCCCCCACCACGGCAATGCGGCGGGGCTGGCGTCGCAAGGCGGGGGCGGCAGGCAGCACGGGGGGCGGCAGGGCATCCATGCGGGGCGTCACCTTGTTGTTGAAAGGGGACATGCCCCCAACCCCTGCGGACGCAAGGGCTGGCCGGTAGCGAAAACCGCGTTGTGTGGTTCAGGCCGCGCCAAGCAGGTCCAGCACGGCATCGGCGGCCTCGATCTCGGCCAGGCGGGCGGCGGCACGCGGCAGCAGCCGGCGCAGGTAGAAGCTGGCCAAGGGAGCATAACGGGCATCAAGCTTCGCGGCGCGGGCGAGTTCCCAGCCGCCCAGCAACCAACCCGCGGCGTCCAGGTAGGCCACCGCGGAAGCCTGCGCCGCATCCGGCCGGGTTGCATTGGCCAGCATCCAGTCGGTCGCGGCCGCGAGCGCGTCGGCGGCGGCGTGCAGGGCCGGGTCCGCAGCGCGGACTTCGGCCAGCAAGGCGCGCATCTCGGTGCCGTTGTCGCGGAACAGCTTGCGCTGCACCAGGTCGATGGCCTGGATGCCGTTGGTGCCTTCGTAGATCGGCGCGATGCGTGAGTCGCGCAGGATCTGCGCCGCGCCGGTATCCTCGACGAAGCCCATGCCACCGTGCACCTGCACGCCGAGCGAGGCGACATCCACGCCACGGTCGGTGCACCAGGCCTTGACGATGGGGATCAGCAGCGCAAGGCGGCCCTCGGCCCTGTCATCGTGGTTCAGCCGGCCAAGGTCGATGCAGTGCGCGGCTTCCAGCACCAGCAGGCGGCCGGCCAGGGTGATGGCGCGCATTTCCGCCAGCATGCGGGCGACATCGGGGTGGCGGTCGATCGCCACGCCGCCCTGCATGCGCTGCGCGGCATAGGCTTCGGCCAGCTCGGTCGCGCGGGCGCCCAGCGCCACGCCCTGCAGGCCGACATTCAGCCGGGCGTCGTTCATCATGGCGAACATGGCGTTGAGGCCCTTGTTCGGCTCGCCGACCAGCTCGGCCTCGGCGCCCTCGAACAGCATCACGCAGGTGGGCGAGGCGTGGATGCCGAGCTTCTTCTCGATGCCGCCGCAGCGCACTGCGTTGCGCTGGCCATTCGGCAGCACCTTCGGCGCGGCGAACAGGCTGATGCCGCGGGTGCCCGGGGGCGCATCCGGCAGCCGCGCCAACACCAGGTGAATGGTGTTCGGCGCCAGATCGTGCTCGCCGAAGCTGATGAAGATCTTCTGGCCGTGCAGGGCGTACTTGCCGACCCCGTTCGCATCCGGGCCCAGCGGTTCGGCGCGGGTGCGCACCACCGAGAGGTCGCTGCCGGCCTGCGGCTCGGTCAGGTTCATGCTGCCGGTCCATTCGCCGGTCACCATCTTCGGCAGCCAGGCCGCGGCCTGGGCCGGGGTGGCGAAGCGGGTCAGCGCCTCGATGGCGCCGCCGGTCAGCAGCGGGCAAAGCGAGAAGGACATGTCCGCGGCACAGACCAGCTCCTGCACCGCGACCCACATGCTGGGCGGCAGGCCCTGACCGCCGTGCTGCTCGGGCGCCGAGATGCCCTGCCAGCCGGCCTCCACCCAACCCTTGTAGGCCGGGTAGTAGCCAGGCGGCAGGCGGACCACGCCATTCGCATACACCGCGCCGTGCCGGTCGGCGTCGCGGCTGCCGGGGAACAGCACCTCGCGGCTGAACTTCTCGGCCTCGCCGAGTATGGCGGCGATGTCCTCGGTGCCGAGCGGCGCGCCCGCCGCGGCGCTGAGGCCGGGCAGGTCGAACAGGCGGGTCAGGCCGAAGACCAGGTCCTCGGTGGGGGTTGTCTGCTGGGTCATGCCCCCGATGCTAGCAAACCCGGCGGGGGTGGCGCGAGGCCTGCCGCCCATGCCGGCAACAAGGCTCCGAGGGCAGGGTCGGCAACCGCCGCCGCCAGCGCCTCGCCCAACAGGGGGCCGAACTTGAAGCCATGGCCCGAAAAGCCGCCCATGACCCAGCCGCGGCCGCCCAACGGCGCCAGGATGAACCGCTCATCGGCGGTGACGTCGTAGTAGCAGGCGCGAGCCTCAAGCACGCGGTAGTGCTCCAGCCCCGGCAGCCGGCGGCGCGCCAGGGCAAGGATGGCCTCGGCCTCGGCAGGGCTGGCGTCGCGCGTCTCCTCGGCGTCACCGTCGGGGGCGAAGCGGTGGTCGCCGAGCTTCAGGCTGGTGCCGGCCACCGGCGGCACGGCGTAGAAGCCGCCATCATTGGCCAGGTCCAGCAGCATCGGCGCAGCCACCCAGGCTGCCTGCAGCGCGGCCGGAGGCTGCAGCATCACCACAACCTGGCGCGATGCGCGCACCGGCCGGGCCGGCAGCAGCCGCGGCAACCAGGGGCCGGCGGCGACGACGAGCAGGTCTGCCGCCAGGGTGCTGCCATCCACCAGGCGGACGCGTCCCTGTTCGGGGTCCAGGGCAACCACGCGGGCCTGGCGGAAGCTGACGCCCAGCCCAGCACACAGCCGCACCAGGCTGGCCAGGATGCGGTCCGCCAGCAGCACGCCGCCCGCGGGGGTGTGGAAGGCGTCGGCCAGGCCGGCGGCGGTCAGCATCGGCAACCGGGCTGGCAGGGTGTCGGGGGCAAGGTCCGCCACCGCGTGCCCCGCCTGGCGCAGCGCCGCGCGGCTCGCCGCCAGCCAACCGCCAGGGGCTTCGGCCACGGCCAGGACGCCGGTGGGCAGGTAGTGGCAGGCGCCGAGTTCGGCCCAGAGCCGGTCCCAGGCGAGGAAGGCCTGGTCGACCATCGCCATGTAGCCCTGCTCGGCGCCGTAGGCGTGGCGGATCAGCCGGTGCTGGTCGTGGCTGCTGCCGCGCGGGTTGGGCAGCGGGTCCTGGTCCAGCAGCGTCACGCGCCAGCCCTGCCGGGCCAATCCGCGCGCCGCCGAGAGGCCCATGACGCCGCCGCCGATGATCAGGGCGGTGGGCGGCGTCATCCGGCGGCGCAGCGCCGTTTGGCCGCCGCCGCAGCGCGGCTAGTGATTGTGTCGGCTCTCGCCACGGGTTTCCAGGATGTTCAGGTACAGCGTTGCCGGTTCCAGGCACATGCCGGTGCCGAGCTGGCCGACGATGCCGCGCTGGATTTCCTCCCACGGCGTCTTGTGCAGCAACACGGGCTTGACCCAGGCGGCGCGCCGGGCAGCGAGCTCGGCATCGGGGATCAGCACATCCACCCGGCGGGTGTTGAGGTCGATGCGGATGGGGTCGCCGGATTTCAGGAGCGCCAGCCCACCGCCCACCGCCGCTTCCGGCGAGACGTTGAGGATGGACGGACTGGCCGAGGTGCCGGACTGGCGGCCATCGCCCATGGTGGGCAGGCTGTCGATGCCATGCTTCAGCAGGCTGGCCGGCGGCTGCATGTTCACCACCTCGGCACTGCCGGGGTAGCCCACCGGGCCGCAGTTGCGGATCACCAGCACCGTGTGGTCATCGATGCCGAGCGAGGGGTCCTCGATGCGGTCGTGGTAGTCCTCCGGCCCTTCGAACACCACGACCTTGCCCTCGAACACGCCTTCGGGGTTGGAGAGGAAGCGTTCCTGGAACGCCTTGTCGATGACGCTGACCTTCATCACCGCGTTGTCGAAGATGTTGCCGTGCAGGATGGCGAAGCCGCCATGGTGCTTCATCGGCGCGTCGTAGGCGCGGATCACCTCGCGGTCGACATGCGCGATGACCTCGACATTCTCGCCCATGGTGCGGCCGTTGACCGTCATCGCCTGGCCGCGCAGCACGCCGGCCTTCAGCAGCTCGTGCATCACCGCCGGCACGCCGCCGGCGCGGTGGAAGCTTTCGCCCAGGAAGCGCCCCGCAGGCTGGCAATCAACCAGCAGCGGAATGTCGTGCCCGATGCGGTCCCAATCCTCGATCTGCAACTCCACGCCCATGTGGCGGGCGATGGCGATGATGTGCGGCGGACAGTTGGTGGACGCCCCGATGGCGCTGGCCGCGAGGATGGCGTTCTCGAAGGCGGCGCGGGTCATGATGTCGGACGGGCGCAGGTTCTCGTGCACCATGTCGACGATCCGCTTGCCGGTGGCGTAGGCCATCTGCCCCCGCTCGCGGTACGGCCCCGGGATGGCGGCGCAGCCGGGCAGGCTCATGCCCAGCGCCTCGGCCATGGAGTTCATGGACAGCGCGGTGCCCATGGTGTTGCAGTGGCCCACGCTGGTGGCGCTGCTGGCCACCAGTTCCATGAAACCATCATAGTCCAGCTCGCCGCGCGCCAACATCTTGCGCGCTTCCCAGACGATGGTGCCGCTGCCGGTCAGCCGGCCCTGGTAGTGGCCGTCCAGCATCGGGCCGCCGCTCAGCACGATGGCCGGTATGTTCATCGTTGCCGCGCCCATCAGGCAGGCCGGCGTGGTCTTGTCGCAGCCGGTGGTCAGCACCACGCCGTCCATCGGGTAGCCGTGCAGCACTTCCACCAGGCTGAGATAGGCCAGGTTGCGGTCATTCGCCGCGGTCGGGCGCTTGCCAGTCTCCTGGATCGGATGGATCGGGAATTCCAGCGGGATGCCGCCGGCGTCGCGGATGCCCTGCTTCGTCCGCTCGGCCAGCTCGATATGATGGCGATTGCACGGCGCGATGTCGCTGCCGGTCTGGGCGATGCCGATGATCGGACGGCCGCTCTGCAGCTCGGCGCGGGTGAAGCCGTAGTTCAGCATGCGCTCCACGTAGAGCGCGGTCATGCCGGGGTCTTCCGGGTCGTCGAACCAACGCTGGCTGCGCAGGCGGAAGTGCTTCTTGGTCTGGTCGCTGCCGGCCATGGCTTTCCCCTTTGATTTATCGCGGAAGCCTTGGCGTGGCCACGGGCAGTGTCAAGCCAGGGCGCCGCTGCCGCTCAGGCTGAGGCTTCCTCCAGGAAGACCTGCACGGCGCGGAACAAAGCGCCGCGATTGCGTTCCATGCAGATGGTATGGGTGCCCTCGCCCAGAAGTTCCATGCGCTTGCCGGCGCTGTTCTTCAGCAGCGGGAACAGCGTGCTGGCCATGTAGGGCGGCGTGTCGTGGTCCCATTCGGCCAGCACCAGCATGGTCGGCGCGGTGATCTTGGCCGGGTCGTAGAATGGCCGCCCGGCGCTCCAGTATTCGCGCCCGTCCTGCACCACCCCGGCGGGCGCGCGCAGCACCGGCGGGTTCTGCCGGGCGCCCTCGGGGTCGGTGGCCCAGGTCACGCCGGCCCAATGCTCGAACCAGCCGGCCGGGATCAGCGCCGCCTTGCGCTCCTCCGGCACCCCGGTCAGCCAGCGCTCCTTCGCCTGCGCCTGGGTCACGGTGCGATAGGCGCCGAGCGGCTGGCCGTTGTCGGTCAGGCTCTGGCCCTGCCGCAGCCAGACCGGGGCATAGAGCACCACTCGCTCCACCAGGTTGGCGTTGTCGGCGGCGTAGCGGCCCATCAGCGCGGTACCCCAGGACCAGCCGATGACCGTGAGCTTCCCCAGGCCGCGTTTCTGGCGGATGTAGGCTGCGGCGGCGGCGATATCGGCCACCGCCGTCTCGCCGCGCACGATCGGCTGGTTGGCGGCGGCGGGCTGCGCCATCTCCGGCGGGCGGGTGCTGCGGCCATAGCCGCGCAGATCCACCAGCCAGACGTCGAAGCCGCGGCCGGCGATGTAGTCCATCCAGCTCTGCCCGCCCAAGGGCAGGTCGAAGGCGGTGCTGGCCGGGTAGGTGGCGCCATGCACGAACAGCACCGTCCGGCTCGGCGAGAAGCCGGTCATGGCCGAGGGGCGCTTGTTGCGCAGGAACAGCTCGATCCCCTGGTCGCCACTGGGGATCATGAATTCCTCGGTGACCAGGCCCGGGGCTGGCTGGGCCATGGCCTCGCTCAGCAAGGGCGCGGTGAGCAAGGGGGCGGCGAGCAGCGCGCGGCGTTGCATGGCATTCTCCCGATCCGGTCGACGTGGTTGGCACACAGGCTAACGCGCGAAACGCCATCGGGCCAACATGACGCAGGTTTCATTGCGAAGACTGCCCAGGGAAGGTCCCGCGGGTCCATTGGACGACCTCCCAAGGGGAAGTACCATGGTCAGACAGGTTGTATTCGCGCTCATCGGGCTTGCGCTGGCAGGGTGCGGGTTGCCGCTGCAGGACAACCCGACCCCGCTGCACTGCGTCAGGAACGGCAGCAACTTCGCCACCTGCAACTGAGCGTCAGTCGCTTTCGGGCGGGATCACGTTGGTGTCCAGCCCGCGCACCAGCACGTCGCGCATCGTCTCCACGCCCAGGCGGCGGATGTCGTCCCAGGCCTCCGGCGTGTGGAAGGCAATGTGCGGGGTGATGACCAGGCGGCCGGCCAGCCAGGGCTCACGGTCGCGATAGGCCTGCAGCAGGGCGGGGACCGGCGCCACCGGCGGCTCCACCGGGATCACGTCCAGCCCGGCGCCAGCCAGGTGGTCGTCGCGCAATACCTTCTCAAGTGCATGGATCTGCACGATCGGGCCGCGTGCGGTGTTCACCAGCACGCTGCCCTTCGGCATCAGGCGCATCTCGCGCTCACCGATCAGGTCGCGGGTGTGGCGGGTCAGCGGCGTGTGGATGCTCAGCACGTCGGACTGCGCCAGCAGCGCGTCCAGGGACGGCGCCCGCTCGATGCCGACCGCACGGTCCCAGCCATTCGGCAGCGCGGGGTCGAAGAACACCACGCGGTAGCCGAACGCCTTGGCTCGCAGCGCCGCGGCGGTGCCGATGCGGCCCAGGCCGAGGATGCCGAAGGTCTGCGCCTGCTGCCGGCGGTGCAGCGGCGATTCGATCTTGGCCCAGCCGGCCGGGTTCGGGCCACGTTGCGTATCGTGATACAGGATCAACCCGCGGCGCAGGCTCAGCGCCAGCAGCACGGCGAACTCCGCCACCTCCATGGTGCCGTAGTCCGGCACGTTGCACACCTTGATGCCCCGCGCGGCGGCGGCGACGCGGTCCACCCGGTCATAGCCCACGCCCATGCGGACGATGACGCGCAGCTTGGGGAAGCGGGCGATCTGCTCGGCCGGAACCGCCATGCGCAGCGTCATCAGCCCTTCCACCTCGGCCAGCAGACTGTCCGGCAGTTCGGCGATGCTCGCCTTGGCATGGCCCTGCAAAATGCGTACGCCGGGGCCCAGGATGTCCTGTTCGAGCTTCGTATCGGGGTAGAGGCCTTCCGGCTCCAGCACGGTCAAGGTCACGCGGTTCCCTCCGGTTGCGTTTGGCGCGAGGATGCGGGGCGAGCATGGGGGACGCAATGGCCGAACGACGCATATTGGTGACCGGCGCGGCCAGTGGCATCGGCGCCGGCTGTGTCCGCGCGCTGGCGGCGCCCGGCGTGGCGCTGGTGGTGCATACGCGGAAGAACGCGGCGGGGGCCGAGGCCGTGGCGGCCGAGGCCCGTGCGCGGGGCGCCACCGCGCATGTGCTGCTGGGCGACCTGGCCCTGGCGGCAACCCCTGCCCGGCTGGTTGGGCAGAGCGTCGACGCGTTGGGCGGGCTGGATGTGGTGGTCAGCAATGCCG
>CAIMOR010000036.1 GCA_903843125.1 uncultured Rhodospirillales bacterium
CCAACGCAAGGGCGGTGACCTGCTGGACCAGTCGGTGCAGGAGAATGCCCGCCTGGTGGCCAGGAACCTGCGGGAGCATGCCGCCTTCCGCGCCCTGGTGCCGAGCAGGCTGCGCGTTGTCGCCGCGCGCTACGACCTGGACGACGGCCAGGTGACCGTGCTGGAGGGCTGAGCCCCGCCGGCTATCGAACGCCGCCGCCTGGGGCGGTCGGTGTCGCCTGCTCAAGGTGCCTGGTCACCGTCTCGGTGCCGCCCATCCACAGCGTCGGGTGCGTCATCTTCACGCCGGGTCCGCCGGTGATGATGGGGTGGATATCGGCAGCGCTGCGGGCAATGCCGGGGTCGGCGCCGAACAGGTAGTCCTGCACCCGCGCCAGGTGCCAGTCCGCCTTCAGGAAAATGTCCGCCATCTCCGCCGGCAGCAGGAAAACCTGTTCCTGCCCGGGCCGGGCCTTGGCCCCGCTGCTCGCCTGCTGCGCGCCCTGCATCGCCGCCAGCATCGGGCGCAGCACCATCTCCGGGTGGGCCGCGCCGCCTTCCGGCAGAACTTCCATGGTCCCGGAAACGCCCAGCACCGTCACCGCGCCGGCTTCGGCCGGCAGGCCGCGCCGCACATGCAGCGGCGGCACCCAGGGGTGGGTACCCTCGGCGAAGGCGAAGCCGTACTTGCCCGGCTGGCCCATGGTGGCCATGTCGCCGGTCTCCGGCCGCATGCCCGCGATGTTGCGCAGCACCAGCGCCACCGCCCGGCCGATGCAGGCATTGGCGCGGTTGCCCGGGCCGAAGCAGTTGGTGCCGCTGTTCATGCCCAGCCGGGCGGCCACCGGGCCATGCACGCAAACCGCCACGGCGGGGGTACCGGTGGTGGTGGCGATGCCCAGCAGGTTGAAGCGGTCCTCGGCCACGGCGACGGCGGCGGCCAGCACCACCGGCAGCTCGGCCGGCACGCAGCCGGCCAGCAGCGCGCAATATGCCACCGCGCGGGGCGTCACGCTGCCGAACATCGGCGCCAGCATGGCCCGCTCGGCGTCCGGCTCGGCCACGCCTGCCAGCATCCGCGCCAGCCGCACCTCGGTGGGCGGCACCAGCGGCAGGCCGTCGCCGAAGCCGGCAGCTTCCAGCAGCGCCTGGGCATCGTCCCAGGGCGTCGCTTCGTGGAAGAACAGCGCGTCGTCGGCGCCGACGATCATGCGGAAGGCAGCTTGACCCGCGTGGAGACCACCGCCGTTCCGCCGAAGCTGGGGATGAAGGCGCTGTGCTTGCCCGGCCCGCCGGCCATGGCGATGTGGATGTCCTCCGGCCCGCGGGCGATGGTCAGGAAATCCCCGGTCGGGCGGTGCCCGGTGGCGATGTACATCGCCAGGTTCTCGTCCGAGATGTTCTTCAGCGGCACCCGCGCCCGCGTCCACAGCTCGTCGCGCAGCTTGTCCACGCCCCAGCCGTCGCGGTGGAAGGTGGCGGCGTGCTCCGGCCCCACCACCACCATGTAGGGCCCCTTGCCGTAGATGGTGTTGGCACCTGGCTGGGCGATGGTATGCGCGAAGGTCGTCATCAGCCCCTCGGCACTCGTGCTGCCGTGGTCGTTGATGTTGTGCGGCGCTTCGCCGGACATCACCGTCACCACGCTGTCCTCGGGCGCGAATCCGCGGCGGACATGGAAGGGCGGCCAGGGGCATTCCTCCTCGTTCTCGCCGAAGCAGAAGGCGTATTTCGCCGGCGACCCTTGGGTCGAACGGTCCATCACGCCCGGCTTGCCGCCGCCGACATTGAGCAGGATGAGCTGGATGGCCCGGCCGATGCTGGCATTGGCGCGCCAGCCCTGGCCGAAGCAGTTGCTGGAGCAGTTGATGTTCAGCGCCAGGCGCAGCGGGCCGTTGACCATGACCATCGGGGCGCAACTGTGCGTGGTGGCCATGCTGCCGTGCAGGTTGTAGCCCGGCGTCAGGATTCCGCGCAGCCCGGCCAGGATGGCGGGGAAGTATTCCGGCCGCGCCCCGGCCATCACCGCGTTGGCGGCCAGGCTGGCCATGGTCGGCACCACCTGGCGCGGCGAGATCGGCGCGAAGCCCTCATTGTCGCCATGGGCGGCGGCCACCATGCGAGCCACGCTGGCTTCCGTCGGCATCACCAGCGGCAGGCCGTCGCTCCAGCCCTGCTCGATGGCATAGTCCTGCCATGCCTCCTGGTCGAGATCCGCGATGTCCAGGATCTCGGTGTCGGCGCTGTCGCTCATGGCCTGGTCTCACTCACGCGAAGCGGCCGCCGGTGGGTGCCGGCAGCGGGTTTCATTGAACCAACGGCATGAGGCCCAGCCTCATGCCGAGGCGCCGAACGGCGCCTGCCGGCTGTCCGGCGTAAGCCAAGCGGCCGGATGGCCGCGCCCGGCGTCTGAGAGTGAAAGCATCCTGAAATCGGCGTGCCGATGTCAGGCGTTCATTTCCTGCTGGAAGCCGGCGAAGGCGGCGTCGATCCGCTCCACCAGTTCCTCGGCGTTCAGGCCGCCGACAGGGTGCTTCACCACGATCAGATGCGGGTCCACCTTGCGGGCCTTGGCCTGCGCCAGGACCAGCGGCTTGAAGGTCTCGGTGGCGATGACCACCCCGACCATGCCCCGCTTCCTCAACTCGATGCTGTCGTGGAAACTCCACGATGAGCAGGAGCCTCAATCGCCCAAGGCGAGCAACGCGATGCGGTACTTCTTCGCCGCGTCGTTGATCATCTCTGGCGGGGCACCTTGGCTGGCGCTGTTTTTGGCGATGAAATCGATGTTGTCGGTCCGGCGGATGCCGGCCAGCTTGGCCTTGACGCCTTCCAGCAGTTCCCGCGCATTCGGCTTGGAGTTGCCGAACAGCACGATCGGGTCGTTCAGCCAATCGACCTTGTCCTCGGTCGCCTGTTCGGCGCCAGCGGGGGTAAGGCCAAATCCTGGGTTCACGATACGCATCGCGGTTCCCTCCGTATTCCCGGCATGGAAGCCCTATCCGGCCGGCTTGCCAAGGGCGAATGCGGCGGCGGCGGCACCGGCGGCGGCACCGCTGGCCTCGGCTGCTGGCACCGTCTCCACGGCGGTGGGGGCGCAGTCGCCGGCCAGGAACAGGCCGGGTGCGCTGGCATCGGCCACGAAGCCGAGCGGCGCGACGCGGCCGGCGAGGACGAAGATGGCGCGGGCCGGCAGCGCGGTGCCATCCACGCTGACCGAATCGAGCCCGCCCGTGCCGGCCAGTGCGGCGACGCGGCCGGGCCAGATCGCGGCATTCGGCAGGGTGCCCAGCGCGGCGGCGCTTTCATGCGGTTCCGTGCCCTGGGTCACCAGCGTGACGTGCTCCACGGTGGCGGCCAGGTCCAGGGCTTCCTGCACCGCCCAGCGGTCATGGCCCGCCACCACCACGCGGGCGCCGGCATAGAGCGGGCCATCGCAGGCGGCGCAGTGGGACAGGCCCTGGCCCTCGTAGCCGTCCTCCTCCGCCAGCCCCAGCCGGCCATTACCCAGGCCAACCGCCAGCACCACGGCGCGCGCGCTGTGCGCCTCGTCATCGGTGGCGATCTGGAAGCCGGGGGTCAGCGCCGTCACCTCGGCGATCGCGAGTTCCGCACCAGCGGCCATGGCGGCGTCCAGCAGGGCCGAGGCGTAATCAATGCCGTTCGGACTGCCGGGCATGTCGTGCAACCCGGACAGGTTCATCAGCACGCCGCCCGGGCCCATGCGGTCGATCACGCAGGTGCGGGCGCCTGCCTCGGCCGCCGCGCGGGCCGCCGCCAGCCCGGCCACGCCGGCGCCCACCACCACCACATCCCAGTCCTGCGCCATGCCGCGTCCTCAGAGTTCTGGCGGAGGGAAATGGGAGTCGAACCCACCAGGGACCGGCCTACGGCCCCTGCTGGTTTTGAAGACCAGCCGTCCCACCGGGAAGCGTTTCCCCTCCGTGCGGCAGCCTAGCCCGAGGGCGCAGCGCCGAACAGCGCCGCCGGGTCCTTCACCACGCGTCGCAGGTCACCCCGGCGCAAGGTCAGGCCGCGGCGGTCGAAGTATTCCAGCACCAGTATCGCCTGGGTGCGGCCGTTGCCGCAGGCGTCGCGGAACTGCGCGGCGCTGAAGCCGGCGGGGTGGGCGGCCGAGAGGGCGGCGGCGCGGCGGGCCATCTCCGGCACCGCCTCGCGCGGGAAGAACAGGTCCGGCGCCACTTCCAGCAGCCGGCCGGCGGCGGCCAGGCGCTTGGCGGCGCGGCGCAGCACGGGCGGGTCGAGCCGCAGGGTGCGGGCCAGGTCGTTCAGCACCGGGGGACGGAAGGGGTTCTCGGCCAGGGCCGGCTGGAGGCGCGCCCACAGCCTGGCGTCCTCGCCGCCCAGGCCGGGTTGGTGTTTGGGCAGGCGGAGGAAGCCGGCCTCCTTCGCCAGCGCGCCCTGCTGGACCAGCGCTTCCGCAAGTGCGGCGAAGGCGTCGCGCGGCAGGCGGGTCGGCAGCGCCAGGCGCAGGGTTTCGGCGGCCAGGCCGGGGGCGGCGGGCTGGCGGGCGTGGTGCGCGGCCAGGGCGGCTTCGGCCTCGGCGCGCAGCGTGGCCAGGGCGGCCGGGGCCAGCAGGAAGTCACCGGCGCGGGGGCCGCCGATTTCGCCCAGGCCCCAATCCTGCGCCAGGGCGGCGGCGGGCAGCAGGTAGGGCGGCAGCGCCAGCAGGGCCGGCAGTGGCTCCGGCTGCGCCAGGGCACGCAGCACGGCCAGGCGTGCCGGCGTGCGGCGGCGGCGTTCCGGCGCGCGCGGGTCCAGCACCCGCCCACCGGCCAGGGTGCGCTGGGCCGAGACGTCGCGCAGCACCAGCCGGTCGCCGCGCCAGAACGGTCGGGGCTGGTCCAGCACGAGCTGGGCCAGGCCGGCCTCACCGGGGGCCAGTTGCTCGGCGGAAAGCAGCACGACGCGGGCATTCAGCTGCGCGGCGCCGTGGTGCAGCAGCACCGGCGCCCAGGCGCGCAGCGGCCGGGTCTCGCTGGGCAGCAGGCGGAGCTCCACGTCCAGCCGCGTGGTCAGCGCGGCCAGCGCCGGCGCCACCACCCAGTCGCCGCGGCCGATCTCGTCCTTGGCCAGGCCGGCCAGGTTCAGGGCGCAGCGCTGGCCGGGGGTGGCCTGCTCCACCACAGCGTTCTCGGCGCGCAGGCCGCGGATGCGCGCGGGCTTGCCCTGCGGCTGCACCAGCACGCTGTCGCCAACCCGCAGCATGCCGGCCAGCAGCGACCCCGTGACGATGGTGCCGGCGCCGGCCAGCGAGAAGCTGCGGTCCACCGCGAAGCGCGGCAGGCCCGGCGCGGCCGGCGGCTGGTGGGCCAGGGCGGCGGCCTCCAGCGCGGCGCGCAGCGCCGGGATGCCTTCGCCGGTGGTGCTGGAAACCGCCAGGCACTTGGCACCGGCCAGCGGCGTCGGCGCCAGCAGCGCGGCGACTTGGCGCTGCACCTGCTCCAGCCGCGCCGCGTCCACCAGGTCTGCCTTGGTGATGGCAACCAGGCCGTGCCGCAGGCCCAGCAGGTCCAGCACCTGCACATGCTCGCGCGTCTGCGGCATCACCCCATCATCGGCGGCCACCACCAGCACGCAGAAATCGATGCTGGCGGCGCCGGCGATCATGGTGTGGACCAGCCGCTCATGGCCGGGCACGTCGACGAAGCCGAGCGTCGTACCCCCTGCCAGCGGCACATAGGCGAAGCCAAGGTCGATCGTGATGCCGCGGCGCTTCTCCTCGGCCAGGCGGTCGGTGTCCACGCCGGTCAGGGCGCGGACCAGGCTGGTCTTGCCGTGGTCGATGTGGCCGGCTGTGCCGACGATCATCGGCGGCGCCCGCTGGAGTTCCCGCGCCGCCGGGCCTGACCTTGAGTCGGCATGCTTCCGCCTCCGACCATCCTATGCCGGCGTCCCAGCGGCGTTCAGATTGGCGATGAAGCCCGCCTCATCCTCCAGGCAGCGCAGGTCCAGCCACAGCGCGCCATCGTGCAGCCGGCCGATGACCGGGCGCGGCAGGGCGCGCAGCCGCGCCGCCAGCGCGTCGGTGCCCGCGAGGCGCACGGCGAAGCTCGGCAGCGTCTCCAGCGGCAACGCGCCGGAGCCGATCTGGCTTTCGCACGGCGCCGGCTCGGCCGCGCAGCCGGCCCAGGCGGCCAGCGTCGGCGCCAGGCGGGTGGCGGCTTGCTGCGTCTCGGCCAGCGGGCGGGTCAGGCTGCGCAGCGTGGGCAGCCTGGCAGCCAGTGTCGCGGGGTTGCGGTACAGCTTCAGCGTGGCTTCCAGCGCGGCCAGCCTGATCTTGTCCACCCGCAGCGCCCGCTTCAGCGGGTGCTTTGCGCAACGCTGCACCAGGTCGCGCCGGCCGATGATGAAGCCGGCCTGCGGCCCGCCCAGCAGCTTGTCGCCCGAGAAGGTCACGATATCGGCGCCATCCCGCACCGCGTCCTGCACCGTGCGCTCGCGCTTCAGGCCAAAGCGCGCCAGGTCCACCAGCGTTCCGCTGCCCAGGTCGTCCACCATCGGCAGGCCGGCGGCGTGGGCGATCCGCGCCACCTCGGCCGGCGCCACTTCACTGGTGAAACCCTGGACCAGGAAGTTGGAGGTGTGCACCTTCATCAGCAGCGCCGTATCCGGGCCGATGGCCTCGGCATAGTCGCGCGGATGCGTGCGGTTGGTGGTGCCGACCTCGCGCAGCCGCGTGCCGGCACTGGCCATGATGGCCGGCAGCCGGAAGGCACCGCCGATCTCGATCAGCTCGCCGCGCGAGACCACCGTCTCCCGCCCCGCGCCCAGCGCCGCCAGCGCCAGCACCAGGGCGGCGGCGTTGTTGTTGACCGCGATGGCGTCCTCGGCGCCGGTCAGCTCGCACAGCAGCGCGCGGACGTGGTCGTCGCGCTCGCCGCGGCCGCCATCCGCCAGCGAGAATTCCAGCGTGGCGGCGCTGCGCATGGCGCCGCAGGCGGCTGCCACGGCGGCCTCGGCCAGTACGGCACGGCCGAGATTGGTGTGCAGCACCACGCCGGTCAGGTTGAACACCGGCCGCAGCGAAGGCTGCTCGGCGCGCTCCAGCGCAGCCATCGCCCGGTCCGCCACGGCCTCCGCATCGGGCGCCTCGGCGCCGGCCAGCACGGCGGGGCGCACCCCGGCCAGCGTGGCCCGCACCGCGCCGACCACGGCCTCCCGGCCGAAGCGCGCAATCGCAACGCCACCCAGGGCGCCGCGCAGCACTTCGTCGACGGCAGGCAGGCGCGCCGGCGAGGCCCGCTACTCCGCGGCCAGCGGCACCCGCGCCGGCAGCACGGCGCGCAGCGCGGTCACCAATTCCGCCATCATCGCGTCGGTATGGAACGGTGTGGCGCAGAGCCTGAGGCGCTCCGTGCCGCGCGGCACGGTGGGGTAGTTGATCGGCGTGGCGTAGATGTCGTGCTCGTGCAGCAGGCGGCGGGCCACGGTGCGGCAGGCTTCGGCCTCACCCACCCACAGCGGCACGATGTGGCTCGCGCTCGGCATCCGCGGCAGGCCGGCGGCATCCAGCGCCGCCTTAAGGCTGGCGCCGCGTTCGGCCAGGGCATCGCGGCGGCTGCCATCGGCGCGCAGCGTGCGCACGCTGGCCAGCGCCGCGCCAGCCACGGCGGGCGGCAGCGCGGTGGTGAAGATCAGCCCGCCGGCAACGCTGCGGATGTAGTCCACCACATCGGCATTGCCGGCCACGTAGCCGCCCAGCACGCCGAACCCCTTGGCCAGCGTCCCCTCGATCAGGTCCACCCGATGCGCCACGCCGTCGCGCTCGGCGATGCCGCCGCCGGTGGCGCCGTACAGGCCCACGGCGTGGACCTCGTCCAGGTAGGTCATCGCGCCGTATTTGTCGGCCAGGTCGCAGATCGCCCCGACGGGCGCGATGTCGCCATCCATCGAATAGACGCTCTCGAACGCGATCAGCTTCGGCGCCTCGCGCGGCACCGCCGCCAGCCGGGCTTCCAGGTCCGCCAGGTTGTTATGCTGCCAGATGTGCCGCGACACACCCTTTGCGCCGCGCATGCCCGCGATCATCGAGGCGTGGTTCTTCACGTCGGAGAAGACGTGGAAGCCCGGCAGCGCCTCCAGCACCGCGCTCAGTGCGCCGACATTGGCGATGTAGCCGCTGCCGAACAGCAGGGCGCTGTCCTTGCCGTGCAGCGCCGCCAGCTCGGCTTCAAGCGCCACGTGCAGCGGCGAGGTCC
>CAIMOR010000037.1 GCA_903843125.1 uncultured Rhodospirillales bacterium
CAGCAGCCGGGCCAGCAGCCGGCGGGCGCGGCCATCCTCCAGGCTGGCGAGCACGCGGGGCAGCGTGGCGGCCAGCGCGCGGGCAGCGGGGCGGGAGGCGGTGGGGTCGGCCATGAAGGCGCGCAGGATGCCGGCGACGTCGAGCCGCTCCAGCACCCGGCGAACCTCGGTTTCGGTGAAGACATGGTTGGCGACGAAGCGGCCCAGCCCCTGGCCCAGCCGTTCCTTCTGCCGCGGGATGATGGCGGTGTGCGGGATGGGCAGGCCGAGCGGGCGGCGGAACAGCGCGGTGACGGCGAACCAGTCCGCCAGGCCGCCGACCAGGCCGGCGGTGGCGCTGGCGCGCAGCAGCTCGGTGCCGAAGCCCGGCGGCAGCCAGTGGCTGCCGGCCGCCACCGCAGCCATGGCCCCGAGCAGGCCGGTGGCGATGGCGCGATGCCGTGACAGCGCCCGCCGCAGGCCGGCATCGGGGTCGGCCACGGGGTCGGCCACGGGGTCGGCCACGGGGGCGGGTGGGGGCAGGGCGGGGTCCAGCGGCATCGCCTGAAGGTAGGCAGCCGGCGGCCCCGCTGCGAGGCCTTTACGCGTGCGCCTTGGCCCGCTCGATGGCTTCCAGGATCAGCTTCTGCGCCTCCTCCACGCCGCCCCAGCCGAGGATCTTGACCCACTTGCCCGGCTCGAGGTCCTTGTAGTGCTCGAAGAAGTGCTGGATCTGGTCCCGCGTGATCTGCGGCAGGTCGGTGATGGTGTGCACCCCGGCGTAGCGCTGGGTCAGCTTGGGGCTGGGCACGGCGATGATCTTCTCGTCGCCGCCGCCGTCATCCTCCATCCGCAGCACGCCGACCGGGCGGACGTTGATGACCGCGCCGGGGATGATCGGCCGGGTATTGGCCACCAGCACGTCGATCGGGTCGCCGTCGTCGCTGAGCGTGTGCGGCACGAAGCCGTAATTGCCCGGGTAGCGCATGGGCGTATACAGGAACCGGTCCACCACCAGGGTGCCGGCTTCCTTGTCCATCTCGTACTTGATGGGCTCGCCGCCGATGGCGACCTCCACGATGACGTTGATGTCGTGCGGCGGGTTCTTGCCGATGCTGATGGCGTCGATACGCATGGGACCTGGAGCGCTCCGTGACTGAGACCGAGGTTGCACCGCAACATGATGGCGGATGTTTGGCGGCTGCCGGCCTCGGCTGCAACTCCCGACCCGGGGCGACGTTCCTCGTCATGGGTAAACAGCGTGCCGGAAGGCGCGCCTGACAGGGAGGAGGACCGCCTTGGCCACCACCATGAACTCGCTGCGCGCCCCGGTGCGACCGCTGGCGCCGCCACGGATCAGGCATATCGGCCTGGCAGACCTGCGGCTGGCGCTGATGGCGGGGTGGCGCGACTTCGCCGCGACGCCGACGCAGTTGCTGTTCCTCGGCGTGATATATCCGGTCGTCGGCCTGGTCGCCGCCCGGGCTGCCGGCGGGGGCGAGGTGCTGCCGCTGTTCTGGCCGCTGGTCGCCGGGCTTTCGCTGATGGGGCCGCTGACGGCGCTGGGGCTGTACGAGATCAGCCGCCAGCGCGAGCAGGGGCGGCCAACCAGCTGGCTGACCGCGTTCGGGGCGCTGCGGTCGCCGGGGATGGTCAGCATATGCGTGCTGGGCGTGTACCTGCTGGCGCTGTTCGTGCTGTGGGTGACCGCGGCGCAGGCGCTGTGGAGCGGGATCATGGCGCCGCTGGGCGCCGCGCCGGAGGGGCCGGGCGCGTTGTTCGACCAGGTGATGCACACGCCGCAGGGCCTGCGCCTGCTGTTCTGGGGCAACCTGGTGGGATTCGGCTTTGCGCTGGCGGCCTTCGTCGGCACGGTGGTGAGCTTCCCGCTGCTGCTGGACCGGCCGACCGACCCGGGGACGGCGATGCTGACCAGCTTGCGCGCGGTGCTGGCCAACCCGGTGCCGATGCTGGCCTGGGGCCTGGTGGTGGCGGTGCTGCTGGTGCTGGGCAGCCTGCCGCTTTTCGTCGGGCTGGCGGTGGTGATGCCGTGGCTGGGGCATTCGACCTGGCATCTGTATCGGCGCGTGGTCGGGTAGCCGGGCGGCTGGCGGCGCTGGGTTGGGAAGGGGGTCGCAGCCGCGGGGTTGCGGCCCTTTTTGCTGGGCCGGCGGCCGGAGGCGCGGGTTGTGCGGGTTTCGGACAAATGGCGGGGCGGGGCTGGGTCGGCAGGCTCGGCGCGTTTCGGACGAAGGCCGGGCGCGGTGGGCCTGCACGCGGGCGGCGCGCCGGATTCGAACGGGTTGTGCGGGCTTCGGACAAATGGCGCGGCGGGGCTGAGGGCGTGGCGGGTTGCGGACAACCCCGCGGCTTGGCGCCGATTGAGTCATTCGGGGCGCGTGGGAGCGGCAGGGGTGGGGACATGGATTTGCGCTTGCCAGGGGTATCTGGAACATATAGAGAACTTGTCGGAGGCGCAAGGAAACTCCGATGGGGCTGGGCTGGATCATCGCCGCGTTGCTGACGCTGGTCCTGCCGCCGCTTGGCGCGTGGCCGGAGCGGTCAGCCGTAGACCAGCTCCGCGCTGCCGCGCGCCCAGCCTGGCGGCACGTGCTGGCCGGTGGCGTGGAAGGCGACGGCCTCGGCCACGCGGATGCCGTCCACCCCGGCGCTGAGGATGCCGCCGGCATAGCCCGCGCCCTCGCCGGCCGGGTACAGGCCGCGGGTGTTCAGGCTGACGAAATCCTCGCCGCGCTTGACCCGCAGCGGCGAGGAGGTGCGCGTCTCCACGCCGGTCAGCACGGCGTCGGCCATGGTGAAGCCGGGGACCTGGCGGGCGAAGGCGGGCAGGGCCTCGCGCATCGCCTCGATGGCCCAGCCGGGCAGGCATTGCGCCAGGTCGGTGGGGTTGACGCCGGGCTTGTAGCTGGGGGTGACGTCGCCCATGGCGGTGGAGGGGCGGGCGGCGAGGAAGTCCTCCACCCGCTGGGCCGGGGCGCGGTAGCCGCCGCCGCCGGCCTGGTAGGCCAGGCCTTCCCAGTGGCGCTGGAACTCGACCCCGGCCAGGACATCGCCGGGGTAGTCCTCCGGCGTGATGCCGACGACGATGCCGGCGTTGGCGTTGCGCTCGTTGCGGGAATACTGGCTCATGCCGTTGGTGACGACGCGGCCTGCCTCGCTGGTGGCGGCGACGACGGTACCGCCCGGGCACATGCAGAAGGAATACACGCTGCGGCCGTTGCCGGCGTGGTGCACCAGCTTGTAGTCGGCGGCGCCGAGCAGCTTGTTGCCGGCATTCGGGCCGAAGCGGGCGCGGTCTATCACGCCCTGCGGGTGTTCGATGCGCACCCCGATGCTGAAGGGCTTGGGCTCCATGAAGACGCCGCGGCGGGCCAGCATGGCGAAGGTGTCCCGCGCCGAGTGGCCGACCGCGAGGATGACCTGCGATGCCTCGATCTGTTCGCCGGATTCGAGCTGCACGCCGCGCAGGGTGCCGGCCTCGATCAGCAGGTCCGTGACCTTGGCGCCGAAGCGGTATTCGCCGCCCAGGCGCTCGATCTCGGCGCGGATGCTCTCCACCATGGTGACCAGGCGGAAGGTGCCGATGTGCGGCTTGGAGACGTACATGATCTCCTCCGGCGCGCCGGCCTTGACGAATTCGGCCAGCAGCTTGCGGGAGTAGTGCCGGGGGTCCTTGATGCCGGAATAGAGCTTGCCGTCCGAGAAGGTGCCGGCGCCGCCCTCGCCGAACTGCACGTTGGATTCGGGGGCCAGGACGCCGCGGCGCCAGAGGCCCCAGGTGTCCTTGGTGCGCTGGCGAATGATGGTGCCGCGTTCCAGCACGAGCGGGCGGAAGCCCATCTGCGCCAGGGTGAGGGCGGCCATGAAGCCGCAGGGGCCGGTGCCGATGACGATGGGGCGCGGCGCGGTCGGCGGGGCGTGGGCGACGAATTTGTAGCTGGTGTCCGGCGCCGGGCCCAGGTTGCGGTCGCCGGCGTGGCGGGCCAGCACCCGGGCCTCGTTCGCGACCGCCAGGTCCAGCGTGTAGACGAAGACGATGGCGTGCGGCTTGCGCGCGTCGTAGCCGCGGCGGAACACGGTCAGCGCGCGCAGCTCGTTGTCCGGCAGGGCCAGGCGGCGGAGCACTGCGTCGCGCAGGGCTTCCGGCGGGTGGTCCAGGGGCAGGCGCAGTTCCGTCAGTCGCAGCATGGGGTGGGGTTTAGAGCCTGAACGCGCGGGACGGAATCGCCGAAAGGGGAGGCCTGAGCGGTTTCGCGGGAAGCGGCTATGCTGGGCGGGGAAGAGGAGCGCCAGGCGATGCAGATGAGGGAATTCGGGCGGACCGGGATGCGGTTTTCGCTGCTGGGCTACGGCGCCGGGGCGGTCGGCGGGCTGATGGTGCGGGGCAGCGCGGCCGAGCGGGAGGCCAGCATCGGCCGGGCGCTGGAGGCCGGGATCACGTATTTCGATACGGCGCCGGCCTACGGCAATGGGCTGTCGGAGACGCATCTGGGGCAGGCGTTGCGGGCGCTGAAGGTGACGCCGTTCGTCGGCACCAAGTTCCGCATCGCGCCGGCTGACCGCGGGCGGCTGGGCGCGGCACTGGCCGAGGGGCTGGAGGCGAGCCTCAAGCGGCTGGGGCGGGACAGCGTGGACCTGTTCCAGCTGCACGACCCGCTGACGCCGGCTGGTGCGGTGCAGGGGATCAGCCAGGCGGAGCTGGAGGCCGAGCTGATGCCCGCGATGGCGAGGCTGCGCGAACAGGGCAAGGTGCGCTTCGCCGGCATCACCGCGCTGGGCGAGACCGCCATGCTCAAGCGCGTGGTGGCCAGCGGGGCGTTCCAGTCGGCGCAGATCCCCTACAACCTGCTGAACCCGACCGCGCTCAGCCCGATGCCGCAGGGGCTGCCGGGGCATGAGTTCGGCGGGTTGGCGGCGCATGCGGCGGCGCATGGCGTGGGGGTGATCGGCATCCGCATCATCGCCGGCGGGGCGCTTTCGGGCGAGGTGGAGCGCCACCCGACCGCGATGCCGAGCGTGGCGCCGATCGCCTCGGCCGGCAGCTATGAGGCCGATGTGGCCGCGGCGCGGCGGCTGGCACCGCTGGTGGCCGAGGGCGTGGCGGCGAGCCTGGCGGAGCTGGCGATCCGCTTCGCGCTGACGCCGGCGGAGATGGGCACGGCGTTGATCGGCACCGCCAGCCAGGCGCAGCTGGAGGTGGCGATCGCCGCGGCGGAGAAGGGGCCGCTGAGTGCCGAGGTGATGGCGCGGGCGCGGGCGCTGCTGGGTGGTTGAGGCCTGGCATGCCGGCGGCGTGCTGGCCGCGGGTACGGCCGTGAGGCTGGGTGTGGGCGCGGGCGTGTTGTCCGGCCCGGCAGGCTTCGCCCGGCGTGGCTGAGCCGCGCGGGAGGCGGCTGAACCCGGGCTTCGGCTACCTGCTGGTCACCACCGCGGCCTGGGGCTGCAACTGGCCGGTGATGAAGCTGCTGATGCGGGAATGGCCGCCGTTCAGCTTCCGCATCCTGGCCGGGGGCGGGGCGGTCCTGCTGCTGCTGGGCATCGCGCGGTGGCAGGGCGACGCGCTGCTGCCGCCGCGCGGCCAGTGGCGCCGGTTGGCGGTGGCCAGCCTGCTGAACGTGGCGTCCTGGTCCGTGGTGGCACCGCTGTCGCTGTTCTGGCTGGATGCGTCGGAGGCGGCGATCATCGCGTATACGATGCCCATCTGGGCGACGATGCTGGCCTGGCCGTTCCTTGGCGAGCGGCCGACCGGGCCGCGCGTCGCCGGGCTGGGGTTGGGGCTGGCCGGGGTGGCGCTGCTGATGGCCGGGCCGCTGGCGACGCTGCCGGCGGCGCAGGTGCTGGCCAAGTTGCCGGGGGTGGGGTTCATGCTGCTGACGGCGCTGATGTTCGCCGGCGGCACCGTGTTCACCAAGCGCTTCCCGCTGGCCATGCCGCCGCTGCCGCTGGTGGCCTGGCAGTTGGCGATCGGGCTGGCGCCGGTGGTGGTGATCGGGCTGGGGTTCGAGCAGGTGCGGTGGTCGGGCATCACGGCGCTGGGCTGGGGCTGCCTGGCCTATGTCGGCATCATCGCGCAGGGGCTGGCCTACCTGGCCTGGTTCCGCGCGCTGAAGCGGCTGCCGGCGAGTACGGCGGCGATCGGCAGCCTGCTGGTGCCGGTGCTGGGGGTGCTGAGCTCCGCGCTGGTGCTGGGGGAGCCGCTGGGGGCGCGGCAGGTGGCCTCGCTGACGCTGACCCTGGGCGGGGTGGTGCTGGCGGCGCGGGTAGTTTCCGATGGGTGAAGCGGCCAATTTGTGCCGAAAATACACAACCTGACTTTCAATCGATGCAAATATGACTATGTTACGCTTCCGGCAGGCAGGGACGCCAACGGATGCACACTTTTGCAGGGCATTGCTTATTCTGCGATAAGGAAACATTATTTGAAAAAGCCATTGATCGCCCATATCGATCGTCTCGATGCACGAAATGCGGCTCGCCTTCGCGAGATCGTGCCCTCTGGTGGGCGCTGACGCGCGCATTTCCAAATTGGCGTGAATTATCCATACATGAGAGTTCGCCAGGATGGGAGCAATCCAGTATTAGGCTCGCTAAGGAATGCGTTGGATACGTCGCGTCGCAATTTAATGAAGCATATCCGAATGGTAAAATTATTGAAGACGAACGACTTCCGTGCCAGCGATATGTCGTACAAAATTTAGAGGATCAGACATTTCGCGATGAATCATTCGATATTGTGGTGGCGCAAGATGTATTTGAGCACTTATTTGATCCATTGAAAGCCATTGCAGAAATTTCGCGCACTTTAAAGCCAGGCGGTTCGGTGATTATTACTGTTCCGGTAGTACGTAAATTCAGCCCGTCGCGGCGGCGTGCGAAAAGATTGGCGCATGGTATTGTTCATTTATTTCCACCGGA
>CAIMOR010000038.1 GCA_903843125.1 uncultured Rhodospirillales bacterium
AATTGTTCGCCGCTTAACCTTTCCAAGGCCGCCGAGTTAGTGTTGCCAACATGGAATTAGTTACGTTGGATGACGCACATGCACGCCAGGGTTTAACCTGCCGCCTGTGAGTAGTGCGTGGCGGGCGAAGTCGCTCAAAAAAGTGGAACGTGCACGGGAAGACAACGTCGAGGCCTTCAGGCGGCACGCCCGGCGCTGCAGGCCGGGGGGAGCGCGTGGCGGGCCGCGGCAGGCGGCGGGCGGCGACGTACCTGAACGGTTGGATCACGATATCGCGATGCAAGGGACCCAACCGCCGGCACCGTGGGCGGTGGTTGGGCCGTGGCGTCAGCGCCGGGCGACGCTCCAGCTTTCCCGCGCGTTCAGCGTGGCCGGGTCCATGCCGGCGGTGCGCTTGTAGCCCATGATGATCGCCTCCAGTTCGCCGGGCTGGACCACGTCCTCCAGCCGGGTGAAGCCCTCCGGTGCCCGTTCGTGCACCACGTCCATCACGCGGTCGGGGCCGTCACCGCGGTTGGCCTGCACCACGGCGGCGGTGGCGGGGCGGCGCAGCGCCTCGTAGCTGGCCAGGCCGGCGGCCCAGCCGGGTTGCGTCGCCAGTTCGCGGGCGAGGATTCGGGCGTCGAGGATGGCCTGGGAGGCGCCATTGGAGCCGATGGGGTACATCGGGTGGGCGGCGTCGCCCAGCAGGGTCACCCGGCCCTGGGTCCACCAGGGCAGCGGGTCGCGGTCGACCATGGGGAACTCGTAGACCGCCTCGGTGCCGCGGATCAGCGCCGGCACGTCCAGCCAGCCGAAATTCCAGCCCTGGAACAGCGGCAGGAAGTCGCTGACCTGGCCCTGGCGGTTCCAGTCCTCCCGCGCCCAGGTGGCGTCGGTGGGGAAACGTTGCTCGGCGATCCAGTTGATGATGCAGCGGCCGTCGCCGGTGCGGCCGATGGGGTAGCAGACGAACTTCCGGTCGCGGTGACCGGCCTGCACCATGCTGGCGCCGGTAAGATAGGGTGGCGCCACCGAGACCGCCCGCCAGAGCAGCGCGCCGTTCCACTTCGGCAGGCCCTCGGCGGGGAAGAACTGCTGGCGGACCGCGCTGTGGATGCCATCGGCCGCCACCAGCACCTCGCCCCGGGCCTGGCCGCCGTCGAGGAAGCGGGCTGTGACGCCGAGCGCATCCTGCTCGAAGCCGACCAGGCGGCGTCCCGGCTGCACGCGGTCGGCACCGAGGCGCTGGACTGCCGCTTCCCACAGCATCACCTGCAGGCGGCCGCGGTGGATGCTGTATTGCGGCCAGCGGTAGCCGGCGGCCAGGCCGCGCGGCTCGCGCCAGATGACCTGGCCGAAGCGGTTGGCGTAGACGAATTCCTGCGTGGGCACGCCGATCTGGGCCAGTTGCTCGCCGAGGCCAAGCTCGATCAGCTCCCGCACGCTGTGCGGCTGCAGGTTGATGCCGACACCGAGCGCGCGGACCTCCGGCGTCGCCTCGAACACCTCGCAGGCGATGCCGGCGGCGTGCAGCGACAGGGCCGCGACCAGGCCGCCGATGCCGCCGCCTGCGATGATGACCTTCATGGCCTGACCTTCCACCGAGAAGCCGCCGATGTGCCGCAGCCGGCCGCCGGCCGCAACCGGGGCGAGCGTCAGCCTTCGGGGAAGCCGACGAAGCTGTAGCCGCGGTTGCGGATGGCGACGATGCATTCGCCGCCCCGCCGGCGGCCGAGCTTGCGGCGGATCTGGTAGACCATGGAATCCAGCGAGCGGTCGCTGGGCTGGTGCTCGCGCCCCTGCAGCGTGCGGGTCAGCGCCTCACGCGAAACCGGCTCCCCGGGGGTGCGGGCCAGCAGCGCGAGGAAGTCGAATTCGGTGGCGGTCAGCCGGACGATCTCGCCATCGGGCCGGCGCAGCAGGCGCTGGCTGACCTCCAGCCGCCAGCCATGCGTCGGCGCCGGCTCGGGCACGGCGGCGGCGGGCGCGGCATGGTGCTGCCGCGGGGCGTGATGCTCGCCCGGGTGGCGCGAGCGGCGGAGATGCGCGCGGATGCGGGCGGCCAGCTCGCTGCCCGAGATCGGCTTCACCAGGCAGTCGTCGGCGCCCAGTTCCAGCGCCACGATGCGGTCGATCTCGGCGCGCTGGCTCAGCAGCAGGATGATCGGCGCGCGGGTCTTGCCGCGCAGCTCCGGCAGCTGGTTCAGCACGTTCATGCCGGCCAGGGCCTGCCCGACGACGATGGCATCCGGCGTGGAGCCGGCGACCTGGCGCAGCAGGCTGGGCCAATCGCCGACGATGCTGCCGGCGATGCCGTTCTGGGCCAGGGCCTCGGCGAACTGGGCGGCCAACAGGTTGTCGTCGTCCGCGATCACCACGGAAGCGACCGAGGCGCCTTCGCGTGTCGCCGAGATTTGGCCAGCTAGGCTGTCCATGGGTGCCAAACCGTTCGTGCCCTGAGGTTTTTTGAGCGTCGTTGCTCAAGATTTCGTCATCGAGATTCAACACGAACGCCTTGCCGAGTCGAGTCCGCTGTACCGGCGCGGCCCGCGGCGGCCTGGTGGCGGCAGGGGAAAGAGCGACAGGGAGAAGCCGGGCGATCTTCATCCAGGAGGTGAGGAGACGGTCACCTGTGCCGCGCCAAGCCGAGCAATTTCGGAGACGCTGTCTCCAAATTGACGCAAATTTCGCCAGCTGAATTTCCGAAGGATGCGTTTGGCGGCCAAGGGCTGGTGAAAGGCCCGGAGAAAGCCAGCGTTACATCGATTCAAAAGACAAAATAAAATCATAAGTTGGCAAAAATCCTTCATGATCACTCATAAACTCAATTTACTTTAATCAAATTCGCTCAGATTAATTAAAAAATCCTTTATGGCTCTCGGAAACGCGATTGCCGATAAGTGTCTGACCATGCGGCCAGGACTCCCCGTTCACTCTTCCGGTGACTTTTCTACTCCGGGCGCCAGGCGCCCGGAGACGGGACTTGCCATTGGGTGGCACGGATGGCCCGTCACAGACGAAGCGCCGGGCAACCATGGTCATCGCTGCCGTCGAGCAGCTGGTTTGACTGCAAAGAACCGCCCGTTGCGCAGCTATTTACAAGAGGCTTAGCCATGAAGAAGCACAACAACCGCAAGCCTCGGCCGCAGCAGTTCAACAAGCGCCAACGCCGGCTGATGCCGGCCGTGGCTACCATGCTGGCCTTCGCCGCCCCCTACGCCGCCCACGGCCAGGCGGTGCCAACGCCACCGATGCTGCTGAACAGCGACACCAACATCACCGGCAGCCATAGCGGCAACGGCACGATGGGCGGTTACATGGCCATGAGCGGGAACATCTCGTTCAGCAATGGCACCCTGTCCAACTTCATCGCCCGGGGCGGCGATGGCGCCGGCGGCGGTGCCGGCATGGGCGGCGCCCTGTTCGTCAACAGCGGCGCCACGGTCACGCTGAACAGCGTCAACTTCGTCTCGAACATCGCCCAGGGCGGCACTGGCGGCATTGTCGGCGCCACCGCCGGCGGCACCTTGAACGGCCTGATCCTGGGCGCGGCCGGCAGCGCGGGGCAATCCGGCACCACGCCGGTGAACGACCCTCTGCTGCTCGGCGACGGCAACGGCAACGGCCTGCCTGGGTTCGACGGCCAGCGTGCCGGCAACGGCATTGCCGGCGGCGCAACGACGGGCACCGCGGGTGGCACAGGCGGCGGAGGCGGCGGCGGCCAGTACGGCTGGGGCCAGAATGGTCCGTTGATTGCGACCGTCGCCCTGGACTCGTCCAACCTGGCTTCAGCGATCATCCAGTTCGCCGGCGACAGTCAGCTTTCGGGCGAGGATTGCGGCAACCCCTTCACCACGGCGTCCTGCCCGGGTCAGGTCACCCGGAATATCGCCACTGTCCTCAACCTGGTCAACGTCACCACCCAACTCGCGGTCGATGGCGCCACGTTGGCGCAGTGGAACGCGGCTAACAACCGCGGCGACAACGGCATGGGCGGCGCCGGCGGTTCTGGCGGCGCCGGCGGCAATGGCGGGATGGCGGCCGGCGGCGGCGGCGGCGGCAATGGCGGCGACGGTGGCTCGGCCGGCGATGGCAGCGGCGCGCACGGCGGCTATGGCGGCAATGGCGGCATGGGCGGCGTCGGCGGCTTCGGCGCCGGTGGCGGTGCCGGTGGCGCCGGCGGTGCGGCTGGTTCGGGCAACCGAAGCGCTACGGGCGCAGCGCAGCCTGGCGCGGGCGGCGCCGGCGGCGCCGGCGGCG
>CAIMOR010000039.1 GCA_903843125.1 uncultured Rhodospirillales bacterium
AGGCCGCCGCCGCCGCGCTGTTGCGCCGATGACGCCGGCGGCGGCCCTCGCCCTGCTCCGCGCCGCGGAAGCCCGCGATGGCACGCCCGACGCCGCCCACCGCCGCGCCCTGCTGGCCGCCCTGGCCACCGGGCTGCTGGCCCGCGCCGATGCCTTCGTCGCCGCGCTGGATGCCGACTTCGAGGGGCGCTCGGCCGAGGAGACGCTGCTGGCCGATATCATGGTGCCGCTGGCCGCCGCCCGGCTGGCCCGCGGCCGCCTGGCTGGCTGGATGCGACCGCGCCGCGCCGGCGTGCCGGTGCACTTCTGGCCGGCGCGAGCGGCGCTGGAACCCGCGCCGAAGGGCGTCATCGGCATCATGGCGCCATGGAATTACCCGGTGCAACTGGTGCTGATGCCGCTGGTGGACGCCATTGCCGCCGGCAATCGCGTGGCGGTGAAGCCCAGCGAGGCCACGCCCCGCACCGCCACGCTGCTGGCGGAACTGCTGGAAGCGGCGCTGGGGCCGGACATGGTCCAGACCCTGCAGGGCGGCCCCGAGGTGGCGGCCGATTTCGCGGCGCAGGCCTGGGACCACCTCGTATTCACCGGCGGCACCGGCATCGGCCGCAAGGTGGCCGCCGCCGCCGCGCCAGGGCTGGTGCCGACCACGCTGGAACTTGGCGGCAAGTGCCCGGCGCTGGTGCTGCCGGGCGCCAGCCTGGCGCGCGCGGCGCAGGCGATCCTGGCCGGCAAGCTGTTCAACGCCGGGCAGACCTGCGTGGCGCCGGATACCGTGCTGCTGGTCGGCCATGCGCCCGAAGCCTTCGCCGCCGCTTGCCGCGCCACCGGTCTCGGCCGGCCCGATACCGCCGTGGTGAACGCCGCCCAGATGGCCCGGCTGGAGGCGCTGGGCGCGGGCGCCACGCTGACCGCGCTAGCCGCCGACGGCCCCGGCCGCCGCCGCGCCCTTCGCCTGGCCAGCGCCCCCGCCGGGCATCCGCTGCACCAGGCGGAGATCTTCGGCCCCATCCTGGCCGTGCAGCCCTGCGCCGGGCTGTGGGACGCCATTGCCTGGGTGCAGGCGCGCTCGGCGCCGCTGGCGGTCTACCTGTTCGGCGCCAACCGGGCCGAGGTGGCGGCGGTTGCCGCCGGAACGCGTTCCGGTGCGCTGGTGCAGGAGCGTTGCCTGGAATACGCGGGCATGGCTGCGCTGCCCTTCGGCGGGGTTGGCGCTTCCGGCCATGGCCGCCGCAATGGCGAAGCCGGCTTCCTGGAGATGAGCAACCTGCGCGCCCGGGTCGTTCAGGGCAGGTTCGGCCTGGCTCGGCTGCTGGACCCGCCCCGCGGTGCCAGGACCCGCCAATTGGTGCGCCGCATCCTGCGCTGAGCAGGCTCGAGGCGAAGCAGCAGCCTTGCCGCCCTGGCGGATGGCCCCGTGCGCTACGCTGGAACGCAGCCGCCTGGCTTCACCTTGCGCACCGTGCTCGCCGGGTGCTTGGCCAGCCGCGCCGCCGGGCGGATCGGCCGGCGCACCAGTTCGCCGCCGCAATTCGGGCAGAGGCCGTGCAGGGTGGCTTCGGCGCAGTCGGCGCAGAAGGTGCATTCATAGCTGCAGATACGGGCGTCGAGGCTATCCGGCGGCAGGTCGATGCCACAGCATTCGCAACAGGGGCGCAGGTCCAGCATGGCAGGATCGTGCCCCCGGACGAGACCGCAGCGCAAGCCCTACCAGACCGGCAAGCGGATCGTCGCCCCCGGCGACGGCAACCTGATGCCCTGCTGGCTGCGGGCGGTCTCGTTCACCGAATCCTGCCGGGCGAAGCTCTCGCCCTGGCCGAACAGCGGCGGCGTCGGCACGCCGAAGGCAATGCTGGGGCGGGGTTGGCGGTCCACCAGCGGGGGTAGCGCGTTGGCAAAGGGAACCGGCGCCGGTTGCTCGCCAGGGCCGACCGGCTGCAGCGCGGGCCGGTCGATCGACGGCGCGGGATGCACCTGCGATTCCTGCGCTTGCGGCGGGGCAAGGTGGGCCGGTGCGGGCCGATGGTGGCGACGCGCCGTGGGCAATGGGCGGATATCGCCGGCGTCCTCGGCCACGGCCGGGCCAGCCAGCAGCAACCCGCCGAACGCCAACGCCACCCAGGAATGCCCGCGCATGCCACGCCTCCGGCGAATACTACGCCGGACGGCACCCTGGGTTGCCGGGCGGGCGGCGGTGTCACGTAGTCGGCACCGGGCAGCGGTGGTTCAGTTCAGGCGCTGGCGCAGATCGTCCACCACCTGCCGGACGCGGCTGGCCATCTCGCCCTCGGGCTCCAGCTCCAGGCAGCGGTCCAGGCATTGCAGGGCGGCGCCGATCCGGTCCAGCCGCTGATTCATCAACCCGGCCTCCCGCCACATCGGCGCATGCGTCGGCGCCAGGCGCAGCATGTCCTCGGTGCAGGCCAGGGCGCCGGGCATGTCGCCAGCGCGCAGCCGCCGCAGCTTGATGTTGTTCTGCAGCCGCAGCAGTACCCCGCGCTTGGTCATCGCCACCAGCAGGCCCGGGCGCAACTCGGCCTTCTCGCCTTCCATTCGCTTGAGCAGGTGGCGCAGCTCCGGCGCGCCGAGCGGGGCGCCGCCGTGGAACACGTCCACCACCGCCTGGCCGCGGCCGCCCTCCAGCGCCACCAGGAAATGCCCGGGGAAGTCGACGCCATGGGCACCCCAGCCGGCCGCCTCGGCGGCGTGCAGCCACACGATGCCAAGCGCCACCGGCAGGCCGCGCTTGCGCCTGATCACATCGATCAGGTTGGCATTGGCCAGGTCGTCATAGGTCTCGCTGTCGCCATCATAGCCGGCCGCCTCGTGGATCACCGTGGCCAGGGCGTTGGCGCGCTGCACCAGATCGCCGGCCTCGGCCTTCGGGCTGGCCAGGGCCGCCTGCACCGCCTGGCGCGCCAATTCCGAGAGCGCCTGCGCGGCGCCACGCCAATCGGCATCCGGCCGGTCGATCCGGGCGAATTGCAGGGCCACCGCGGCCAGGTCGATCTCGTGGTCCGGCAGGGTTCCGGCGGCGGCGATGGCCGCGCGGGCCTCTGCCTGGGCCTGCGCGTCTGGGGTCTCGGGCATGGCGGCAGTGTTGCGGGGCCATCGCGTCGGGCGCAAGCCATACCCGCGCGAGGCAAGGCCATGGCATGCTGCGGCGATGTGGATGCTGCTGCTTTTGCTGCTGCTGGCGTTGCCGGCCCGGGCCCAGGACCTGATGGGGCACGGCGGCCCTGTGCGCGCGCTGGCGCTGCTGCCCGGGGGCACCCTGGCCAGCGCCGGCTTCGACGCCGCCATCATCTGGTGGGACCCCGGCGCTGGCCGGGCGCTGCACGTGGCCCGCTGGCACGGCGGCGCGGTGAACGCCTTGGCGGCGCTGCCGGATGGCAGCCTGGCCAGTGCCGGCGAGGATGGCCGCATCGCGCTCTGGCCCGCCGGCGGTGCCGATGGGCCGAGGCAGGTCCTGCAGGCCGCAGGCGCATCTGTCGCGGCATTGGCGGCGGCGCCGGATGGCAGCCTGGCCGCCGGCAGCTGGGACGGCTCGGTGCGCCGCTTCGCGGTGGACGGCAGCGGCCGGCTGCTCGGCAGCCAGGATGGCCCGGTCACGGCCCTGGCCTGGCGCAGCGATGGCGTGCTGCTTTCGGCGGGGCAGGACGGCCTGGTCCGCGCCTGGGAGGCCGATGGGCCGGTGACCGTGGCGCAGCGCGGCCTGCCGCGCACCGCTCTCGCCGCGCTGCCCGATGGTGGCTTCGCCGATGGTGGGACGGACGGCCGGATCCTGCTTGGCGCGCTGACCCTGGTGGCGGGCGATCGGCCGGTGGTGGCGTTGGCCACGGCGCCCGGGCTGCTCGCCGCCGCCACCGCCGGCGGCGCCGTCAGCCTCTGGTCCCTGCCGGAGGGACGCCTGCTGCATCGGCTTGATGGCCCGGCGGTGCCGGTCTGGTCGCTGGCCTTCGCGGCGGATGCGGCAACGCTGTGGACCGCTGGCCAGGACCGTCGCATTCGCCGCTGGCAGGTGGCGAGCGGCGCCGCGCTGGGCCCGCTGGCGCCCGAACCCCGTGCCGCCGATGCGCCGGCTGCCGCCGCCTTCCGCGCCTGCGCCGCCTGCCACGCCGTCTCGGCCGAGGCGCCGCCGTTGGCGGGGCCAAGCCTGCACCACCTGTTCGGGCGCCGCATGGGCAGCCTGCCCGGCTACGGCTATTCGCCGCGGCTGGCGCGGGGTGACGTGACCTGGAGCCCCGCCACCGTGGCGCAGTTGTTCACCGAAGGCCCCGACGTGATGCTGCCGGGGACGCGGATGCCGGTGCAGCGCCTGCAGGACCCGGACGACCTGGCCGCGCTGCTGGGCTACCTGGAACAGGCCACGCGCTGACCGCGTTGCCCACCGGCCGAGGCCGGCCCTTGCCAAGCCGGGCGGCGCCGGGTTCAACGCCGCCTCACTGTTCCCGGCAACCGCAGCCCATGCAGCCCGTCATCGGTATCGACTTCGGCACCACCAACAGCGTGGTCGCGGCGCTGCGCCGGGACGGCAGCGTACAGACGCTGCACCAGGCCACCGAGGAGGTGTTCCGTTCGGTGCTGTGCTTCTGGAACGGCCCGCAGGGCCAGGCGCGGCATGCCGCCGGGCCGGCGGCGATCGAGGCCTACCTGGACGACCCGCTGGACAGCCGGCTGATCATGTCCATGAAGAGCTATCTGGCGCAGCGCAGCTTCCGTGAGACGCGGATCGCCGGCCGCGCCTGGGGCCTGGAGCAACTGATCGCGCTGTTCCTGCGGGAGCTGTTGCAGCCCTTCGGCGCCGAACTGGCCGGGGCGAAGGTGGTGGTGGGCCGCCCGGTGCGCTTCGTCGGCGAGGTGGCTGACCATGCGCTGGCGCAGCAGCGCCTGGTCGGCGCCTTTGCCGCGGCCGGGCTGCCGGAGGTGCAGGTGGAACTGGAGCCGGCCGCGGCAGGCCACCGTTTCGCCGCCACGCTGGGCGCGCCGGCCACCGTGCTGGTGGCGGATTTCGGCGGTGGCACCAGCGATTTTTCCCTGTTGCGGTTCGAGCCGGGGCCGCCACGGCAGGTCACGGCGCTGGGCCATGCGGGCGTTGGCATTGCCGGCGATGCCTTCGACTACCGGATCATCGACAACGTAGTCTCGCCCCAACTGGGCAAGGGCGGCAGCTACAAGGTGATGGGCAAGCCGTTGCCGATTCCGCCCAGCTGGTACGCCAGCTTCGCCCGCTGGCACCTGCTTTCGCTGATGCGGGCGCCGCGGACGCTGCGCGATATCGGCGAGGTTGCGCGCACCGCCGAGGAGCCGGAACGGCTGCACCGCCTGCTGCAGCTGATTCAGGACGAGGCGGGGTATGCGCTGTACCGCGCGATCTCCGGCGCCAAGGTCGCGCTGTCGCAGGCCACGACCGCGACGCTGGACTTCCGGCACGCGGATTTCAGCATCACCGCGGAGATCAGGCGCGGCGACTTCGACCGCTGGATCGCACCCGAGCTGGCCGGCATTGCGCAGGCGGTGGATGCAGCGCTGGTCAACGCCGTGCTGCCCGCCAGCGCGGTGGACCGGGTGTTCCTCACCGGCGGCACCTCCCTGGTGCCGGCGGTGCGGGCCTTGGTCGAGGACCGCTTCGGCGCCGAGCGGGGGGTTGCGGGTGGCGAGTTCGTCTCGGTAGCCGAGGGGTTGGCGCTGATGGGCGGCGAGCCGTAGCGGCCGCCAGGCCGCCACGCGGGACCAGCCCACGCGGCGCTTGCGCTCAGACGCCGCCGGGCCGAGGCGAGTTGGTGCCTTCCGAGAAATGCACATGGACCACGCGCCAGGTGCCGGCTTCGCGGCGGAACACCATGGTGGAGCGGCTCATGAACTCCTCGTCGGTGTAGTGGAAGTCGCGCGGCGGCGGCTGGGTGCCGCGCCACTTGCGCCGGGTTTTGCGGTGGCACCAGATCGTCGCCATGTCCTCGCCGATCACGCCGCCGAGGTCGTAGGGCGTCCAGTAGGTGGAAGCGACGTTGGGGCCGTAGAACTTCCACAGCCGCGTCCAATGGTCGCGGCCATTGTAGGTGTGGCCGTTCAGGTTGAAGAACGTCGCTTCCGGCGCCGCGCTCCAGATCGGTTGCAGCGCTTCCCAGTCGAAGCTGGTGTTGGCCACCAGGTAGTCGTGGTGCAGCGCCAGCAGGGCCTCGCGGTCCTCGGCCGTGCCACCCACCAACGCATCCGCCGTCGTTTCGCCCATTGCCTCGCTCCGTGCTTGCGTCGGGCCTCAACGACCCGTCATGCTCGGCCAAACGCTGGTCCAAACCGTCACGTTCGCCAAGGGGCCTTGCGGCCCCCGGAGGTTGTCGCTTGCCAGCATCGTCGTTTTCCCGCCGCACACTGCTCGCTGCGCCCGCGTTGCTGCTGGGCCCCTCCGCTTGGGCGCAGGCCTTTCCCGAAAAGCCGGTGCGGCTGGTGGTGCCCTTCACCCCCGGCGGTGCGACCGATGGCTCGGCGCGGGTGATCGGGGAATTCCTGTCGGTCCACTACGGCAAGCCGGTGGTGGTGGAGAATCGGCCGGGGGCGTCGGGCACCGTGGCGGCCGAACTGGTGGCGCGGAGCGCGCCGGATGGCCATACTTGGCTGATAGGCTCGGCCGGCACGCTGGCGATTGCGCCCTTCCTGATGCCGGGGCTGAGCTTCGACCCGCGCCGCGACCTGGCGCCGGCGTCACTGGTGTTCACCACGGACCACGTGATGACGGTGAACCCGAAGCTGCCGGTGCGGGACGTCGCCGGGTTCATCGCCTATGCCCATGCACAACCCAGGCCGCTGACCTTCGCGTCCTCCGGCAATGGCACCAGCCTGCACCTGATCGGCGAGCTGTTCCGGCTGAAGGCGGGGATCGAGCTGATCCACGCGCCGTATCGCGGCAGTGCGCCGGCGGTGAACGACATCATCGCCGGCAACGTGGATTGCATGTTCGACCAACTGCCAGCCTCGATCGCGCAGGTGCGGGGTGGCGTGCTGCGGGCGCTGGCGCTGACCGGGCCGAAGCGCAACCCGGCGCTGCCGGATGTACCCATCGTGGCGGAGACGATCCCGGGCTTCGAGGCGCAGAGCTGGAACGGCATGGCGGTGCAGGGCACCACGCCGGCAGCGCTGGTGCAGCGCATCTCCGATGACATCGGGCTGGCGCTGCGCGACCCGGCGGTGCGGGCCAGGCTGGCGCCGTTCGGGGCGGACTATTCGTCGTCGACGCCGGCGGCGATGGCGGCGGTGATCGAGGCGGACCGCGAACGCTGGGGGCCGGTGATTCGGGACGCGCGGATCACGGCGACCTAGCGCCTGATCGCTTGAGGCGCCTGCGCCGAAAAGCGTGAATCAGCCGCTCGAATGATGGCGCCTGATCGCTTGAGGCGCCCGCGCCGAAAAGCGTGAATCAGCCCCTCGGGCCGCATACCTCGGCGAACCATTCCACCTGTTCGCGGAACTCTCCAAGCGTATCCGCCGGGAACATCAGCGCGCAGCAGTGCTGCACGCCCATCGCGGCCAGGCCGGCGATTTTCTCGCGCAGCACGTCCGGCGAGCCGACCAGGTTGGCGACGACCTGCTTGGACAGATCGCGCCCCGTATAGGAAAGCGATACGCGATGCGCGACCAGGTCGGAGGCCATGTAGCGCGCCTCGGCTTCCTCCATGGTGCGGCCGACGGTGACGGAAAGCTGCACCGCCACTTCCACCGCCATGGGGTCACGGCCCTGCTCGGCGGTCAGGCGGCGGAGCAGCTGGATGCGCTCGGCCAACTCCTCCCACGGGCGCCAGCCGGGCAGCCAGCCGGTGCCCCACTTCGCCGCGCGCTGCACCGCCGCCAGGTTGTGGCCGCCGGGGTATAGCGAGTAGGGCTTCTGCGTGGGCTTGGGCGCCATGGCAACGTCGCGGCAGGCATAGTACTTGCCGTCGAAGGTCACGCGGTCCTGGGTAAACAGCGCGTGCATCATGGCCAGCGCCTCGTCCAGCATCTCGCCGCGATGCGCCGTTTTCGCCAGGCGCGGTGCCCAGGCGGCGAACTCCTCCCGATAGGCGCCGATGCCGACGCCGAGGTCGAAGCGGCCGCCGGACATGGCGTCGAGCGTTGCCGCGGTCTTGGCCAGCCAGAGCGGGTCGCGCATGGCCGGCACGGCCAGCGCGGTGCCGACGCGCAGCCTGGTGGTGGCGGCGGCGCAGAAGGACAGCACCGTCATCAACTCGTAGAAGCGCGGCACCTTGCCGGGGAATTTCTGCTCCACGTAGTGCTGCGTGGTGATGTGGTCGTTGCCCCAGACGCCGTCATAGCCCAGGCGCTCGCACAACTGGGCCAGCGGCACGAAGTCGGTGGCCTCGACGAAGGGGATCGGGTGCATCACGCCCTCGAACCCCGTGGGCAGGCAGACGCTGAACTTCATGCGCGGGCTCCGGTGAGGGCGGCGGTCAGGGCAGCCGGCGTCTGCAACGTGGCCAGCGCAATCTCGTCCAGGCCCGCTTCGTGCAGGCCGAGGCAGGCGGCGGCGAGTTCGGCCGGCTCGCCGGCCACCGCATGGTTGGCGATGACCTCCGGCGTGATCAGCGCCATTGCGGCATCCCAGTCGCCAGCCTGGGTCAGCGCCCAGAGCCTTGCCTGGTCCAGCACCGTGCCGGCCGCGGCCAGGTTGGGCGCGTGGTGGGCGCCGCGCAGCACGAAGGCGAGGCGGCGACGCACCGGGGCCAGCAACGCCGTGCGATCGGCGCCCGGCGGCACCGGCGCCGCATACACCAGGCTGATGCGGGCGACGGGGCGGCCCTGCGCCGCCTCCCCCACCACATCCAGGCACTGCCGGATATAGGCGCCCGAGGAACCGCCGGAGAGCAGCACGCCATCGGCATGGCGACCGGCGACGCGCAGCATGGCCGGGCGCGAGGCCGCCAGCACGATGGGGATGTCGACCGCGCCGCCGACCAGGCCACGCAAGCCGGGGGCGCTGAACACCTGGCCTTCGAGCTTCACCGCCTCCCCGGCGAAGAGGCCGCGGCAGAGCAGGATCGCCTCGCGCAGCGCTGTGGCGGGGTGGGGTGCGGCCAGGCCGGCAGCCTCGCGGTCCGCCGGCGCGCCGGCGCCGAGGCAGAGGACCACGCGGCCGGGGTGGAGTTCCGCCAGCGCGGCAGCCGCCATGGCCAGCTGGACCGGGTGCATGGCGTAGGGGCTCATCGCCATCAGGGCCACGCGCATGTGCCGTGTGGCCTGCAGCGCGACGAGCGCGATGGTGATGGGGTCGCGCAGGTAGAGGTGGCTGGCGACCCAGAAGGTGCCGGCGCCGGCGGCCTCCGCGGCGCGGGCCAGGGCGGGGATTTCCGCCAGGGTCTCGCGGCCTTCGAGGGTAATGCCGAAGCGGCTGGGCCAGGCGGGTATGGTCATGACGGCCAGCCTAGCCGGTGCGGCCCCGCTGTCGAGGCGGAATCAGGCCTGGTGGCGCTCGGCTGCCGCCGGCGGTGGCGCGGCGCAACAACGCTGCTTGGAGCCGGGCCGAATCTGCTGCGCCAGCGCCCCCACTTGCGCGACGTGGGACGCACGCCGGTATCGTTGGTGCGGCTGGTGCTATGTTCGATCAAGGCCGCCGGCAGCGCTGGCATATCGATCGCGGCGTGGGTCGGTTGCGCCTTGCGCAGGAATGCGGTGGTGATGATGACGGCGCTGGGCATTTCGGCGAGCGAGCAGTTGGCGAGAACGGCGAGGTCGCCGCTCGCCGGCGTGAGGCGCGACCGGCGGGTGCTGCGGCTGACAGAGACCAGGCGGGGCGTGGCCGCGACCTTCTGGCTGGCGGGCGCCAGTGCCGGTTGGTCAGCGGTTCCACGGCGACGGCGCCAAGCTGAGGCCCTGCCCCGGTGCCACGACGGCGCCAGGCTGGCGGCGGGGCGGTTCTGTCGGCGATTCCCGGGCGAGAGCTTGACCGTGCCACCAAAGCGTTGCGGATGGGTTGGCGCGGACAATCGGCAAGGGGATGCGCGGGAAGGGTTGCGGAGAGGCCGCCCAGCGGCTAGAAGCCGCCGCCTGCGCACCCGGTTCGCTGCCGTAGCTCAGTGGTAGAGCACTCCCTTGGTAAGGGAGAGGTCGAGAGTTCAATCCTCTCTGGCAGCACCACCGCAACGCATTGATTGCGTTGGGTTTGCAGGTAGATCAAGCACTTGCAGGGCTTCCATACTACAAGGAAGTACCACAAGGTGGCCTTGCAGATGACCCGCCCGACCAAGCACCCAAAGACCGGCATATTCCGCATCCGCAAGGCTGTGCCGCCCGC
>CAIMOR010000040.1 GCA_903843125.1 uncultured Rhodospirillales bacterium
CAGATGCCCTTGTGCGCCCAGCGGCGGAACTGGCGGCTGGCGGTATCGGCGGGGCCGAGATGGGCGGGCAGGTCCCGCCAGGGGCCGTTATGGGTGACGGCCCAGAAGATGGCATCCAGCCGGGCGCGGATATCGAAGATGGGGCGGCCGGCGCCATAGTGGATGAAGTAGGGGGCGAGGGCCTGGAGTTCGTCATCGGCCAGGGGGCGCCAGGGGAGGGCGGTGGTGAGGTGTGGGGGGTAGTGGTGGGGGTAGGATGACATGGAGGGGGCGGTCCCGGCCGGGGGAGGGGGCGGGGAGGATATAGGAAAGTTTTGCTAATTGCGAATGGTTTTCTCTTAATCGATCTCATCGAGAACAACTTCGATGTCAGCGCCTTGGGTGCCCATACGGTCACCTAAGGCTAACAAAATAATTCCCTTATACCAAAATCGGCATAACAAACGCGACGATCTAAGCCTGAATTTCGACCCAATATTGCCATAAAGGGACGATACCACCAATCGTAGCGCCTTGTGCCGTAACAACTACATTAGTAAGTTCGTCTTCACCGCTTGAGGGTTTTTTGGGTAAATTCGCGATAGCGTCGAGAAATGCAGCTTGAAAAGAATCGTTTGAAACTCCACGAGCCACTCGCAAACCGAGAGTTTCAGTTGATGCTAAGTTCGCCGCTGATGTAGGCGTCGGAATTTTATTTGCTGATTCGACTGCTATCGTTTTGCCCACCATGCAGATCGAAAATTCTGCAAATGTTCCTATTATTTGCAAGTAATCACCTGGAGCGAATCCCGTTGGTAGTCCTACAAGCGAGTATTCAACGGAGGAGTCGGTGCGAAGTAGCGGGCACTCGACTCCTGATGCCAAAGTTCCTTTAACGGTCACTTTAGTTCCAGGCATTTTGTCCTCCTATGGAACGCGTTAGAGCATTGTACAGAACGAGTAAAATTACGCAACAAAAAAAGAAACAATGTCAGCTCAAACTGATTTCTTAATGAAGTCCTAACTACCCCAAAACCTCCGCCATCGGCACGTTCAGCGCCCCCGCGTCCAGCCGGCGCGCCGCGTTGCGCACCGCCGCGTCTAGCCCCGGCCGCTTGAACGCCACGCCGCGCACCTGCAGGCAGGCGGCGATGGATCTAATAAAAGCGTCCACCAGGGGGGCGTCGGGTGGGGGCGGGTCGCGCCAGAAGGCGTCGGGGTTGCCCTGGAAGGCCAGGCCGGGCAAGCGGTAGATCGCGTCGCCCAGCGCCAGCACGGGGCGGCCGAGTTGCAGCGCGCGGATCGCCAGGGTGCTGTTCACCGTGCTCACGCTGCGGCAGGCGCCGATCGCGCGGTCCATGTGCAAGGCGCCGGCCAGGAAGTGGACGCGGCCGGCCACGCCCTCGCGCTGCGCCATGGCGCGGATGCGGCGCGGCCAATGCTTCAGGCCGGGGTCCAGCGGGTGGACTTTTATCAGCAGCTGGGCCTCGGGCCTGGCGCCGCGGGCGAAGCTGGCGATGGCGGCGGCCAGCGCGCCGTCGTTGTCGGCGAAGGGGGAATAGGCGCGGATGGAGAAATCCGTGTCCATCTGCATGGCGTAGAGGTGGCATTCCTGGCCGGCCAGGCGGTCCAGCGTCGCGTCGTCCCGCCGGGTGCGGGCGGCGCGGCGCAGCAGTTGCCAGCCGGTGCCGAGGTAGTTCGGGATGGGGTGGTGCAGGCCGAAGCGGCGGTAGTGCGGGAAGGGCCAGGGCAGCAGGGCGGCCAGGTTGTAGACCACGTCGCCGATGGCTTGGCGGGGAAAGCTGTCGGCGTAGTGGGGGGCGAAGTCCACCGCGGGCAGGGTGGCGGCGAGGGCGAGGATGGCGGCGGGGTCGCGCGGGAAGCGGCTGCCGGCGCCCAGGCCGTCGCGTTCCAGGATCAGCCAGTCCGGGCGGATGTAGCCGTAGTCCATCACCACCACCTGCAGGCCGAGCGCGCGGGCGGCGCCGATGGCAACCTGGTGGTAGGGGCGCTGCTCGCCGAGCAGGATGAGGTCCGTGATGCGGTGTTCGGCCAGGAAGGCGGCGATGAAGCCGGGCCATTCGGTCGGGCGGGCGGTGAAGTCCGTGGCGCCGGGGGTGGGCCAGAACAGCCGGTCGCCCAGGCAGAGGTTGATGCGGTGGGTGGCGTGGCCGAGGGCGCGCAATTTGGCGGCCAGCGCCGCGAAGAGTGCGGAGGTCGGTCCCTGCAGGAACAGGAAGCGGCGCGGGGAGGATGGGGCCGGCATCGGTGGCGGGGCGATGCCAGGGGCGGGCGGGCGCGTCAACTGCGGGCGGCGGGCGGCGACAAATCGGGACGCCGGCGGGGGCTCAGGCCGGGCGGGGCAGCGGGGCTTGCCAGAGGCGCCAGCGGCCGGTCTCGGGCGCGCCGAGGCGGTGGCAGATCTGCCGCATGGCGAGGTTCTGCGGGAGGATCCAGCTCATGTCCAGGGTGTGCCAGCCGCGGGCGCGGGCGGCGGCGATGCAGGCGCTGAGCAGCAGGCCGAGCGCCATGGCGCCGGCGGGGTGGCGCTGCCAGGCGGGGGCGATGCCGATGACGGGCAGGCGGCCGGTGCGGCTGTGGCCGGTCAGCATCAGGTGGGCGACGCGGGCCCAGCCGAAGGGCAGCAGGCGGCCGTTCAGGCCGATGGTGGCTTCGTCCAGGTTGGGGATGACGCTGGCGACGCCGATGGTCTCGCCCTGCCATTCGGCGAAGAGGATGGCGCCGGCGCGGGTCATCGGGCGCATGACGCGGGCGATGGTGGCGGCTTCGGCGGGGCCGACCGGCTCGGCGCCCCAGTTCTGTGCCCAGGCGGCGTTGAACAGCTGGGTGAACAGCGCGATGTCGCGCTGGTGGTGGGCCGGGTCCAGCGGGCGCAGGCGGAGCTGGTCGCGGCCGGGCCAGCGGGCCAGCAGCGCGGCGAAGCGGGCGGTGTGGGGCTCGGTGGCCAGGGTGAGGGTGTGGGCCAGCAGGTCCTGCACCGGGGCCAGGCCGGCGGCGTCCAGCATGGCGGGCAGCCAGGGCGGGGTGCGCGGCAGGCGGATCATCGGCGTGCGGTCGAAGCCGCCGACCTGGGCGCCGGCCTCATGGTTGATGGAGAGGTTGAACGGGCCCTGCAGGGTGCTGGCGCCCTGGGCGCCGAGCCAGTCGGCGGCGGTGGCCAGCAGGGCCTGCAGCACCGCCTGGTCCGGCGGCAGGGCGAGGAAGCCGAAATTGCCGGCGGGCGCACCGGGCCGATGCGCGGCGGCGATGCGCGCGACCGGGCGGCCGTCCCGCCAGGCGACCCAGCGGGCGACGGCGTGGTCGGCGAAGTAGCCGTTGAAGCCCGGGTTGAAGAAGCGGCTGACATCGAACTGCAGCGGCACGCCCCAGCCGGCGGCCTCGCCACCCAGCAGGGCGGGCAGAGCGAGGAAGGCGCGGGCCTCGGCGGCGGTCGCGACCGGGCGCAGCTCGACCGGCGCTGCGCTCAACCGGGCTGGCCGTCGCGGGCGGCGACCATCAGGGCCACGGTGCGGGCCAGCTCGGCGGTGCTGTGTTCGCTGCTGAGGAAGAAGCGCAGCCGGGCGCTGCGTTCCGGCACCACCGGGAACAGGATGGGCTGCACGTTGATGCCCTGCTCGAACAGCGCCGCCGCCATCCGTGCCGCCCGGATGGAGCTGCCGAGGATGACCGGGACGATGCCGAGGCCGGCCGAGGTGCCGGTATCGAAGCCGGCTTCGCGCGCCAGGCGGAGGAACAGCGTGGCGTTGTGCTGCAGCCGGGTGACGCGCTCGGGTTCGGCCAGCATCAGGTCCAGCGCGGCCAGGCTGGCGGCGGCCAGCGGCGGCGCCAGGCCGACCGAATAGACGAAGCCCGGCACCGAGTAGCGCAGCACGTCCACCAGCGCCCGGCGCCCGGCGATGTAGCCGCCGCAGCCGGACAGGGTCTTCGAGAGCGTGCCCATCCAGATGTCGACCTCGGCCGGGTCGACGCCGCACTGTTCGGCGATGCCGCGGCCGGTGGCGCCGAGCACGCCGAGCGAGTGGGCTTCGTCCACCATCAGCAGCGCGTCGTGGCGGCGGGCCAGGGCGGTGAAGCGGGCCAGGTCCGGCAGGTCGCCGTCCATCGAGTAATGGCCCTCGATGACGATCAGGGCGCGGCCGTGGCGCCGGCGCTGGGCGGCCAGCTCGCGCTCGGCGGCGGCCAGGTCGTTGTGCGGGAAGGCGATGCGCCGCGCGCCGGACAGGCGGGCGCCCTCGACGATGGAGTTGTGCGCCAGGGCGTCGTGCAGCACCAGGTCGCGCGGACCCAGCAGGTGGCCGATGACGGTGACGTTGGTGGCGTGGCCGGAGACGAAGGTCAGCGCCGTCTCGGCCCGGTGCAGCGTGGCCAGGGCGGCTTCCAGCCGGGCGTGGTCCGGGCGTTCGCCGGAGGCGAGGCGCGACGCGCTGGCCGAGGTGCCGAACTGGTCGATGGCGGCCTTGGCGGCGGCGGAGACGCGCGGGTCGCCGTTCAGGCCGAGGTAGTTGTAGCTGGCAAAGTTCAGGAAATCTCGGTTGCCGATGCGGGCATGGGCGCCGGAGACGCCCTGGTGCGGGCGGAAATACGGGTTCTCGATGCCGAGCGCCTCGCCGGCCTCGCGCATCAGCGCCAGGTCGCGGGCGCCGGGCAGGGTGCGCAGGTCGCGGCCGGGGCTTTCCGGCGGCGGGGCCTCGGGGTTGGTGGGGGTTTCCTCGCCGCGGCGCTTGGCCAGGCGCTGCAGCAGCGCGGCGCGGGCGACGGCGGAGAGGCCGAAGGACTCGGTCATCACTCGGCGGCCACGCTGGCCGGTTCCGGCTCATGCTGCGCCATCAGGGCCTCGACCGCGCCGTCCTGGCGCTGGCGGCGCAGCTCGGCCAGCAGGCGCTGCGCCAGGGCGTCCACGGTCAGCGTCTCGGTCAGGCTGCCCAGGCTGGCGGCCAGGCCGAGGCGCTGGTCCAGCGCGGCGCGCAGCTCCATGCCGCCCAGGCTGTCCAGCCCGAGGCCGGCCAGCGGCGCGTCCGCGGCCACGGCGCCGGGGCCGAGGCGCAGGATGCGGGCGAGCTCGGCGGCCAGGGTTTCCCGCAGCAGCGGCAGGGCTTCGTCGTCCGGTGCGGCGAGCAGCCTGGCGCGCAGGTCGGCGGCGGGTTCCACCAGCTGGCCGCGGACGCTGTTGAACATCGGCTCGGCCAGCAGCGGCAGCATGGCCTGGGCCTCGGTCCAGTCCAGCCGCGCCAGGCCGAGCGTGGTGGCGCCGCTGGCCAGCAGCTCCGGCAGGGCGGCCAGGGCGGTGGCGGCCAGCATGGGGCGGGCGCCGAGCCGGCGGTGCAGGGCTTCGGCGGTGGCGGCGTTGCCGGCGAGGATGCCGGCATCGGCGATGGGACCCCATTGGATGGCCAGCGCCGGGCGGCCCGCGGCGCGGCGGCGGCGGGCCAGGGCTTCCAGCGCGGCATTGGCGGCGACATAGGCGGCCTGGCCGGGGTTGCCGACCGCGACCGTGGCCGAGGAGTAGAGCAGGAACAGCGCGAGGGGATCGCGCGCGGTCAGGCGGTCCAGGTGCTCGGCGGCGGTCAGCTTGGCGGCCAGCACGCTGGCGACGCGCGCGGGTTCCAGCCGGGCGGCGGCGCCGTCGGCGAAGACCGCGGCGGCGTGCACCACGCCGCGCAGTGCCGGCATGGTGGCGCGGATGCCGGCCAGCGTGGCGTCCAGCGCGGCGGCGTCGGTCGCGTCGCAGGCGTGCAGCGTGGCGGAGGCGCCGAGCGCGGCGAGTTCCGCCACGGCGGCCGGCGCGCCGGGGGTGGCGGCGCCGCGGCGGGAGACCAGGGCCAGGTGGCGGACGCCCTGCGTGGCCAGCCAGCGCGCGGTGGCCAGGCCGAAGCCCTGGGTGCCGCCCAGCACCAGCACGGTGCCGCGGGCGGCCTGGGCCAGCGCCGGGCGGGCGGTGGCGTCGGTGCGGGCAACCGGCGGGCGCAGCACCAGCTTGCCGATCTGGGCGCTGGCCTGGAGGGTGCGGAAGGCGGCTTCGACATTGGCCGCGGCGTGGTCGGCGTAGGGCAGCGGGCGGAAGGTGCCGGCCTCGATGCGGTCGCGGATGCCGGCGAGCAGCCGGGCGGCAAGCTGCGGCCGGGCGCGGGGCAGCTCGTCCACGTCCACCGCGAAGAAGGTGGCGTTGTGGCGCAGCGGGCGGAGTGCCACGCGGCGATCCTCGGCGAAGTCGCGCTTGCCGAGTTCGAGGAAGCGGCCGAACGGGCGGAGCAGGCCGAGCGAGCGCTCCATCGCCTCCCCGGCCAGGGAGTTCAGCAGCACGTCGACGCAGCCGGTCTCGGCGCCGCCCCATTCGGCGCGGAGCGCGTCGGCGAAGCCGGGGTCGCGTGAATCCAGCGCCAGTTCGGCGCCGGCGGCGCGCAGGAAGGCGCGCTTGGCGGGGGTGCCGGCGGTGGCGGCCACGCGGGCGCCACGGGCCAGCGCCACCTGCAGCGCGGCCAGGCCGACGGCGCCGGCGCCGCCATGGATCAGCACGCGCTCGCCGGGTTCCAGCCGGGCCAGTTCCTCCAGCGCATAGACGGCGGTGAGGAAGGCGACCGGGATGGTGGCGGCGGCGGCGGCGTCCAGCCCCGGGGGCAGCAGCGCCAGGGCCTCGGCCCGCGTCACGGCATGGGTGGCGAGCGCCTGCGGGGCGACGCCGAAGACGCGCTCCCCGGGGCGGAAGCGGACGCCGGGGCCGACCGCCTCGACCACGCCGGCGCATTCCATGCCGAGGCCGGGGCCGGCAAAGCCGCCGAGCAGGGTTTCCTCGGGCAGCAGGCCCTGGGCCCACATCAGGTCGCGGAAGTTCAGGCCGGCGGCCTCGATGCGCAGCGCAACCTCCCCGGGGCCGGGGGTGGGCAGGGTCTGCGGCGCCCAGCGCAGCGTGCCGAGCTGGCCGGGCTGGCCGATGACCAGCTTGAGCGGGCCGGCGGGCAGGCGGGCGGGCGGCAGGCCGGGGCGGAGGCGCGGGACCAGGCGGGCGGTGGCGGTCAGCGTGACCTCGGCCTCGGCATCGCCATCGGCCAGCAGCTCGGCGGCCAGGCGCCGGGCGGCCTGGTCGGGCGGCAGGCCGGCGTCGGCATCGATGCGGCGGAGGCGGAGGCCGGGGTGTTCGTTGGCCAGGACGCGGCCGAGCGCGAACAGCGCGGCGGCGCCGGGGTCCTGGCGGTTCGCCTCCGGCTGGGCGCCCCCCAGGGTGACCAGGCGGCAGCCGGCGGCGATGCCCTCGGCCGCGGCGGCGAGGCGGCTGACGGCGGCCATGGCGGTGGCGGGCTCGGCGCCGGTGGTCAGCAGCACCAGCAGGCTGCCCTGCAGGCTGCGCGGCGGCAGGTCGGCGGCGGCGAGCAGGTCCGCGGTGGTGACGCTGGCGCCACGGGCGGCGAGGGCGCCGGCCAGGGCGGGGCGCAGGGCGGTGGCGCTGGCGGCGTCGGCCAGCAGCAGCACCCGGCGCAGCACCGGG
>CAIMOR010000041.1 GCA_903843125.1 uncultured Rhodospirillales bacterium
CATGCGGGGTGGTGGCGGTGTCGCCGCTGGTCAGCACCACCTGCTCGGGCGCGGTGCCGAAGGCGGCGGCGATGACCTGGGCCAGCGCCTGGGTGGTGCCCTGGCCGATCTCGCTGATGCTGGCGCGGGCGGTGACCTCGCCGGAGGGTTCCAGCGAGAGGACGACGGTATCCACGGCCGCCACCGGCACGCCGGCGCGGCCGTAGCCTTCCGGCCCCGTGGCGGTGAACTCCACGATGCTGGCGAAGCCGAGGCCGATGCAGCGGCCGGCGGCTCGAAGGGCGGCGATCTCGGCGCGCAGCGTGGGCAGGTCCAGCAGGGCTTCCAGCCTGGCCAGGCATTGCTGGTGGGAGAGTTCCGCCATGCGCGCGCCGAGCGGGTTCACCCAGGGCATGTCCGCCTCGGCCACCAGGTTGCGGCGGCGGAACGCCAGAGGGTCCTCCCCGCGGCCGGCGGCGGCCAGGTCCACCAGGCGTTCGGCCACCGCGATGCCGACGGGGTGGCCGACGCTGCGGTATTGGCCGGTGGGCACCTTGTTCTGCAACGCGCTGCGCAGGCGGCCGCGATAGGCCTGGAAGCGGTAGGGCGCGCCGAGGCTGCGGAGCGCGCTGATCGCCTCGGTGGTGGAGGAGCGCGGGAAGATCGAATAGGCGCCGAGGCCCTGGAGGTCCTGCACGTCGAAGCCCAGGATGCGGCCTTCGGCGTCCACCGCCATGCGGGCGTGGACGATGTGCTCGCGGGCGTGGATGTCGGCCAGCAGGGCCTCCGCGCGGTCGGCGACGAAGCGCACGGGGCGGCCGAGCAGGCGGGCGGCGGCGCAGGTGGCGATCTCGTCGGGGTAGACGTGCATCTTGATGCCGAAGCCGCCGCCGACATCCGGGCACACCACGCGCACGCGGGCGAGCGAGAGGCCGAGCAGGTCCGCCAGGTGGCCCTGCAACTGGTGCGGCATCTGGTGGCTGATGCGGACCTCCAGCGCCTGGGAGGCCGGGTTGTACTGCGCCAGCACGCCGCGCGGTTCCAGCGTGACGCCGGTGCTGCGGGTGAAGGTCAGCTCCGTCTCCACCACCAGGGCGGCGGCGGCGAAGGCGGCTTCGATGTCGCCGCCCTTCAGTTCGGTGGACCAGGCCAGGTTGGTGGCGAGGCCCTGGTGCGCGGGCGGGGCGCCGGGGGCCAGGGCGTCGGCCAGCGAGGTGACCGAGGGCAGTTCCTGCCAGTCCACCTCGATCAGCTCGGCGGCGTCCTCGGCCACGGCGCGGGAGAGGGCGAGCACCATGGCGATGGGCTCGCCCTGGTAGCAGGCTTCGTCCTTGGCCAGCGCGCGCTGCGGCGGGGAGACCATGCCCGGCGCGCTGCCGGTTCTGGTCTGCCAGGGCTGGCAAACCGGGGCCAGGTCGGCCTCGGTCAGCACTGCGACCACGCCGGGCAGGGCACGCGCCGCCGCCGTGCCGGTGATGCGGAAGCCGGCATGCGGGTAGGGGCTGCGCAGGAAGGCGGCGTGGACTTCGCCGCGGGCGGCGACGTCGTCCAGGTAGCTGCCGCGCCCGGCCACCAGGCGGGTGGTGGCGGCGCGGGGCAGGGATTGGCCGATATGGGTCATTGGCCGTGCAGCCCCAGCACATCCGGCAGCAGGAAGACCAGCGCCGGGATGAAGGCGATCAGCAGCGTCACCAGCAGCATGGTGGCCAGGTAGGGCAGCAGGTGGCGCGACATCTCCCCCAGCGAGGCGCCGGACAGGCCGAGCACGATGTAGAGGCCGACGCCGATGGGCGGGGTGAACAGCGCGATGCCCATCACCGAGGTCATGACGATGCCGTAGTGCAGCAGGTCGATGCCGAGCGCGCGGGCGATGGGCACGAAGACCGGCACCAGCATCAGCATGCCGGGGATGCCGTCCAGCAGCGCGAAGATCAGCAGGAAGACCAGGATGCTGAACAGCATGAAGCCGGTCTTGCCGCCGCCGACCGTGGCGATGAGCTGGGCGAGGGATTGCGGCACCTGCTCCACCGTCATCAGCCAGGCCAGGATGTTGGCGCCGGCGACCATCAGCATGACGGCGCCGGTGGTAACGCCGGTGCGGACCAGGGCGCGCCAGAAGAAGGCCAGCGTGATCTCCCGGTACAGCAGCCCGCCGGCCAGCATGGCGTAGGCGGCGGCGACCACGGCGGCCTCGGTGGGGGTGAAGATGCCGCCGAGGATGCCGCCGAAGATGATGGCCGGCAGCAGCAGCGCCCAGCTGGCGTCCAGCAGCGCCCGGCCGCGGCCGCGCCAGGAGATTCGGGGTTCGCGCCCGGTGCCGTCGCCGTCCTGCAGGCGCAGTTGCAGCAGCAGCGCGCCGGCCATGGCGAAGGCGGGCAGGAAGCCGGCGGCGAACAGCGCGGCGACCGAGGTATTGGTGACGCTGCCATAGACCACCATGGTCAGGCAGGGCGGCACCAGGATGCCCATGCCGGCCGCCGCCGCGACGATGGCGCCGGCCCGGGCGCCGGTGTAGCCGCGCTCCTTCATGCTGGGGATCATCACGCTGCCGACCGCCGCGGCATCCGCGTTGGTGCTGCCGGAGATGCCGGAGAACAGCATCATCGCCAGCACCACCACGTTGCCCAGGCCGCCCTTGACGTGGCCGACCATGGCGGAGGCGAAGACGATCAGGCGGCGGGAGATGCCGCCGGTCTCCATCAGTTCGCCGGCCAGGATGAAGAAGGGGATGGCGAGAAACGTAAAACTGTCCATCGCGCCGAAGGTGCGGCTGGCGACGATGTCGAGCGGCACGCCCTCCATCAGCCACAGCCCGATGGCGGCGCCGCCGCCCAACGCGAAGCCGATGGGCACGGCCAGCGCCACGAAGGCGGCGAAGGCGAGGAGCGGGGCTATCATGCCGCTTCGTCCGGGCGGAACAGGCTGGCCAGCAGGTGGAACAGCATCAGGCCAGCGCCGACGGGAATGGCCAGGTAGGCCAGGTCCATGGTCATCGGCAGGGTGGAGCTGTCCTGCAGGGCGGCCTGCTGCGTCTCGGCGATGCCGGCGCGCAGCAGGATGACGAGGAAGCCGGCCGAGACCAGCACCGCGAGCGCGTGGGCCAGGGTGCGGAGCGGGGCGGGCAGGCGGTTGGCCAGGGCTTCCAGCGCGTAGTGGCCGCCCTGGCGCATGGCCAGCGCGGCGCCGACCAGGCAGACCCAGACGAAGAGGTAGCGCGCGGCTTCCTCGGACCAGATCAGCGGCGCGTTCAGCGCATAGCGCCAGAACACCTGGGCGAGCGTGACCCCGGTCATCGCCAGCACCAGCAGGCCGAGGACGAGCGCCTCAAGCCAGGCGATGCCGGCATCGACGCGGCCGAGAGCGACGCGCATCAGCGCAATCGGGCCGGGAGCGACGCGCATCAGCGCGCCGCGTCGGTGATCCGCTGCACCAGGTCGTGGCCGAGGCGCTCCTCGAACTGGGCGTGGGTGCGCTGGCCGGCGGCGCGGAACGGTGCCAGGTCCGGCCGTGTGATGGTGGCGCCGGCGGCGGCGATGTCGGCCAGGATGGTGCCTTCCTTCTTGTCGCGGTCGTCCACCGTGGCCTGGCGGCCGATGAGCGATGCGCTGACGAGCGCCGCCTGCTGCTCGGCGGGCAGGCGCTGCCACTGGCGTTCGCTCATGACGAAGGTGTTGATCAGCATCATGTGGCTGGTCAGCGCGATGTTGCGGGCAACCTCGATGTGGCGCGACCCCAGGTAGGTGATGCTGTCGTTTTCCGCACCGTCGATGACGCCCTGCTGGATACTCGTATAGATCTCGCCGAAGGCCATCGGCGTGGGCGCCGCGCCCAGCTCGCGGAACAGCGCGATGAAGCTGGGGTTGGGGATGACGCGGATCTTCAGGCCGCGCAGGTCGGCGATGCTGTTGACCGGGCGGCGGGTGTAGATGTTGCGGAAGGTGGCTTCCCAGAAGCGCACCACGCGGAACTGCTTTTCGGCGGCGCGGGCGACCAGTTCCTGCTGCACCACCGGGCCGTCCAGCAGGCGGAAGGCGCTATCGCGGTCCGGCACCAGGAAGGGCAGGTCCAGCACCGCGAATTGCGGCACGAAGTTCACCATGCTGGCGGAAGCGTCGATGATGCCGTCCAGCAGCCCGGCCTGGACGTTCTGCCACATCTCCCGCTGCTGGCCGAGCTGGCTGGCGGGGAACAGGGCTATCTTGAGGTGGCCGCCGGTTGCCTGCTCCACCGCGCGGGCCATGGCGGCGGCACCGGTCATGACCGGGGAGTTGGGGTCCAGCACGCTGCCGATGCGCAGCGTGCGGCTTTCCTGGGCGGCGGCCGGCAGGGCAAAGGCGAGAAGGGCGGCAAAGGCCGTGGCGGCGAAGCGGTTCATCAACATCCCCTGGCTGAAGCCGCGCGCGATGCACGAAGCCTGCCAGCCGAGAGTGACAGAGGATGACGGTGGGGTCATCCCATGCCCTGGATTATTCGCCGGGCTATTTCCGCGCCAGCATCGCTTCGGCGCGGGCTTCCAGGCGGCGGGCCTCCTCCTTGGCGCGGGAGGCGGCGCCGGCGGCCTCGCCCAGCTTGCCGCGGTAGTCCTGCATGGAATGGTCCAGCCCGACCACGGCGGTGGACAGCGCCGAAAGGTCCGCACGGAAGCCGGCGATCGCGACGCCCTGCTCGGTCAGCGCGGCTTCCAGCTTGCGCAGCGCGCGGCGGAGGCGGTCCTCCGGGCGGGAGGGGAAAGGCAGCAGCTCGGCGGTCGAGGCATCGATGGTCATGGGCTTCGTCCGATTGGTTGACGAAACCCTAATGCCGCTTCGTTTTTTAGACTAGCGTTAAAATTGTGCTGAAATGTCATTTTTGTGGGATAGCGCGCCGAGGTTCAGAAGCCGGGGCGGGGGGCCAGTTCCATCATGGCCTGGTCGACGCCGCCATCGACCAGGATCTCGGCGCCGGTGACGTAGCTGGCGCGCGGGCTGGCCAGGAACAGCACGGCATCGGCGATGTCCTGCCCGGTGCCGATGCGCCGCGCCGGCACCATGGCCTCGCGCCGCTCCTTCACGCCGGGGGCCTGGTAGAAGGCCTCTGATAGTGGCGTGCGGATGAAGCCGGGGCTGACGATGTTGCTGCGGATGCCGTCGGGCCCCCATTCCAGCGCCAACTGGCGGGACAGCATGGCGACCGCGGCCTTGGACGGGCTGTAGGCGCCGGAGCGCGGCTGCGGGTTGGTGGCGGCGATGGAGGCGGTGTGGATGATGGCGCCGCCGCCCTGGGACAGCATCTGCGGCCGGAAGGCCTGGGCGCAGAGCAGGTAGCCGGTGAGGTTGACCGCCAGCAGCTGGTTCCAGAGGTCCAGGCTCAGCTCCGCCAGCGGGCCGGCGCGGAGGATGCCCGCATTGTTGGCCAGGATGTCGGCGGGGCCGAGGTCCCGCAGCACGCCGGCGGCGGCGG
>CAIMOR010000042.1 GCA_903843125.1 uncultured Rhodospirillales bacterium
CCAAGATCAGCGGCCGGGCGGCCAGCGCGATCGGGCTGCCCCAGAAGCCGCCCACCGCCTCAACCTGGTTGACCTCCAGCAGCTTCTTGGTGGCGGTGACGCCCACGGTCGGGTTGGTCTCGCTGTCCTCAATGAAAAGCCGCAGCCGCCGGCCGCCCAGGATGCCGCCGGCGCCGTTCACCTGGTCCACCACCAGCTGACCGGCCTTGCGCATGTCCGCCCCATAGGCGCCGGTGGCGCCGGAGAAGGGCAGCACCATGCCGATGGGAATCTCCGCCGCCTGGGCCGCGGCATTGTACAGCGCAGGCGCCGCCAGCGCGGCACCTCCGGCCAGGCGAAGCGCGGCGCGGCGGGATACGGGGACAGTCGGCATGGTGATCTCCTTCATCAGCCGAGCGCGGGCTCGAGCTCGATCTGCAGGGCGTCGTTGAAGCGATTGAAGAAGCCGCAGAGGCCGATGCGGAGCGTCAGCTCCACGATCTGACCTTCGGTGAAGTGGTCGCGCAGCCGGGCGAACATCGCGTCGCGGATGCGGCCCGGCGTTTCCGTCACCTGGCGCGCGTAGTCGATGACAGCGCGGTCGGCCTCGTCGAACTCCGGATGGTCGGTGCCGGGCAGGCTGGCGATGGCGGCGGCGCTCACGCCCTCCACCGCCAGCACCGGTGCGTGGTGCGCCACGCAGTAGTCGCAGGCGTTGAGGCGGGAGACGACGACGATCGCCAGCTCGATGTAGCGCCACTTGACGGCGCCCCGCTGCTTCAGCTCCGTCAGCATGGTGCCCAGGTGGAACAGCGCCGGCGGCACGTGCGCCAGCATTGCGGCCTGGTTGCCGAATTGGCCGTAGCCGCCGTCCAGCGCGCGGAACACTGGCTTGACCGCATCGGGCAGCGCAGCCTCGGTCAGGGGGGTTACACGGGGCATCTCAGGGCTCCTTCAGCGGGGACAGCTGGCGCGACAGGCGGCGTGGCTCGGCCATGAGCCCGTCCGGGCGGAGTATAAGCAGCAGGACGATGCCGGCGCCGACCAGCATGAGCCGCAACGCCGCCAGGCGCGTGCCGTCCAGCAGCGGTATCACGTCCTTCAGGAAGCGGGTGGATTCCAGCAGCAGGAAGATGCTGCCGGCGCCGAGGATGAGCCCGAGGTTGGAGCCACGCCCGCCGGCGATGACCGCCATGAAGGCATAGGCGGTGACGATGGAGGTGAACTGGCTGGGGTCGATGTAGCTGAGGAACTGGGCATGCAGCCCGCCGGCCAGGCCGATGACGGCACCGCCCAGCGCGAAGGCCCGCACCCGCAACCCGCCAACATCCTTGCCGAGCGTCGCCGCCACCACGTCGTCATCGCGCACCGCGCGCAGGGCGCGGCCAAAGGGGGAGCGGGCCAGCACCTCCAGCACCGCGAAGCTCGCCAGCAGCATGCCGAGCGCGAAGCCCAGGAAGCCCAGCGGCTGCCACCCCGCGGGCAGGAAGCCGACCGGACTGGGCACATCCGCCAGCCCCAGCGCGCCGTTGGTCAGCCAGCCCTCGTTCAGCGACACCAGCCGCACCACCTCGGCGAAACCGATGGTGATGATGGCGAGGTATTCCGCCTCCAGCCGCGCCGTCAGCAGCGCCAGCAACGCGCCCAGCCCCAGGCAGGCCAGCATGGCCAGCCCCAGCGCCGGCACGCCGGGCACCGGGGAGAGCGCCACCGTATAGGCACCCACGGCGTAGAAGCCGGCAATGCCGAAATTGGCCAGCCCTGCCAGCCCCCACTGCAGGTTCAGCCCCAGCCCGACCAGCGACGCCAGCGCGACCAGGGTGGCGATGGTAATGAGGTAGGCGATCATCGGCGGATCACCGCGCGACCAAACAGCCCGTGCGGGCGCAGCAGCAGCAACAGCAGGATGATGCCGAAGCCGACGGCCTGGCGGTACTGCGTCGGCAGCACCAAAGCGGAGAGCTCCTCGGCCAGGCCGATCAGCAGGGCGCCCAGTACCGCCCCTACCGGGCTGCCCAGGCCGCCCAGGATGGCCGCAGCGAAGACCGGAATCTGGAAGTTCCAACCCAGCAGCGGGTCGATCGCGCGGTCCAGCGCGATCAGCACCGCGGCCACGCCCGCCAGCGCGCCGGCAATGGCCCAGGTCAGGCTGACGATCCGGCCACGCTCGATGCCGCGCGCCGCGGCCAGTGGCGCGTTGTCGGCCACGGCCCGCATGGCGCGGCCCAGCCGGGTGTGGTGCAGCAGCAGGTGCATCAGCACCAGCAGCACCAGCACCGTGGCCGCGGCGGTCAACTGTTCATGGTTGATCCGCAACCCATGCCATCGCATCGGCCGCGCCACCTCCACCGCCAGGCTGCGCGCGTCGTTGCCAAAGGCGAAGCGGCAGGCATTCTCCAGCACGAAGGACAGACCGATGGATGCGACCATCAGCGTCATGCCGTCGCGTTCGCGCAGCCAGCGGAAGGCGCAGGCGTCCAGCGCCATGGCCACCAGCGCCAGGCCGAGCGCGGCCAGCACCGCGGCCTCCAACAGCGGCAGCCCGGCCAGCACGTTGGCGGCCCAGGCCAGGTAGGCACCGGTGGTCACCATCGCGCCCAGCGCGAAGTTGGGGAAGCGGGCGATGCCGAAGGTCAGCGTCAAGGCCAGCGCCGGCAGCGCCAGGATCAGGCCGGTGACCAGGCCGCTGAACGCCAGCTGCGCCGGCATCAGGCCACTCTACTCAGGAACAGCGCGCCGAGGTCCGCGGCGGCAATCTCGGCCGGCGGCCCTTCCGCCACCAGCCGGCCGCCCACCAGCACCACCACGCGGTCGGCGATGCCGAGCGCGGCGCGCACGTTCTGCTCCACCAGCAGCACGGTGATGCCGAGTTGGCGCACCCGCTGCACCGTCGCCATCACCTCCGCCACGAAGCGCGGCGACAGCCCCGCCGAGGGCTCATCCAACAGCAGCATGTCCGGCGCCGCCAGCAGCGCGCAGGCGAAGGCCAGCATCTGTCGCTGACCGCCCGAAAGGTTGCCGGCCAGCTTCGCCCAGGCCTGCCCGAGGTCCGGGAACATCGCCAGCACCGTGCCTTCGCGCTCCGGCCCAACCCCGGCGCGGCCGCGCAGGAACTCGGTGGCCAGTGCCAGGTTCTCGCGCACCGTCATGCCGCGGAACACGTTGCCCTCCTGCGGCACATAGGCGATGCCCGCCAGGCAACGGCGCGCCGGGGACAGCGTCGTCAGGTCCTGCCCGGCCAGCCGGATGCGCCCGGCGCGGGCCGGCAGCAGCCCGGCCAGCGTCTTGATGAAGCTGGACTTGCCCGACCCGTTCGGGCCGATGACGGCAGTGATGCTGCCGGGCGCCAGCGCCAGCGAGATGCCGCGCACCGTGTCGTCGGCGCGACCGTAGCCGGAGCGCAGGTCGGTCGCCTCCAGCAGGCCGCTCATGCCGCCATGCCGCCGAGATAGGCGTCCACCACGCGACGGTCCGCGGTCACCTCGGCGAAGCTGCCGGCGGCCAGCGGCCGGCCTTCCGCCAGCACCTGGACCCGGTCGCAGACCTGCTGCACCAGGGCCATGTCGTGTTCCACCAGCGCAAAGCCGATGCCCTCGGCAGCCAGCTCCCGCACCAGCCGCGCCAGTTCCTGCACCAGGGGAGGGGCAACGCCGGCGGCGGGTTCGTCCAGCAGCACCACGCGCGGGCGCAGCATCAGCGCGCGGCCCAACTCCAGCAGCTTCTTCTGCCCGCCGGAAAGCCCTGCGGCCAGGTCGTCCGCCTTCGCCCGCAGGCCGATGCGGGTAAGGATGGCCAGCGCGCGGGCAGCGTTGGCGCGCTCCTCCGCCGCCACCAGGCGGGGCCGCAGCAGCGCCTGCCACACCGCCTCCCCGCGCTGCGCCGGCGCCGCCAGCAGCAGGTTCTCCAGCACCGTCAGCCGGCCGAGTTCCCGCGCGATCTGGAAGCTGCGCACCAGGCCGCGGCGCGCGCGCGCGGCGGGGCCGAGGCGGGTGATGTCGGCGCCATCCAGCAGCACCTGGCCACCCTGCGGTCGCAGCAGCCCGGCCATGACGTTCAGCAGCGTGGTCTTGCCGGCACCATTCGGACCGATCAGCCCGACCACCTCGCCAGGCCGTACCGCCAGGCTGGCGCCATCCAGTGCCACCACGCCGCCGAAGCGGAGCATCGCGGCACGGACCTCCAGCAGGGGCGGGGTAGGCTGTGGGTTCGACATTGCCCAGACATGCAGCAATACTTATGCCAACACCGCGCCCAAGCCGGAAAAATTATGCCCCATCAGTGAAGACGTCGAAAAACCCGCAAAGCCCGCTGCTCCGCGTTTGCCGAACCCCAACCTTGAGCAGCGGCGCGCGCCGCTACCGCAGCGATGTCAGCCGAGGTAGCCCGGCACGCCCTCGTCGCGCAGCCACAGCCGGATCAGCAGGCGCTTCTGCGCCGGCTCCTCGGCGTCCTGGAACTCGGTTCGGCTGTGACCTACTTCCCGGTTCGCGGCGAACTGCATGTCGCCCGGCTCCATCATGAACTCGGTCTGCAGGCTGGGGTCGCGGAACACTTCCTCCACGGCGGCAATTGCCGCGGCGGTTGCCTCATCCATGGGCGTGTTCGTCATGGCGTAGCCGTTCTTCACCTGGTGCAGGCCAAGCCGGGCGGAAACGCTGTCCACGCCCGCGGTAAACACCGGCGCCTCGAAGGTCGGCGCCTCCTCCGGCCGATGCTCGCGCTGGCGGTCGAAAATGAACGGTGCATAGAGCCGCGGCAGCAGGTTGGGGTAGCGCGCGCGCAGCGCGTTGTGCGCGGTGGCGAAGCTCATGGCGCGTGACAGGCCGCCGCTGACCGCCGGACGGATGCACAGCAGCCCGACCACCTCCGGCATCACCTGGTTGTAGGCGTTGTCGTTGTGGAACAGCAGGTTCACATTGGATTTGTCAGGCCGCACCCCGCTGCCGGGCAGCGGCTTCATTCCGGTGTCGTGCACGTCGTAGATGATGGTGCCGTCCAGCTTCTGCGCCACGGGCCGCATGATCATGGCCGACAGCATCCAGAACAGCGCGCGACCCTCATCGTCCGACATCCGCTCGATCGGCAGGCCGCGCACCAGCGCGAAGCGAACGCCGGACTTGATACGCTCGCTGGCCGCGGCCATGGCGGCGCGGCAATGCGGCATCTCGTAGCTGTCGGGCCGCAGCGCCAGCAGCGGCACCGGCTGGCGCCGCAGCGTTTCAACCACACGCAACACTTCCTCCCGCGCGGCGGCGGAAAGCGTCACCAGCCAGTCGTCGGTGCCCAGCGTGGCGCGGGTCCAGGCCTCCGGGCCGGTCAGGTCGTGGTTGAAGACCACGGGCATCATGGCGTTCATGCGGGCTGCCTCCGGACGGGGAAAGCAGCATGGCCCCGGCCGCTGGCTGAATGCGAGTTCGTATTTCTTGCCCGAAACCAAAGCGCTGCTTATGACGTATTGGGTGATTGCCCCGCTGGAGATCGCCCTGCTCCGCACCTTCGTCCTGCTGGCCGAGACCGGCAGCGTGACGGCGGTGGCGCGTCGCATCGGCCGCACCCAGCCCGCCATCAGCCAGCAGCTGCGCCGTCTGGAGGAAGCGGCGGGACGCCCATTGTTCGAGGGCGACCTGCGCCACCCCAGCCTGACCGCGCAGGGCCTGCGCCTGCTGGAGCGCGCCCGCCAGGTGTTGCACCTGCACGACCAGGCCCAGGCCGAGCTGCGCGCCAGCGAAGTGGCGGGGCGGGTACGGCTGGGCTGCCCCGACCTCTACGCCGCCTTCATGCTGCCGGCGACGCTGCGCAGCTTCCGCCGCAGCCACCCGGCGGTGGAGGTGATGGTGCATTGCGCCCTGACCCGGGCGCTGGTGGCCGAGATCTCCGCCGGGCGGCTGGACCTGGCGCTGACCACCGGCATGCCCGGCGTGGAACCCGGAGTCGGCGTCGGCACCCTGTTGCGGCGGGAGCGTCTGGTGTGGATGGGCCGGCCCGAGGGCAGCGCCTGGCGCCGGCGCCCGCTGCCGCTGGCCATGCTGCCCGAAGGCAACCTTTACCGCGACCACGCGCTGGCCGCGCTGCAGGCCGCGGGCATTCCCTGGAGCATCACCTGCCAATCCGAAAGCATCGCCGGCCTGCAGGCCATGGCGCTGGCGGATGCGGCGGTCACCGTGCTCGGGGAATCGGTCCAGGTGCCGGAACTGGCGGCAGCTGCCGAGGAGCATGGACTGCCAGGGCTGCCGCAGGTGGCGCTGGTGCTGTGGGTGCGGCAACCCGGCGCCGATGCGGCGGTGGACCGCCTGGCCGAACACATCGCCGAGGCGCTGCGCCATGATCGGACGGTGGCGGCCAGCGGCAGCTGAAGCTCGGCGGCTCGTCGCCGGATATGGCTGCGACTATCAGGAAGCTCATGCCGCAGGCCAAGCAGCCAGGTCCGATCCAGGAAGCTGCTTCCGGCCCAAGCGGCTCCGCTCGCGCCTGCTCGCTTGGCAGCGTCGGGAGCCGCCGACATACTGCCATCTCACCTTTGCCTGAAGGCCACTGCATGACCAAGCCTGTGCTCCTGGAGGAAATGGCGCATCCCGCCGTGAAGGCGCTGATCGACAGCGGCATCGACATGGTGATGCTGCCGGTCGGCGCGGTGGAGCAGCACAGCCTGCACCTGCCGCTGAATGTCGACTTCATGCTCGCCGATGCCATCGCCCGTGGCGCTTCGGCGCAGACCGGCGTGCCCGTGCTGCCGGCGATGCCCTACGGCCATTCTTCCAACCATGTCGAGTTCCCGGGCACCTTTTCGCTGCGGCCGGAAACCTTTCAGCGCATTGTCGAGGAACTGGCCGACTGGGCCTATATCTGCGGCTTCCGTCGCCTGCTGTTCGTCAACGGCAACCTGCCGAACCAATTCCCGCTGCAATGCGCCATCGCCAATTGCGTCACCAAGCATCGGGACTTCCGGCTGCGCACGCTGAATTGGTGGGATATCCACGCCGATATCCGCGAGTGGTTCACCACCGACGAAAGCTTCGGCCGCTGCCATGGCAACGTGGCGGAAACCGCACTGATGCAGCACCTGCGGCCCGACCTGGTAGAGATCGAGAAGGCCTATCCCATGCCAGGCAAGGGCGTGCGGCCGTTCTTCCACTACCCGCATGCCCTCGTCTCCAAGGACGGCCACCAGGGCGACCCGACCCAGGCCACGCCGGAGATGGGCGCCCGCTTCTTCAAGTTGGCGGTGGATACCCTGTCCGACCAGGTGCGCCGCGCCCTGCACGAGCCGCTGCCGACGTGGTGACGCGGCGGGCCGACGTGGTGACGCGGCGGGCCGACGTGGTGACGCGGCGTAGCCTGGTTGCCGCTCCGCTGGCGCTGGCTGCCGCTGCGGCGAAGGCCGCCGAATGGCCGGAACGCAGCCTGCGCCTGGTGGTCAGCTACCCGCCGGGCGGCCCGGCCGATATCCTGGCACGCGAGGTGGCGCAACCGCTCGGCGTCCGGCTGGGGCAGCAGGTCGTCATCGACAACCGCGCCGGGGCCAACGGCAATATCGGCGCCCAGGCGGCCGCGCGGGCAGCGGCGGATGGCTACACGCTGTTCCTGCTCACCTCCAGCCAGGCCGCCAACATGGCGCTGTACCGCGCCCCGGGCTACGATGTGGTCGCTGACTTCGCCCCCATCACCAACATCGTCGCCTATCCGCTGGTGCTGGTGACGAACCCCGCCACCCCGGTACGCAGCGTGCCGGAACTGCTGGCGCTGGCGCGGGCCGAACCCGGCCGGCTTACCTTCGCTTCCGCCGGCAGCGGCGGCGGCGCGCATCTGGCGGCCGAGTTGTTCTGCCAGATGGCGGGGGTGAGGATGACGCATGTGCCCTATCGCGGCACCGGCCCGGCGCTGCTGGCCACAGTGGCCGCCGAGGTCTCGCTGATGTTCGCCGGGGTCTCCGCCGCGCTGCCACATGTGGCCGAGGGTCGGCTGCGGGCGCTCGGGGTCACCGCACCGGCACGCGTCGGCTCGGCACCGGCGCTGCCGACCATCGCCGAGGCCGGGGTGCCCGGCTACGAGATGGCCTCCTGGCTCGGCCTGGCGGCGCCGGCCGGTACGCCGGCCGCCATCGTCGGCCGCCTCGCAGAGGCAGTGGCATCAGTCGTCGCCGAACCCGCGACGCGGGATAAACTGGCGCGCGATGGCGCCACCATCGAGGTGGGCGCGCCTGCGGCGTTCTCGCGCTACCTGGGAGCCGAGGTAGCCAAGTGGGCGCAGGTGATCCGCGCGGCCGGCGCCACGGTGGATTGAACCGCGGCGGAGCAGCCTGGCCGCTGCCGCGCGCGATGGTGACGTTCGTGCCGCTCAGCCCTGGACTGGCAGCGGCGGCAAGGCGGCTTGGTCGATGCCGAACCTGTCGGCCAACCAATCCAGCATCAACTCCTGCCCCAGCGTCGGATTGTCGTGCTGGCAATGCTCGGCGCCGGTCTCGTCCGCGTTGGTCAGCCGCATCGTCACGTCCACGCCCACCTTCTTCGCGTAGTCGTACACCTGCTGCACCGCCTGCACGCCCAGCACGTCGTGCCCACCATGGATGATGAGGTAGGGGCACTTCATGTGGTCCAGCACGCCCTCCAGCTTGAACGGCTTCGCGATCTCGGTCGCCTCGGCCATGGTGCGGGCGCCAAAGACCCAGCGGATATGGCCGGCCAGGCCATGGCTGTCGTCACGGGTCTTCCAGCGTTCATGGATGTCCCAGATCGCGCCATGCGAGATGGCTGCCGCCAAGCGTGGTTCCATGGCGCCGGCGCGCGCCGCGTAGTAGCCACCGAGCGACGAGCCGGAGACCGCGAGCCGCGACATGTCGATATCGTCTCGTTGCGCCAGCCAGTCGATGCAGGCGCCGACAGGCACCTCGTAGTCGTGGCGGGTCGGCAGCTTGTGGCGGCGCAGCGTGCCGCCCTGTCCCGGGCCATCCACCATCAGCACGGAGATGCCGCGCTGCAGCGCGCCGCGGCCCACCATGAACCACATCTCGTCCTTGAAACTGTCGAGGCCGCCGAAGGCGATCAGCACCGGCTGCCTGGGTGCGGCATTCGGCGCGCGCAGGTAGTAGGCGTAGAGGCACTTGCCCTCATAAGGGATCTCCACCACCTCGCCCGGCGGCCGCAGCCAGCCGAGGAATTTGTGGCTGGCCTGCTCGCACAGGTCGAAGGTGGCCAGCCGGCGCGGATCGTCGGCCTGCAGCCAGAACTCGGCGCTGCGATACTGGTCCGCGGCCCGCAGCCAGCAGTTCATCGCGGTGCGGACATGCCCCAGCGCCGCCTCGGCATCGCCCCGCTGCATGTTGCGGTCGGCCACGCGCATCCATTCAGCGTGCCAACTCTCCAGGTCGCCGGGGATCATCCGGCTGGCGGCCAGGAAGCTTTCGGAAACGCTGCCGCCACCTTCCTGCGTCTCACCCAGGCCGCGACGGAACTGGTAGCTGAGCCAGGGATGGTCGGGCCAATGGTGCCAGCCGAACGGCTCGTAATGCGGTGCGCTGTTGCTGACGGCGGCGTCGATCGCGGCTTGCTCGGCCATTGGCCTGTGCTCCCTCAGCGCTTCGGCAGCAGGGTGTCGGCCACCCAGTCCGCGATGATGTTGGCGCCGATCTGGCGGTTGTCTTCCTGGCAATGCTCGCTGCCGAAATCCGCTGCGGTGAGGACGCGCAGCGTCTTGTTTTCGCTGCCGACCGCGGCGTACAGCATGTGCGCGAACTCGACCGGCACGATGTTGTCGTTCTCGCCATGCAGGCAGAAGAACGGGCAGCGCATCCGCTCGGCCACACCATCCAGCGTGAAGTCCTTCAGCTTCTCCATCGCCGCGTCCATGTTCGGCACGCCCATCACCCAGGGCAGCTGGAAGGATGGCGCACTGATCTTGGAGGAGCCGCTCTCCATCAGCACGCGGCGGCGGCGCCAGGCGGCCTGGTAGTCGAAATGGCCGCCCCAGGCGATGCAGGCGGCGAAGCCCGGCTCCATCGCGGCGGCGCGCGGCGCGTAATAGCCACCCATCGAGAACCCCATCACGCCGATGGCATCCTGCTTCACCTCGTCCCGCCCGCGCATCCAGGCCAGGGCGGCGCGGGCCGGCACCTCGTAGTCGTAGCGGCTGGGGATGTAGCGCAGTCGCAGCGCCTCGCCCTGGCCAGGGCCGTCGATCGCCAGCGTGTGGATACCGCGTGCGGCCAGTTCCACGCCGGCGAAGAAGACGGACATCTCCTTGGCGTTGTCGAGACCGTCGAAGCAGACCACGGCCGGCGCCACCGCGGCCGCCTTGGGCGAGCGGAAGTACCAGGCCGGCAGGGTGGTGTCCTCATACGGCACCTCCACCCGCTCGATGGTTGGGTAGCGCCGGGCGATGCCGGCGGCGAAGCAGCGCAGGCAGTCGCGGTACGCCGCTTCCTTGCGCGGCCCCGGTGCCATGAAGCGTTCGCCGCAGAAGTAGTAGGTGGCTGCGCGCAGCCAGAAGCTGCCGGCGCTGAGCTCATGGCCATCGGCATGGGCCTTGGCGGCCATGGCCTCCAGCCGCTGCGCCAGGCGCATCCATTCGGCAAACCACAGCTCGTTGTCGCCCTCATGCCCGCGCAACCGTTGGCCGACCTGGTCGACCTCGCTGATCGCGGCGGCGCCGTAGGTCTGCATCTCGATGGCGAACATCATGCCCTGCGACCACATGTGGTGGCCGGGGAAGTACTCGAACCAATGGCTGTAGGAAGGCATGCGGCAAGGCGATCCTGTTCAGGCGTTGGAAGTCTTCATGCCCCAGCGCTCCACAGTGCGCCGCTCGACCCAGTCGAAGAACCAGTTCTCCGAAACCCAGCCGATCATGGCGATGGTGATCATGCCGCAGATCATGACATCCGGCCGCAGCTGCCAGCGCGCATCGTCGATGAGGAAGCCGAGGCCGGTGATGGAGGAGATCATCTCCGCGCCTACGATGACGCGCCAGCCAACGCCATAGGTCAACCGCAGCCCGGTGATGATGAAGGGCAGCGAGCCGGGGATCAGCACCCGCCGCGTGTACAGCCAGCGCGAGGCGCCATAGACTCGGGCGACATCCGTGTACTGGCCCGACAGCGTCTGCACGCCGGTCATGGTGTTGAAGATGACCGACCAGATGCCCGAGAAGAAGATCACGAACACAGTCGACTTGAAGCCGATGCCGAACCACAAGATGGCCAGCGGAATCCAGGCGATGCCGGGGATCGGGTAGATCAGCCGGAACAGCGGCAGCAGCGCGGCGCGGATGGTGGACGAGGCGCCCAGAACCAGGCCGACGGGAATGCCGGCCACGGCCGCGAGGACCACGCCGCAGAGCTGCCGCAGCACGCTGGCGCCGGTATTCTCCAGCAGCCGCCCGTCCTCGATCAGCTCGGCGAAGGCAAGCACCACCTTCCAGGGCGAGGGGAAGGCCCAGGTCGGCATCAGCCCCAGCCGATACACCGCTTCCCAGACCAGGATGAAGGCGATGATGGTGCCGCCACCCAGCATGGTGTCGCGGCTCAGCCCGCGGCGCCGGCGGCGGCGTTGCGGCAGCGCCACGGCGGGTCCGGTCTGCGCGATCGACATCAGCCGGCTGCCATCATGTCGGCCTGCTCCAGCGCGGCGGCACGGCTGATCTCCTCGCCCAGCACCGCGCGAACCTCGCGTTGGCGGGCGCTCATTTCGCTGGTCGCCATGTCGCGCGGCCGCGGTTCCGGCAGGGTGATGATGGTCTTGATCCGCCCCGGCCGCGCGGTCATCACCACGATCCGGTCGGACAGGTAGATCGCCTCCTCGATGCTGTGCGTCACGAACACCACGGTCTTGCGCCGGGCGGTCCAGATCCGCAGCAGCTCATCCTGCAACCCCTGCCTGGTCTGCGCATCCAAGGCGCCGAAGGGCTCGTCCATCAGCAGTATCGCCGGGTCCACCGCAAAGGCGCGGGCGATGGAGACGCGCTGCTTCATGCCGCCGGACAGATGGTGCGGAAACCGCCCGGCGAATTCCTGCAGGCCCACCGCGTGCAGCAGTTCCATGGCGGTCCCGGTACGCTTCGCCTTGCCCACGCCGCGCGCTTCCAGCCCGAAGCCGACATTGTCCAGCACCGTCATCCACGGGAACAGCGCGTAGTCCTGGAACACCATGGCCCGTTCCGGCCCGGGTCCGCGCACTTCCTTGCCCTGGATCGCCATGCTGCCGCTGCTGGCGGGTATCAGCCCGGCCATGATCTTCAGCAGCGTGGATTTTCCGCATCCGGATGGGCCGAGCAGGCTGACGAATTCACCATCGGCGATGTCCAGGCGGATATCGGTCAGCGCCGTCACCTCGGCTTCGTCGGTGACGTAGCGCTTGTGCAGGCCCTCCACCCGCAGCATCGGTGCCGCGCTCAACTCAGCTTCTCGTAGCCGGGGTAGCCCGGATAGGCATTGGCGAAGCTGAGGTCGACAACATCATTGTAGCCGACATCTCGCTGCAGCAGCCGGTCCGCCTTCATCCAGCCCAGCAGGGACTGGATCCAGGGCTCGGGCGGCGCATTGTAGCCCCACCCGCAATTCTTGCTGGCATCCTCCAGCAGGGTGCGGTCGATGCTCGGGGCGTAGTGCTTCAGCACATCGATCCCCACGCTGGGCTGCGTCTTCATCAGATGCACCGCGTCCAGGTGCGCCCAGACCACGCGCTTGGCCAGCTCCGGCCTGGCATCGATGAAGCGCTTGCTCAGCACCAGGCCGTTGCGCAGCATGTCGCTCGCCAGTGTCGCCTTGTCGATCAGCTGGTCGGCCGGCAGCAGCAGCTTGGCGCCCCGTTGCAGCGCCACCGTGCCGTAAGGCTCGAACGGGAAGGCCGCCGCCACATCGCCGGTCATCAGCGCGGAGGCCACTTCCGGCACCGGCACCGCGGCCAGTTGCACGTCGCGCTCGCGCAGGCCGAAGCGCGGCAGGATGTGGTGCGTGAGGGTCAGGTACTGCACGTCGTACTTGGTCACGATGCCGATGCGCCGGCCCTTCAGCGCCGCCCAGCCATCGACATTCGCCGCCGTCACCATCATCGCAGCATTGGCCGAGGACGCCGCGACGATGATATTGTCGATCCCGGCCGCATTGTAGCGCATGGCGCTGGCAAACTGGTTGTAGCCGGCGTCGAAGTCGCCGATCGACATCATCTGGTTGGAGCGGACGTAGTTGCCGCCCATGAAGTTCACTCGCAGCCCGTACTTGTCCCAGATCTTCAGGTGCTCGGCCATGAAGGGCTGGATATGGTCGAAGCCGGCGGCGCCAGCCACCAGCCGGACCGTGTAGGCGTCCTCCGCCCTGGCCAGGAAGGGCGCGGCCAGGCCAAGCCCGGCCAGCCCACCGATGAGGTGCCTGCGCTGCGTCATGCCGGCGCTCCCCTATTCCGCCGCCAGGGCAAGTGGCTGGTCCCGGGTGATCAGCTTTACGTCGGCCCAGGCTGCCTGCATGTGGCGCAGCGCCGTCATCTCCCGGCCCGCGATCTGTGCCAGGATCTCGCCGGCGGCCGGCAGCGCGGTTTCATAGCGCAGCGCACGGAACAGGTCCGACGAGGCCTGCATGCAATCAGCGGCGGCGGTCACGTCCTCGGCCCGCAGGTTGCGCAGCGCCATTTCCTTGGCCACGCGGCGCAGGTAGCCGGCGGCGCCGGCGCGGCCCATCACGCCGTGGTTGGGGATGTTGCCCTGCACGAACAGCGGCCGCACCTGGCCACCCGGCGCCACCGTGTCCTTCAAGGTCCCGGCGCGGATCGCCTCGACGCAAGCCAGCATGCCCGGCGCACCCAGGTGAAAGGTCGGGATCTGCCACTGGCTGCCGAACACGGCATAGGGTCGCGGATACTCGCCGGACAGGATCTTCGTGTTGCGGCGGAAGCTGTCGCGGATGGCGTGGGCGATATCCCAGTTCGGGTCGCGCTCCGGCTCCACCCAAACCATCAGATAGGGGCCGTAGCCGTCGTGCAGCGTCCATTCGCCGCCCCAGGGGTGGTGGCCAACCCAGGGCTTGTAGCCGTTCTCGTCGCGCTGGTCGGCTTCCTTCCAGGCGCGGGCGAAGACCTCGATCGGCGCCTCGTAGCGCGCAAAAGGCAGCACGTCGTTCGGCTCGAAGATGGTGACGGTGCCGGCGGCCAGGTTGTAGCCGGCGACGATGACATGGTGGCCGAAGCCGCTCGGCCCCATCGTCTCGTGCAGGAAGGCGAGGCGCGGCGAGGTCTTGGCGCCGTAGGGCAGCATCAGGCTGTAGTGCAGCCCCACCTGCACCGGAATGCCGCGGTCCACCAGGCTGCGCAGCTTGGCCCAGGCGCCGTCCCAGCCATCCTCGTCATCCTCCTCCCAATGGCCGCGGTAGCCGAGGATCTTCGGCGTGTATTCCCAGATCTCATGGAAGGCGCCCTTGCCGCCATTGAAGGCGGGCGCGCCCCACATCGGCAGCCAGCGGAAGGAAAAGCCATCGCCCGAGATGCCGTCGGCGAACAGCACGTCGGGTTCGCCCATGTGGCGCAGCTGGCCCAGCATGCCGGTGAAGTAGCAGCGCCCCGCATTGGCTTGCTGCGGATAGCCGTTGTCGCCCAGCCAGGTCATCGAGAAGTAGGACTGGTCGTAGCCCTTCACGTCGGTCATGGCATCACCTCCAATCGGATCACGGACGATAGGCGTGCGCAGCCGGAGCAACGCCATGGCCAGGGTGTTCGGCGGCCCCAAGCTGGAAGGCGAGCGTAAGGGCGATCCCACAATGGTAAAGGCCCCAACCGCCAGGAATTGGGTCATTCCGGGGGAGCCGGACGCCAGACTGCCCGCTTGCTGGGCGATCGACCAAAAATACGCCGCCCAGGCCCGGCACCACGCGGTTCGCCAAGCCTGCGGGACAACCGCGTGTGGCATCGTGCCGCGTTCCCTGTAACGAATCACCTGGCTGGACGCACACGCTCGCCTGACCCACGGAGCCTCTCATGCAGCACTCCGCATTGCGGCATCCCGCATCGCCTGCGCCGGCGCGGCTATGGCTGGTCGCGCTGTGCGGCCTGATGCTCCTCGCCGCCCCCGCCAGAGCGGCGCCGGACGGCGTGGCCACAACCCCCAGCCATCATGGCCTGCGTGAGACGCTGGATCGCTTCGAAGCCGAGGTGCGCGCTGCCGGCTGGGTCGTGTTCACCGAGATCGACCACGCCGCTGCCGCGACCGCCGTGGGCATGCAGTTGCGCCCGCGCACCGTGGTGCTGTTCGGCAACCCGCGCGCCGGCACCCCCGGCATGGCCGAGACACCGACCCTGGCGCTGGACCTGCCGATGCGCGTGCTGGTGTGGCAGGACGATGCCGGCGCCATCCAGGTCACCCGCAGTACCGGCACCGACCTGGCACAGCGGCTCTTCGCCCGGCATGGCGTCGTCATTCCCCCCACACAACAGGCCGCCACGGAGGCATTCCTGGCCGGCCTGGTCGCCCGGGCCGCCGAGTGAGCGCCGCCGTCATGTCGCGACCGCATGCCGCCGGCCTGGCCCTGGCGGCAGCGAGCAGCGCGGCGGTACTGGCGGCCCTTGCCATGCTGCAGGACCCTTGGCTCCCGGCCGTCTTCGCCGTGGCGCTGCTGCTGGGCGCCGCCTTCGTCCGGCTGGATTTCGGGTTCGCCGGCGGCTTCCGGGCGCTGCTGGAAGCCGGCGATTCACGCCCTGTCGGCGCCAGCCTGGTCATCCCCGCCATTGCCGCGCTGGTGATTGTGCCGGTCAGCGGGCTGGTGCCCGGCTACGGCCGCTTCGTCGCCCCCGTGGGAGTGCAGTTGCTGCTGGGGGCCATGGTATTCGGCGTTGGCATGCAGGTGGCCAATGGCTGCGGCTCGGGTGTGCTGGTGGCGGCCGGTCAGGGTTAGCGGCGGATGTTCGTGGCGCTGCCGTTCTTCTGCCTGGGCGGCGTGCTGGGCGCGTTGCTGCTGCCGATGGGCGCTGGCCTGCCCAGCCTGGGCAGCATCGACCTGCTGGAGTTGCTCGGCCCCTGGGGCGGCCTGGCCGCCACCGAGGCCGTGCTGGCACTGTTCGCCCTGGCAACGCTGCGTGGCCGTCCATTGCCAGTGGCTGCCTTGCGGTCGGGATGCGTGATCGGCGTGTTGGCGGCGCTGTTGTTCCTGGCCTCAGGCACGCCGTGGGGCATCACCACGGGGCTGACGCTGTGGGCCGCGAAACCCCTGCAGGCCGCAGGCTGGAACCTTGCGGCGCAGCCCTTCTGGCAAGTTGACTGGGCGCGCGAGGCGCTGTTGGGGCCGGTGCTGGCCAATCATGCCTCGCTGTCGGATGTCGGCCTGGTACTGGGGGCACTGGCAGCGGCGGCCTGGCGTGGCAGCCTGCGCCACCTGGTGCCGCTTGGCTGGCCCGGCGCACTGGGCGCGGCGCTTGGTGGGCTGCTGATGGGCATCGGCGCGCGGCTGTCCTACGGCTGCAACGTCGGCGCCTTCATCGGTGGCGCAGCGTCTGGCAGCCTGCATGGCTTCGTCTGGCTGCTGGCGGTCGTGCCGGGGTGCTGGCTCGGCATCAGGCTGCGGCCGCGCTTCGGGCTGCCGCGGCGCTGACTGCGGGTTGAGACCACCCCTGCCTCCCGGGCCGCAGCCCAGACGCCTGGGCGGGGCCGCGGTCGCTCGGGTTTCGCCGTGGCGGCGATGCCGAGACGAAGGCCCAGGGCGGCGATGTCCCGCGCACGTCCGGTGATACGGTAGCCCCCCGCTCGACCGACTGCCGAGGCGGCGCTGGCTGGCAGCAAAGCCAGCGATGCGCAGACGAAATCCTTTCGCAACCTGCGGTAGCTGACCTTGCCAACGAGTAAACTCAAAGATACCGTGTGGGAGTGTAATAGACCGTTCTTTGTTCGTATCTATCGACGGCAACTGCATTAAAACTGAAATGCGCGGAAGAAGGATACGTCGGTATGGCCAGACGCTACTGTAAACGCGCAGTTCGCGCCGGCCTATTGGGCTGCGGTCTGTTGGCGGTGCTGGGAACCTTCGCTCGCGCGGGGGACCTTTCCGAGACCTGGCGACTCGCCGATTCCAGCGACCCCACTTGGCAGGCGGCGATCCATGAGCAGAGGGCCGCAGCCGAGCAGCGCCCGCAGGCCTGGGCGCCGTTCCTGCCCCAGGTCAGCGCCAATGCCGGCTACACCTACACGCGGCAAAACATCCTCAGCACCGATAACCGGGTCTTCGCCCGTGGCCGCAGCAACTACCCCAGCGCGGACTACGCGGTAACCCTGGAACAATCGATCTGGAACTACAGCAACTGGGCGACATTGCGGAAGGCGCGCGCCACCGTGGCCGCTTCGGAAGCCACGCTGGAAGCCGCCCGGCAGGACATGCTGCTGCGCGCTGCCGAACGTTACTTCTTCACCGTGGCGGCGCTTGAAACACTGATCTCGATCCAGGCCGAAAAGCGGGCGGTGGAACGGCTGCGCGACGTGAACCGGACGCGCCAGCGCGACGGCACCATCCGCGGCACCGAAGTGCTGGACGCCGAGGCCCGTTACCTGCAAGTGGCGGCACGCGAGATCGAGGCCGCCGCCAACCTGCGCGACGGCCTGCAGGGGCTGCGCGAGGTGACCGGCCGCGAGTTCGACCAGCTGCGGCCGCTGTCCAGCGTGCTCGGCTCGCGCGGGCCGCAAACACGCGACCCGGCCGAGTGGGTGAAGCGGGCGCTGGAGAACAACCCGCGGGTTGCGGCGCTGCGCCTTGGCTTGGCCGCGGCGACAGCCGAGGTGACCCGGCAGGAGGCGGAATACCTGCCCCGGCTTGGGGCGGTCCTGCAGCAGGACCGCCGGCGCAGCGACGGCTCCCTGTTCGGCGGCGGCAGCGACGTTCAGAATCGCTGGGCCATGGTCAGGTTGACGGTGCCGCTCTACAATGGCGGCATGACCTATTCGCGTGTGCGTGAAGCCCGCGAATTGCTGGCGAAGACCAACAACGAGGAACTGGCCGAGGAGCGCGCGGTGGAACGCCGGGCGCGGAACTCGCTGAACGGCGTACAGACCGCGCTGAGCCGGGTCAGGGCATTGACCGCCTCGGTGCAGGCCAAGCAGCGCATCGTCGAGAGTTGGCAGGTGGCGTACCGCGGCGGCGCGGCGGCCAGCCTGGCCGTGCTGGAGGCCGAGCGCGACCTGTTCTTCACCCGGGCCGAACTGGTGCGGGCCCGCCACCAGTACGTTATGGATACGCTGCGCCTGAAGCATGCAGTGGGCGGCCTGGCAACGTCGGACCTGGAAAACTTCAACTCCCTGCTCGACCCAACGGAGGTCGCGGTAGGACCCTATGTTGAGGTCCACTGACGGCGCCGCCCGCCACTTGGCGCCCCTGCGCGCCAGCGTGGCCGGCACAGCCCTGGCAACACTGTTGCGGACGGCAACGGAACCACTGCGGCTTGAGCGAAGCTTTCGCCTCACCGCCTCCGGCTTGGCGCATGACCGCTTCCTGCTGAGCATGCCGGCCGGGGCCGCGCCCCCCGGGCTGATGGCGGGGCTGGCCGCGCTTGGGCTGCCCGCCTCCGCCCAGGCCGCCGCAATGGCCGCATGGCCGCGCGCCGCCTTCGTGCATCTGGGCATGGATGGCGACGTGCTTAAGCTGTATCTGGAACGCGCGCCCGGCCTGGCGATGGATGGCGGCGCCGGACCACCGCTGTACCGCGCCTGGAAGTGGCAGCCGGCAACCGGCGCCCTGGCCGAGGACCGCTATCAGCAAGTACCGCCCGAGCAGGTCAGCACTCGGCTGGCGGCGGTGCCGGCGCCGCTGCAACCGGCCCTGCGCGCCATGCTGGCGGTGTTGGGCGCCAAGCCGGGCTGGCTCTTCGCCCTGGACGTGCTTGGCCAGGACCAGCGGCGCAGCCTGGACCTGCGCTGCTATGATTTCGGCCGCTGCGTCGGCGACATTGCCACGCCGCTGACACTGGCCGCCGCCGTGCTGGGCACGCCTCCAGCCGCGCTGAACGCGGCGCTGGGGGTGCATCGGCACGACGCGCTGGGGCATGTCGCGCTCGGCCTCGGACGCGGCGGCACACTCTTCCTCAGCGTCTACGCGGGCGCCGAGCCGGTTGACCCGGCGGCGCTGGCATGAAGCCGGTACCGGCCGCCTGCCGCGATTTTTGCCTGTGGCCTTATGCGCCGCCCCAGCAACCGCTGGCGGAAGCGCTGGATGGCGCCGACCTGCTGCTGGCCGTGGCCGCCTTGGCCGGCTGCGCCGAGGATTGGCGTCGGCTGATCGCCGACGTTCGCGCCGAACTCGGCCCCTATGCCACGGTGTGGGGCGTGAAGCACGAGGCCGGCCGGCTGGGGGTGGAACTGTATTTCTACGACTATGGGCGGCAGGATCGGCAGGTTTCACTGGCGCGGGTGATGGTGGCGCTGGGCGGATGGGCCGACTGCGCGGTGCGGTTGGACGACGCGCTGCCCTACTTCATGGTCTCGCTTGAGTTGCCGCTGGCGGCCGGCGCCCTGCCGGCGCGGCTGGAGGCGGTGGATGTCTATATCGGCAACCCCGGCAGCACCGTCTCCTCCGGCATCTGCTACAAGGTTGATGCGAGCGGCGCCGAGCTGAAGAACTTCTACTTCTTCTTCAACCGCGCGACCGAGTGGGAGGCCGCGCTGGGCAAGCTGGGCTGCGGCATGCGCGCCAGCCTGGACCCCGCCGCCGAACAGCGCCTGCTGCCGGAATGGCTGCGCCGGTGCCGCACCGTGGTGGTGGCCAACAAGCGGCACGCCGATGCGCTCTACGTCTCCGGCATCGGCGCCGAGGACCTGGCGCGATTCCTTGAGTGGCGGGACTGGCCGGCCGGATTTGCCGCGCTGGTGCGGGCGGGCGCGGAACACTACCGCCACCTGCTGTTCGACGTGGGATACGACTTCACCCTGCGCGAGGGCGTGGTGCATCCGCAGAAGTCCAGCTTCTACGGGGTGTTCTGA
>CAIMOR010000043.1 GCA_903843125.1 uncultured Rhodospirillales bacterium
AACCGGGCATCTGCCACCGCCGCCGCCGTGGCCTGGTACAGCGCCTGCACCAGCCCGGGCGCCGCGCCGGCGGGCAGGAACAGGCCGTACCAGTCCTCGGCCGTCAGCTCGCCTAGGCCCAGCTCGGCGAAGCTCGGCGGCTCCGGCCGGCGGGGCAGGCGCGCGGCGCCCGAATGGGCGAGGATGCGGACCAGGCCGCCATCCGCGGCCCGCGTCGCCTCGCCCAGCGTGATCAGCACGGCAGGCAGCACGCCGGCGACCAGGTCCTGCAGGGCGGGGGCCGAGCCGCGATAGGGCACATGGGTCAGGCCGATGCCGAGCAGCTGCGCCATGCGGATGCCCATCAGGTGCAGGCGCGAGCCGGCGGCAGGGCTGGCGAAGGCGACCTTGTCGGGCTGGGTTCTGGCCCAGGCGGCGAACTCGGCCAGGGTGCGGGCAGGGTGCTCGGCAGCCACGGCGAAGGCGTAGGCGGAAATGCAGATCGGCGAGACCGGGACGAAGTCCACCAGCGCGTCGTAGCGCGTGCTGCGCGGGTAGATATGCGGGTAGAGCGTCATCATGCTGGCAGGGGTCAGCAGCACCGTCGCGCCATCCGGGGCGGCTGCCTTCACCGCTTCCACCGCCAGCCGGCCGCCGGCGCCGGAGCGGTTCTCCACCAGGAATTGCGGGGCGAAGCCGCCGCGCATGCGCTCGGCGAAGACGCGGGCGACGCTGTCCACCGAGCCGCCGGGGGCCAGGCCGACCAGCAGCCGCACCGGCCGCCCCAAAGGCTGCGCCGGGGCAGGTTGCGGCAGGGCCGCCGCGCCGAGCGCCGCCAGCAGGCCCCGCCTGTCGAGCCGATCCATGCCTTGTCCTCCTGCTTGGCCGATCGGCACCCTGCCCGCTGCGCTGGCCGAGGGGAAGCGCCGGGCCAGGCCCGGCGGCGGGCATGAAAAAGCCGGCGCAGGGTTGCCCCCGCGCCGGCTTCCAGCCGCCCGAAGGCGCCTGGTTCTACTCCTCGCCAGCCATCTCGCGGCGGCGGCGGATCGCGGCGCCCAGGATATCGCCCAGCGACGCACCACTGTCGTTGCTGCCGTATTCCTTGATCGCCTCGCGCTCCTCCTCGATCTCCTTGCCCTTGATGGTCAGGGCCAGGCGGCGGGCGGCGCGGTCGACGGCGGTCACCTTCGCATCGACCTTTTCGCCGATGGCGAACTTGTCGGGGCGCTGGTCGCCACGGTCACGCGCCAGTTCGGCACGGCGGATGAAGCCGGTGAGGACTTCCTCCACCTTCACCTCGATGCCATTCGCCTGAACGGCGGTGACGATGCAGGTGACGATGTCGTTCTTGCGGACGCGATCCAGCACCTCGGCCGCCGGGTCAGCGGCCAGTTGCTTGATGCCGAGGGAGATACGCTCCTTCTCGACATCCACATCCAGCACCTTGGCCTGGCACATCGCGCCCTTCTGGTAGGCGTTGATGGCCGTCTCGCCGGGCTCGTCCCAGCTGAGGTCGGACATGTGCACCATGCCGTCCAGGTCCGGGCCGACGCCGATGAACAGGCCGAACTCGGTGATGTTGCGGATCTCGCCCTCGATCAGGCTGCCCGGCGGGTGGGCTTCCAGGAAGACCTCCCAGGGGTTGCCCTGCGCCTGCTTGAGGCCGAGCGAGATGCGGCGCTTCGGCTCGTCCACGTCCAGGATCATCACGTCGACTTCCTGCGAAGTGGCGACGATCTTGCCCGGGTGGACGTTCTTCTTGGTCCAGCTCATCTCGGAGACGTGGACCAGGCCTTCGACGCCCGGCTCCAGTTCCACGAAGGCGCCGTAGTCGGTGATGTTGGTCACGCGGCCCGAGAACTTGCCGCCCACCGGGTACTTGATGGCGACACCTTCCCAGGGGTCGGACATCAGCTGCTTCATGCCGAGGCTGATGCGCTGGGTCTCGGAGTTGAAGCGGATGACCTGCACCTTGACCGGCTGGCCGATGGTCAGGGCCTCGGACGGGTGGTTGATCCGGCGCCAGGCGATGTCGGTGACGTGCAGCAGGCCGTCCACGCCGCCGAGGTCGACGAAGGCACCGTAGTCGGTGATGTTCTTGACCACGCCGTCGAGGATCATGCCTTCCTTCAGGCCCTGGATCAGCTCGCTGCGCTGTTCGGCGCGCGTCTCCTCCAGCACCGCACGGCGGCTGACCACGATGTTGCCGCGGGCGCGGTCCATCTTGAGGATCTGGAACGGCTGCGGGCTGCCCATCAGCGGGCCGACGTCGCGCACCGGGCGGATATCCACCTGGGAGCCGGGCAGGAAGGCGACGGCGCCGCCGAGGTCGACGGTGAAGCCGCCCTTGACCCGGCCGAAGATGACGCCATTGACGCGCTGCTGCGCGGTGAAGGCCTTTTCCAGGTTGGTCCAGGCTTCCTCGCGGCGGGCCTTCTCGCGCGACAGCACGATGGTGCCGTCACGGTCCTCGTAGCGCTCGACGAACAGCTCGATCACGTCGCCGGGCTTGACCTCGGCCTTGCTGCCGGGGGCGGCGAATTCCTTGAGGGGGACGCGCCCCTCGCTCTTCAATCCGACATCGACGATGGCGAAGTCATCATCCACGCGGATGACGCGGCCGGTGACGACGGAGCCGGCGAAGCCGGTATCTGCACCCAGGCTCTCGTCGAGCAGGGTGGCGAAATCCTCCATCCCGAAATCCTGGGTGGCGGCGGTGGCGGTTGCCATGAAGCGGATGTTTCCTGACGGCCCCGCCGGGGGCGGGGTGGCGGTCCTGCGCCCCCACCAGCGGCGGGAACGACTTGGTCCGGCACACGCCTCGCGCGGTGCCTGGCGACCCAATGGGTTGGGCGATGTCTCGGTTCGCCCAGGTCCGGCCCGGCAACCGGGGGTTGAGCCCCTGAAAGCGCGAGCACCGCGCCCCGAACGGGGGCACGGCATGGGTGGCCACTAGGCGCGCAGGGGCGGGTGAGTCAAGGGGCGGCGCCTGGAATTGCCGCGAGTCGCGCGCGCAGTTGAGCGATCGCCGCGGCAAACGCCGCCTCGGCATCCAGCGCCGTGGTGTCCAGCAGCACCGCGTCCGGCGCCGGCTTCATCGGCGCGGTGGCGCGGGCGGCGTCCTGTTCGTCGCGTCGGCGGGTTTCGGCTTCCACCTGCGCCAGCGGCAGCGGCGTGCCGGCGGCCTGCAGTTCCAGCCAGCGGCGCTTGGCGCGGGCTTCCGCACTGGCGGTGACGAAGAACTTCACCTGTGCCTCGGGGAAGACCACGGTGCCGATGTCGCGCCCGTCCAGCACCGCGCCGCGGGTGCGGCCGAAGCTGCGCTGGAATTCCAGCAGCGCGGCGCGCACGCCGGGCACCGCGGCCACGGCGCTGGCGGCCAGGGCGGCCTCCGGCGTGCGCAGGTCCGCGCGGTCCATGTCCGCCGGGGGCAGCGCCAGGGCGGCGGCGGTGGCCACCGCGGCATCGGCCGGGTCGCCGCCGGCATCCAGCACGCGGCGGCCGACGGCGCGGTAGAGCAGGCCGGTGTCCAGGTAGGGCAGCCCCAGATGCGCGGCCAGCCGGCGCGCCAGCGTGCCCTTGCCGGCCGCGGCCGGGCCGTCGATGGCGATGACCAGGGGCGCGGCCGGTGCGCTCATGCCGGGGAGATGGCCGGCCCGCCCGCCGCCTGGTTCACCAGCGCGGCGAAGCCGGGGAAGGAGGTGTCGATGAAGCCGGCATCGTCCACCGCCACCGGGCGCTGCGCGGCCAGGCCCATGACCAGCGCGCTCATCGCCAGGCGGTGGTCCATGTGGGTCGGCACCAGGCCGCCGCCGGGGATGCTGCCGCCGGTGCCCTGCACCACCAGGTCGTCGCCGTCGATGCGGGCCTCGATGCCGTTGGCGGCCAGCATGGCGTGGGTGGCGGCCAGGCGGTCGCTTTCCTTCACGCGGAGTTCGGCCAGGCCGCGCATCCGCGTCTCCCCGGTGGCGGCGGCGGCGGCCACGGCCAGCACCGGGTATTCGTCGATCATGCTGGGCGCGCGGCCGGGGGGCACCTCCACGCCATGCAGCGGGCCGTATTCGGCCAGGATGTCGCCGACCGGCTCGCCGCCCTCGGTGCGGGCGTTCTGGATGGTCAGCCTGGCGCCCATCTCGCGCAGCGTGGCGAACAGGCCGGTGCGCAGCGGGTTGAGGCCGACATTCTCCACCACCAGCGCGCTGCCTGGCACCAGCAGGGCGGCCACCAGCAGGAAGGCGGCGGAGGAGGGGTCGCCCGGCACCTTTATGGGTGCGGCGACCAACTCCGGCTGGCCGTCCAGCTCGATGACGCGGCCCTCCGCGGTGTCGGTGACGCGGACGGTGGCGCCGAAGTGGCGCAGCATGTTCTCGGTGTGGTCGCGGGTCGGCTCGGGTTCCACCACGCGGGTGGTGCCGCGGGCGCACAACCCCGCCAGCAGGCAGGCGCTCTTCACCTGGGCGCTGGCCACCGGCAATGTGTAGTCCAGCGGCATCGGGTCGGCGGCGCCCTGCACCGCCAGCGGCAGGCGGCCACCCTCCCGCGCCCAGAACTGCGCGCCGGTCTGCGCCAGGGGGTCGGTGACGCGGCGCATCGGGCGCTTGCGGAGCGAGGCGTCGCCGGTCATCACCGAGAAGATCGGGTGGCCGGCCAGCAGGCCGCACAGCAGGCGCGCGGCGGTACCGGAATTGCCCATGTCCAGCACATCGGCCGGTTCCACCAGGCCGCCGACGCCGCGGCCGGCGACGCGCCAGCGCCCGGGGCCGAGCTTTTCCACCGTGGCGCCCAGCGCCCGCATGGCGGCGGCGGTGCGCAGCACGTCCTCGCCTTCCAGCAGGCCGGTGATCTCCGTGGTGCCGACCGCCAGCGCGCCGAACATCAGCGCGCGGTGGCTGATGGACTTGTCGCCGGGCACGCTGAGCCGGCCGGAGAGCGGGCCGGGGGCGGCGGAAGCGCGGAGCGGGGTGGTTGCAGCGGAGGCGGCCATGGCGCGGCGTTTGACATGGGCCTCCTTGCGTGGCAATCGGCCCGACCTATTTTTCGCACCCGCGAAGGTCCGGCCGCAAGCCAGGCGCGCGGGTGCTCCTCATCCAGCGAGGCTGATCCCGATGGCCAAGCCCGAAATGGGCCTCAAGCGAGTTTGCGTCGCCTGTGGCACCAAATTCTACGATCTCACCCGCGCGCCGGCGATCTGCCCGAAGTGCGGCACCGAACAGCCGGCCGAGCAGCCGCGCGTCCGCCGGGGCAGCAGTGCCGTGGCCGATGAGAAGCTGAAGAAGCGCGCCGTGGTGCCGGAGGCCGAGGGCGAGGAGGTGGAGCTGGAGGACGTCGAGGCCGATGAGGCCGTCGAGGACGTCGAGGAGCTGGAGGACGACGCCGAGATCGACGAGGCGATCGAGGTGCCGACCGACGGCGACGAGGAAGTCTGAGCGTGTCGCCCGCCTCCTCGGGGTGGGCGACGCACCCGGCTGGTTGAGCCCGCCGGCGCGCCCGGTGTGATGCGCGGCGGCGCGAGTGCCTCCCCCAAGTTCGGCGAGCAGCCGCCAGGCGCAATCCTGCGGGCCTGAGGTCGCGTTTTGCCGCCCTTTCCCTGCGCTCAAGCGCCGGGCGGAAGCCTTCGGCCCGGTTGGCTTCAAGGGGCGCCCGGCTCGCTGCAGGCCCGACGGATCGGCGCCCCGGCGCGGGGCAACGGTGCGTGCCGTTGGTGTCAGACCCGGCGGCGGAGCCGCGCCCACAGCATCAGCGCGGCGTCATAAGGCAGCGCGGGCACCTCGCGCAGCCGCCAGTACCAGCGCTTCCAGCGGCGGGTGGCGGCCGGGAAGGGCGGGGCCGGGCAGGCGCGGGCGGGCCAGCCGGCCAGGCGCAGCAGCAGCACGCAGCGCGGCAGGTGGTAGGCGCTGCTGGCGGCCAGCACGGGGCCACCATGGTGGCGGGCACGCAACAGCCGGGTGCAGGCCAGGGCGGAGCTGAGGGTATCGGTGGCCGTGGTTTCCGGCAGGATGTTGGCGGCGGCGATGCCGGCTTCGCGCAGCAGGGTGGCCATCACCTCGGCCTCGGCGGCGCCGTGGCGGCCGATGCCGCCGGTGGGCAGGTAGAGCGGGCGGTGCAGCGTGGCGCCGAACCGGGCGGCGGCCTCCACCCGGCGGCGCAGCGTCAGGCTGGGCTGGCCATCCGGCCGCACGGCGGCGCCGAAGATGATGATGGCGGGGCGCAGCGCATCCGCGGGGCTGGCGCGCCCCTGGCTCAAGGCGCCGCCAGCAGCAGCCGGTTGATGCTCTGCATGGCGCGGGCCAGCGCGGCGAAGTCGCGGGTGAAGGCGTCCCGCGCAATGCCGTTGGCGGCCAGGGCGGCGCCGATCTCGCCGATGCTGCGGCGGCCATCCACCAGCTTCAGGATGGCGCCGGCCAGCCGGGGCAGCGGCAGGCCGACGCGCAGCCCGTCGAACCCCACCGGCAGCACGCCGCTGGGCGGCAGGCCGCGGGCCAGCTTCTCGCCATCCATTTCCCGCAGGACCGGGATGCTGGCCGGGTTGTCCCAGGCGGGGGCATGGGCCGGGTCCTCGGCGCGGACGCAGTAGACGATGTGGATGCCCATGTTGCCGCACATCGCCTCGGCCAGGGCGGCGCGCTGCAACGGGGGCAGCAGCGCGGTGCGGGCGCGCAGCTTCGGGTCGCTCAGGTAGGCGTCGGGGTCGTAGCGCAGCGGTTCCACCCAGCACTGCACGCGCAGGCCGGCGGCCTCCACCAGCGCGTTGAACTGCGGCACGGTATAGGCCTGGTCGCGCGGGTTCAGCAGCAGGTCGTACAGGCCGGCATCGCCGCCCTGGGTGTGGTCGGTCAGCCAGGGGTTCTGCCGCAGCCAGGCGGTCTCCGGCGCCTGGCGCCAGAGCCGGCGGGCCAGGTCCACGCGGGTCGGCGGGTCCAGGCCCTCCGGCTGGTCCGGCCCGGGGGCCAGCAGGCGGAGCGCGTCCTGCAGCATGTAGACGCCGGTGCGGCCGTGCGGGGCGTAGACCATCAGGCCCAGGCCGCCACCGGGGGCGAGGACGGAGACGAGGTTCTTCAGCCCGGCCAGCGGGTCCGGCAGGTGGTGCAGCACGCCGCAGCAGTCGATGTAGTCGAACGGGCCGAGGCCGCTTGCCGCCAGTTCCAGGATGGAGCCGTTCACGAAGCGGATATTGGTCAGGCCACGCTGCGCGGCGCGGGCCTCGGCCACCTGGCGGGCCTGGGCGGAACGATCCAGCCAGGTCACCTCGCCCGGGCGGCCGGCGCTGGCCAGGTGCTGGGCCAGCATCAGCGTGCCGTCGCCGCTGCCGCCGCCGGCCATCAGCGCGCGCAGCGGCGTGGCCCGCGGGCGGCGGGCGCCGAAGACCCAGTGGTCCACCTCCAGCAGGTGGCTCGGGCTGCCCACCACCAGGCGCTTGGCCTCCTCGCGCGGGTCGCGCAACGGGTAGGGGTAGGCTTCGTACTGGGCGGCCAGGTGGGCGTCGGTGGCGTCGGTCATGCCCCGCTGAATACGGCGCCGGATGCGATAGCGGGAGAGGAAATGCCAGCAAGGCGTTGCTGGACGGGGCCGGGCCACGTATCTAGCGCCGATGCGCAGCCTCGCCCGCCTGCTTTCCCTGCTCCCCTTGCTTGCCCCGGCGCTGCTGGGGATGCCGGCCTCTGCCCAGCAGGCGGCGGCGCCGCCGCGCAAGCTCGGCCAGTTCCAGTCCTGGACCGCCGCCGTGCACATGGAGGCCGGGCAGAAGATCTGCTACGCCTTCGCCCGCGCCAGCAAGGCGGAGGGCGTGGTCAACCGCCCGGCCAACCAGGTGCTGCTGACCGTGACGCATCGGCCGCAGGGCCGCGACGCGGTGGCGCTGCGCGCCGGCTACGCCTATCCGCGCAATGCCGAGGTGCGGGTGCAGGTGGGCAGCACCGAGTTCACCTTCTACACCGCGGGCAGCGATGCCCATGCGCGCGACGGCGCCGCCTCGGTCCGCGCCTTCCGCAGCGGGCGCGAGGTGCATGTCCGCGGCCCCGGCCCGAACAATCGGGGCGCGGCGACGGATACCTTCCCGCTGGCCGGCTTCGCCCAGGCCTATGACGCCATCGGCCGGGAATGCCCGGTTGCGGCGCCGGCGCGCCGGTGACGATGGACCTGGAACTCTCCGCCGCCGAACGCGACCGGATATTGGCCAAGGCGGCGATCTTCGCGCCGCCGCCGGCGCAGCTGGCCGACGGCCGGCGCGACCTGGTGGGGCTTTCGCGCGAGGAGCTGGTGGCCGAGATGGTGGCGATCGGCGAGAAGCCGTTCCGCGCCAAGCAGCTGTGGCACTGGATCTATCACCAGGGCAAGACCGACTTCGCCGAGATGAGCAGCATCGCCCGGCCGATGCAGCAGAAGCTGGCGGAGCGCTTCGTGGTGGCGCGGCCGGAGGTGACGACGGTGCAGACCAGCACCGACGGCACCCGCAAGTGGTTGTTCGCGTTCCGCGACGGGCAGCAGGTGGAGACGGTCTATATTCCGGATGATGAGCGGGGCGCGGTGTGCATCTCCACCCAGGTGGGCTGCACGCTGAGCTGCCGGTTCTGCCATACCGGCACGCAGCGGCTGACGCGCAACCTGGGCGCCGCCGAGATCGTCGGCCAGTTCATGGCGGGCCGGGACAGCTACGGCGAATGGCCGAGCCCGAAGGATGAGCCGCGGTATCTCTCCAACATCGTCGTGATGGGCATGGGCGAGCCCATGTACAACTACGAGAACACCGCCAAGGCGCTGCGGATCATCATGGATGGCGAGGGCATCGGGCTATCCCGCCGGCGGATCACGCTGAGCACGAGCGGCGTGGTGCCGATGATGGACCGCTGCGGGGCGGAGCTGAACGTGAACCTGGCGGTGAGCCTGCATGCGGTGACGGATGAGCTGCGCGACCGGATCGTGCCGCTGAACCGGAAGTACCCGATCGCCGAGCTGCTGGATGCCTGCCGGCGCTATCCGGGCGCCAGCAATGCCCGGCGGATCACCTTCGAGTACGTGATGCTGAAGGACGTCAACGACAGCGTGGCCGAGGCGCATGAGCTGGTGCGGCTGCTGCAGGGCCTGCCGGCCAAGGTGAACCTGATACCGTTCAACCCCTGGCCGGGCGCGCCGTTCGAGACCAGCACGCGGGCGCAGACCGAACGCTTCGCCGATGTGCTGAACGAGGCGGGCTATTCCAGCCCGATCCGCCGCCCGCGCGGGCGCGACATCATGGCGGCGTGCGGGCAGTTGAAGGCGGAGATGGAGCGGGGCGAGGCCTAACCCGCCGCCTTCGCCTGCCACATGCCCAGCAGCGCGCCCGTGGGGTCGCGGAACACGCTGAGCCAGCCCATGCCCATCACCTCCTGGTTGTCCATCATCACGGTGGCGCCCATGGCCGCCGCCTTGGCGGTGCTGGCCTTCAGGTCGTCCACCGCCACATAGGGCAGCCAGGTGCTCGGCGTGCCCGGCGCGGGGCTCACCAGCATGCCGCCGCCGGTGCCGCCGCCGACATCGATCATGGTGTAGGTGGCGCCGCCGGGCATCGGCACGTCCTGCAGCTTCCAGTCGAACAACGCGCCGTAGAAGGCCTTGGAGGCCGGCAGGTCGGCGCTGGACAGCTCGATATGGACGAAGGGGTTGGCCATGGTCCGTTGCTCCCGTTGCGTGGCCAGCTTGCCGCGCGCCGCGGCCCCGCGCACGTGAAAAACCGGTGGCGCTATTCCTCGCTGGCCCCGGTCTCCGGCACCACCCGGGCCCAGAGCGCGATCTCGGCCGCCAGGTAGCGCTGGTAGTCCTGCGGCGTGCCGCCGGTGGGCCAGGCACCCATCTGGTCGATCCGCGCCGCCACCGCGGGTTCGTGCAGCGCCGCGTTCACCGCCTGGTTGAGCCGGGCCACGGCCTCGGGCGGGGTATGCGCCGGGGCCATGATGCCCTGCCAGATGCCGCTGTCCGAATCCGGCGGCATCAGGCCGCTCTCGGCCATGGTGGGAATGTCCGGCAGCTGCGCGGAACGCCGCCCGGTGGTGACCGCGATGGCGCGCACCTGGCCGCCGCGGGCAAGCGGCAGGGCGGTGTTCAGCGCGTCCGACATGAACTGCACGTTGCCGGCGGCGACGTCGGTCATGGCGGCGGCGGTGCCGCGGTAGGGCACGTGCACCGCCTCGGCGCCGATATGCTTCATGACCATGAAGGCCTGCAGGTGGCTGGCATTGCCGACACCGCCGCTGGAATAGCTGATCCGCCCGCTGTTGGCCCGTGCCCAGGCGATGAACTCGGCAGCGTTGCGCACCGGCAGGGCAGGGTTCACCACCAGCAGGGAGGGCGCGGCGGCGGTGAGGGCCACGGGGGTCAGGTCGCGCAGCACGTCGTAGGCCAGGTGCTTGTACAGCGTGCGGCTGATGGCGATGGAGCTGGTGTTGTACAGCAGGTTGTAGCCGTCGGCGTCCATCTTGCTGACCGCCTCGGCGGCGATGTTGCCGTTGGCGCCGCCGCGATTCTCGATGACCACGGGCTGGCCGAGGTCCACCGCCATGCGTTCGCCGATGACGCGGGCCAGCACGTCGGTGGGGCCGCCGGCGGGGAAGGCCACCACCAGCCGGATGGGGCGGTTGGGGAAGGCGGCTTGCGCCAGGGCGGCGGGGACCAGCGCCGGCAGCGCCAATGCGCCGGGCGCCAGCAGCAGGTGCCGACGGTTGATCATGCGTTTTCTCCCAGCGCGTTGGGTGGCCCGGCCAGCAGCCGCTTCACCGTGTAGTCCATTACCACGCTACCATGCTGGTTCAGCACCTGCACCGCGCTGGTGACCACGGCGCGGTTGCCGCGGCTGGTCGGGCGCACCTCCGTCACCTCCACCAGCGCCCGCACGGTATCGCCGACGCGCACCGGGGCGCGGGGGTGCATCTCGGTCTCCAGCATGGCCAGGCCGGTGCCGTGCACCATGCCGCGCAGCAGCAGGCCCTCGATCAGGGCGTAGGTCAGCACGCCCGGCACCGGGCGGGCGCCGAGCGCGCCGGGGTGGGTCACGTCCACGAACAGCGGTTCCTGCATGCCGGTGAGCGCGACGAAGCCCATCAGGTCGGGTTCGGTGATGGTGCGGCCGAACGTGCGGAAGCGGTCGCCCTCGGCCAATTCGGTCCAGTTGAACCCCTGGCCGAGCAGGGGCACGTCGTGTTCGGGCATGGGCGTCTCCTGGCCCGCCAGCAGAAGCGGCGGCGGCGGGGCTGTCAACGCGCGGCCAGCCCGAAGCGGCCAGCGGCGCGGCGAGCGGCTTGACGGCAGCGGCAGGCGGGCGCTTTTCCCGCCCATGCCGGCCGACCCCTCCCGCCCTGCCTTGCTCGTGCCGATCGGGCTGCTGGCCTTCGCCAGCTACACCACCGGCTCCGGCATGCGGGTGCTGGACCCGCTGCTGCCCATGGTGGCCGCCGAGTTCGCCGTGCCCGTCTCCGGTGCCGCCTGGCTGGTGGCCGGCTTCCTGCTGCCCTACGGGCTCGGGCAGCTCGGCTTCGGGCCGCTGGGGGACCGCTACGGCAAGCTGCGCGTGGCCTGCCTGGCCGTGGTGGCCTATGCGGTCTTCACGCTGGCCAGCGCACTGGCCGGCGGGTTGAACCCGCTGACCGTGCTGCGGGCGCTGGCGGGCCTGGCCGCCGGCGCGGTGATCCCGCTGCTGATCGCCCATCTCGGCGACGTGGTGCCCTATGCCGAGCGCCAGGCGGTGCTCGGCCGCTTCGGCACCGGCATGGTGATGGCGCAGCTGCTGACCGGGCCGGTGGCCGGCGTGCTGGGCGGCGCGGCCGGCTGGCGCAGCGTGTTCCTGCTGCTGGGCGTGCTGGCGCTGGTGGCGGGCGGGCTGCTGGTGTGGCGGCTCGGCCGGGCCGTGCTGACCGCGCCGGCGCAGCCCACTGGCGGGCAGCGCACGCTGGAGGCCTATGCCGGGCTGCTGGGCCGCCGGGCCGGGCGCTGGTTGGTGCTGGTGGCCTTCGGCAATGGGTTCCTGCTGTTCGGCGGCGCGTTTCCGTTCGTCGGGTCGTACCTGATCCAGGACTTCCACCTTTCCACCTGGCTGGCCGGCCTGGTGGTGGCGGGGTTCGGCATCGGTGCCTTCGGCTACACCAGGCTGGCGCGGCGGCTGGTGGGGTATTTCGGCGAACGGCGGCTGCTGCTGCGCGGCGGCATCGGCGTGGCGCTGGGCCTGGGCGGGCTGGCGCTGGCGCCTTCGTGGCCCTGGGTGGTGGCGCTGCAGGTCTGGCTGGGCATGGCGTTCTACATGTTCCACGGCGTGCTGCAGGCGCGCGCGACCGAGGTGCTGCCGGAAGCCCGCGGCACCGCGATGGCCGGCTTCGCGCTGTCGCTGTTCCTGGGGCAGAGCGTGGGGTCGCTGGCCTTCGGGCTGGGCATCGCGCTGATCGGCTACCCCGCCGCCTTCGCGGTGGCCGGGGTGGGCGCGCTGGCCCTGGCGGTCTGGGCGCGGACCGGCATACCGGTGAAGGGCAAGGCGGTGCCGGCCGGCTAGGGCCGGAGCCGCCATGGCATACCCGGTGGCAGGCCCAGGGTGCGCTATGCCGCCAGCAGGTGCCAGCCGCTGGCCAGCACCGCCGGGCTGCCCTGGCTGGCGATGGCGCCATTCTGCATGGTCCACAGCCACACCGTGCCGTCCGGCGCGCTCCAGGCGATATCGCTGGTGTCGTCGCCATTGGCGTCCAGCACCTCCGCCACCCGCCATTGCGCCGGGTCGACGCTGCCCAGGTCGCGCATCGCCAGCACCTGCATGCCGTCCATCAGCCAGATCTCGACCGCGCCGGCGCTGTTCTGCCACAGGATGTCGGCGCGGCCATCGCCGTTGAAGTCGCCGAGGCCGCGCACCTGCCAGTCCGTGCCGGCAGCCGCCGAGAGCAGCCCCTGGCTGGTGATGTGGGTGCCGTCCATCTGCCACAGGTAGGTCTCGCCATCGGTGTTGCGCCACAGCACGTCGGCGCGGCCGTCGCCGTTCAGGTCGGCGACGCCGGCGATGGACCAGGCGGTGCCGACCACGCCGAAATCCTGCACCGCGGCCACGTTCAGGCCGGCCATCAGCCACAGCACGGTATCGCCGTCGTCGTGGTGCCACAGCAGGTCGGCCTGGCCATCGCCATTGAAGTCGCCGCTCGGCGCCAGTTGCCAGCTGGCATCCACCGTGCCGAGGCTGCCGGCGGCGACCACCGCCGCGGCGCCGTCATGCAGCTCCATCCAGGTGCCGCCATCGGCGTTGCGCCACAGGATGTCGGCATGGCCGTCGCCGTCGAAGTCGCCGGTGGTCGCCACCGCCCAGCCATCCCGCGTTGCCGCCAGGGTGGCCTGGCCCATCGCCGGGCCGCTGGCGCCGACCAGCTCCACGCCGCCGCTGTCGTTCGCCGCCAGCAGGGCGCCCTGGCCGGTGCCGGAGAAGTCCGTGCGGGCCAGCGGCACCAGCACCAGGTTGCCGTCGCTGAACGCCAGCACCTCGATGCTGCGCAGCAGGTCGGCGCCCTCGGCGCTGGTCACGGTCCAGCTGCCATCGGCGTCGTGCAGCAGCGTCGTATCGGCCCGGGTGTCGTGGAAGGCGGCGGTGTCGCGCCCGGCGGCGCCGTCCAGCGTATCGTTGCCCGGGCCGCCGACCAGCAGGTTGTTCGCGGCATTGCCGTGCAGCACGTCGTTGCCGCTGCCGCCGATGGCGTTCTCGATCAGGCTGCGCGGGTCGCCATTGTACGGCAGTGCGTTGAACAGATTGCCGCGGGCGTAGTGGACGCCACTGGCATCGGCGCCGAGGTTGGCCAGCTGCGCCGCCGAGAGCACCGACCAGCCGCCGGGCGAGAGGTCCACGTTCAGGTCCGTGGTGTAGTTGGAGAAGTCGTAGGTGTCGGTGCCGCCGCCGTCCCAGATGGTCAGGAACACCCGGTTGGCACTGCCGCCGATGCCGTCGCCGGGGGCGCCCTGGCCGACGCCGTTGATGAACTCCTCCCCGGTGGTCGGGCTGAAGCTGTAGACCGTGTCCTCGGCGTGGCTGGCGAAGTTGGCGCCGTACATCGCCTGCAGCGCCTGGATGTCGTCCATCATCAGCGATTGCGCGTAGCCCCAGGCCTCGTTCCGGTAGCCGCCGGTCAGGCTGGCGCCGACGTAGCTGGCATAGGTCATCACCGAGAATTCCATCGAATCCCGGTCGGCCGGCGCCAGAGTCGGGTTGCCGGCCACGGCCTCGTGCGGGTGCTTCAGCCCCATGGCGTGGCCGAGTTCGTGCAGCACGGTCAGCCAGGTGTAGTTGCCGCGCGTCGCCGTGCCGTAGCCGCCGCCGGGGCCGAACAGCGAGGGGCCGTACCAGGCATCTCCGCCGGCGTTGCCGTTGCCGGGGTAGTAGGCATAGGCGGTGGGGTCGGCCGCGCCGCTGATGGCGGAGCGGATGTTCACGCCGGTGCTGCCGGGCGCCACCAGGGTGAAGCTCAGCGGCGTCACCGCGGCGAACTGCGTCTGCAGCGCCGCCGTGGTGGCCGCCTGCATCGAGGCGTCGAGCGGGGCGAAGCCGGTGCGCGGTTCGTTCCCCACCCCGCTGTACAGGCTGGGATAGGCATCCGCGCTGTCCGGGAAGCTGTAGGTCAGCGCCAGGGCGGACCACTTGGACAGCGCCAGCTCGGCATCCACCGCCGCCACCCCGGTGAGGCGCTGCACCACCCCGACGGCGGCGGGTGCCGCGCCCGCCTCGGCCTCGGCGGCAAGCGTATCGTCCAGCGGCATCCCCGGTCCCTCCCAGATTGTATACCTGTGAGGTGGGGACCATCTGCGGGGTCTTGCAGGCTGCTCACAGGGAAGTTGTTGCCGTGCCGATGTACCCTGGCTGGACCGCGCTGGCGGCTGCCGTGCTGCCCTGGGCCGCGGCGGCGCAACCCGCTCCGCCGGCGCGGCCACCCGGCGACCCGCTGGCGGCGGTGCAGGCCGAATTCGAGGCTGCCCGGCGCGCCGGGACGGCGGCGGCG
>CAIMOR010000044.1 GCA_903843125.1 uncultured Rhodospirillales bacterium
ATCCTACACCGCCGGCAGAACAGGTGAAGCGCCGGCTATTTCAGGCGGCGCGCCCACATGGCGAAGATCTTGGCCCAGCTGTCCTCGGCGGCGTGGTGGTCGTAGACCGGGCGCTCCGGAAAGGCGAAGCCGTGGAAGGTGCCGGGATAGACGTCCACCTCGCTCGGCACGCCGGCGGCTTCCAGCGCCGGGCGCAGCTTGGGGATGACGAAGTCGGGCACGGTCTGGTCGGTCTCGGCGAAGGCATAGTACAGCTCGCCGCCGGCGGCCTTGGCCAGGTGCAGGTGCGGGCTGTCCTCGGCCTCGGTGACGATGCCGACGCCGTAGAGCGAGGCGCCGGCCTTCATGCGGTCGGGGAAGCGGGTCAGCGCGTTGGTGATGTGCCGGCCGGACATGCAGTAGCCGACGCAGCCGATGGGGCCGGCCTTGGCGGCGTCCTGGCCGTCGATGTAGCCGATCATGCCGGCGGTGTCGTCCATGACCATCTCGTTGGTCAGGTGGTTCATGGTCGGGCGGATGATGGCCGACATGGCGTCGTTGCGGCGGGCGATGTCGAAGCGGATATGGCCCATGCGGTAGTACATGTCCGGCAGCACCACGAAGTAGCCGGCCTTGGCGATGCGGCGCGCCATGTGGCGCAGCTCCTCGCGGATGCCCGGGGCGTCCATGTAAAAGATGATGGCGGGGAATGGGCCGCCGCTGTCCGGGTGGCAGGTGAAGCTGGGCATCTGGCCGTACTTGGTGGTCACGATGACGTCGCGCTCGATCATGGTCGCTCTCCCTTGGGCCGGCGCAGGCTAGCCCAGCTTCGCGGCAGCCGGAAAGCGGCGGGAGGTATCCTTGCGCCCGGCCGGGACGAAGCCAACTGGGATACTGGCGCCGGTTCCGGACCCGCTGCTAGGCTTGGGCGAAGAACTCCGCAGGAGGGGGCGAGATGACGAAGCTGAACGTCAATGGGCGGGTCCATGAGGTGCAGGTCGACCCCGACACGCCTTTGCTCTGGGTCATCCGCGAACAGCTGGGCATGACCGGCACCAAGTATGGCTGCGGCATCGCGCAATGCGGTGCCTGCACGGTGCAGATCGACGGCCAGGCGGTGCGGTCGTGCTCGATGCCGGTCTCGGCGGTGACGCCGGCGCAGAAGATCACCACCATCGAGGGGTTGTCGGCGGCCAGCACGCACCCGCTGCAACAGGCCTGGGTGGCGCTGGACGTGCCGCAATGCGGCTACTGCCAGTCCGGCATGCTGATGGCCGCGGCCACGCTGCTGGCCGCGAACCCGAAGCCGACCGAGGCCGAGATCCGCGAGAACATCACCAATATCTGCCGCTGCGGCACCTACAACCGGGTCATCGCCGGCATCAAGCGCGCGGCCGACGCCACCGCGCGGCGCGGCTGAGGGGAAGCACCATGACGCATATCGCATCGGCTTCCCGCCGCGGCTTCCTGCAGGCTTCCGCCGCGCTCGGCGCCTTCACGCTGGCCATTTCCTTCACCGAGGAGGCCGCCGCGCAGGGCACGCCCTCCGCGCTGGCCACCGCGCCGGGCGCCACCATGGCGCCGGAGATTAACGCCTGGGTCGTCGTCAAGCCGGATGACACCGTGGTGGTCCGCATCGCCCGTTCCGAGATGGGCCAGGGCACGCTGACCGGCCTGGCTCAGTTGGTGGCCGAGGAGTTGGACTGCGACTGGGCCAAGGTGACGACGGAATACGCCAGCGCCACCGAGAACCTGCGCCGCGGCCGGGTCTGGGGCGATTTCTCGACCGGCGGCAGCCGCGGCATCCGTGAATCCAATGAATACGTGCGCAAGGGCGGCGCCGCGGCCCGCATGATGCTGCTGCAGGCCGCCGCCGAAGGGTGGAAGGTGCCGGTTGCCGAACTGGCGGTGGACAAGGGCATCATCACCCACGGCAGGACCAGCCGCAGGATCAGCTATGGCAAGCTGGCCGCGGCCGCCGCACGCGTCACCCCGCCGGATGCCGCGACGATCCGGCTGCGCGATCCGAAGGACTGGAAGATTGCCGGCAAGCCGCTGCCGCGGCTGGACACGCGGGACAAGGTGAACGGCAAGCAGGTCTATGGCGCCGACATCAAGCTGCCGGGGATGCTGAACGCCGCGATCAGGGCTTGCCCGGTATTCGGCGGCAAGGTCGCCAGCTTCGACGCCGCGGCGGCGCTGGCCAGGCCGGGCGTGAAGAAGGTGGTGCAGGTGGGCGAAAACGCCATCGCCGTGGTGGCGGAGCATTGGTGGCAGGCCAAGACCGCGCTGGAGGCGGTGAACATCACCTGGGACGAGGGCCCCAATGCCCATGTCCAGCAGGCCGATATCGACGCGATGCTGGCCGAGGGTCTCGACGCCACGCAGGCCTTCATCGGCAACAGGGCGGGCGACGCCGCCGAGGGCCTGGCCAAGGCCGTACGCAAGGTGGAGGCGACCTACAGCTTCCCGTTCCAGAACCACGCGACCATGGAGCCGATGAACGCGACCGCGGTGTGGACCGCGGAGCGCTGCGACGTCTGGTGCCCGACGCAGAATGGCGAGGCCTCGCTGGCCGCTGCCGCCGCTGCCTCCGGGCATCGGCCGCAGCAATGCGAAATCCACAAGATGCACCTGGGCGGTGGCTTCGGCCGGCGCGGCTGGCAGGACTTCGTCACCCAGGCGGTGCTGATCGCCAAGCAGATGCCGGGCACCCCGGTGAAGCTGCTGTGGACGCGGGAGGAGGACATGCTGCATGGCCGCTTCCACCCGATCACCACGGCGAAGATGACGGCGGGGCTGGATGCCGACGGCAAGCTGGCGGCGCTGCACATCCGCATCTCCGGCCAGTCCATCGTCGCCGGCATTGCGCCGCAGATGCTGCAGAACGGACTGGACAGCCGCGTGTTCCAGGGCCTGGCGCAGGGCGGCAACGAGTTCACCTTCGGCTATGGCGTGCGCGACCTGCTGATCGACCACGCCATGCGCAACCCGCACGTGCCGCCGGGCTTCTGGCGCGGGGTGAACCTGAACCAGAACGCCTTCTACCAGGAATGCTTCATCGACGAGGTCGCGCATGAAGCCGGCAAGGATGCGCTGGCCTTCCGCCAGGCCCTGTTGAGTGGCGCGCCGAAGCAGCTGGCGGTGCTGAACGCGGTGGCCGAGCGTGCCGGCTGGGGCAAGCCGCTGCCGGCCGGGCACTTCCTCGGGCTGGCGGCGATCATGGGCTATGGCAGCTATGTCGCCGCCTGCGCCGAGGTCTCGGTCAGCCGCGCCGGCGAGGTGAAGGTGCACAAGATCACCGCCGCGACCGACCCGGGCCATGCGGTGAACCCGCAGCAGATTGCGGCGCAGGTGGAGGGCAGCTTCGTCTATGGCCTCTCGGCGGCGTTCTACGGCGAATGCACCGTCAAGGACGGCCACATGGAGCAGGAGAACTTCGACACCTACCAGGTGATGCGGATGGACGAGATGCCGGCGGTGGAGAGCATCGTGATGCCCTCCGGCGGCTTCTGGGGCGGCGTGGGCGAGCCGACGATCGCGGTGGCGGCACCGGCGGTGCTGAACGCGATCTTCGCCGCCACCGGCAAGCGGGTGCGCCGCCTGCCGCTGCGCCACACCGACCTGAAGCACTGAGCCGCATGCGCCGCCGCACGGCGCTGGGGGTGCTGCTGGCCGCGCCGGCCATATCCTCCCCCTGGGCCCAGGCGCGGCCGAAGGTGGTGGTGGTCGGCGGCGGGTTCGCCGGCGCCACCGCCGCCCGCACGCTGCAGGCCGAGGGCGTGGCGGTGACGCTGGTGGAAGCCAGCGCCGGCTACGTCGCCTGCCCGTTCAGCAATGAGGTCATCGCCGGCATGCGCGAGATGTCGGCGCAGCGCTTCGGCTATGACGGGTTGCGGCGGGCCGGCATTGCGGTGGTGCAGCAGCGCGCCGTGGCGCTGGAGGAACGCGCGGTGCGGCTGGCCGATGGCAGCGCCCTGCCGTTCGACCGCGCGGTGCTGGCACCCGGCGTGGACCTGAACTGGGCCGCGCTGCCTGGTTATTCGGAAGCCGCCGCCGAACGCATGCCGCATGCCTGGAAGGCCGGGCCGCAGACCCTGCTGCTGCGCGACCAGTTGCGCGCCATGCCGGATGGCGGCCTGGTGGTGATCAGCGTGCCGGCCAACCCGTACCGCTGCCCGCCGGGGCCATATGAGCGCGCCAGCCTGGTGGCGCATTACCTGAAAACGCAGAAGCCCCGCAGCAAGCTGCTGGTGCTGGACGCGAAGGACCAGTTCTCCAAGCAGCGGCTGTTCGAGCAGGCCTGGGCGGCGCTGTACCCCAACCTGGAATACGTGCCGCTTTCGGCCGGCGGCAGGGTGGTGGCGGTGGACGCTGCGACACTGACCTTCAAGACCGAGTTCGGCGACCACGAGGCGGCGGTGGGCAATGTGATCCCGCCGCAGATGGCCGGGGAGATCGCGCGCATCGCCGGCGTGGCGGACCGCTCCGGCTGGTGCCCGGTGGACCCGGTAAGCTTCGAGAGCCGGCTGCGACCCGGCGTGCATGTGGTGGGGGATGCCTGCATCGGCGGGGCGATGCCGAAGAGCGCCTTTGCCGCCAATGCCCAGGCACGCGCCTGCGCCCAGGTGGTGGCGGGGCTGCTGCGAGGCGAGGCGCCGGTGCCGACCAAGCTGCTGAATACCTGCTACAGCCTGGTGGCGCCGGAGTACGCCATCTCCATCGCCGGGGTCTACCAGCCGGCCAATGGGCTGCTGGCCGATGTGCCCGGCGCTGGCGGCATCAGCCCGCTGGACGCCGACGCCGCCTTCCGCGCGCAGGAGGCGCACTACGCCGAGGCCTGGTACGCCACCATCACCCATGACGTCTTCGGCTAGGGCCGTGCTGGCGCTGGCGCTGCTGGTGGCCGGGCCGGCCTGGGCGCAGGGTGATGCGGCGCGCGGCCGGGCGATTGTGACCAACCGGCAGAAGGGGCTGTGCCTGCTGTGCCATTCCGGCCCGTTCCCGGAGGAGCGCTTCCAGGGCAACCTGGCGCCGTCGCTGGCCGGTGCCGGGCGACGCTGGACTGCGGCGGCGCTGCGTGCGCGCATCACCGACAGCCAGGGCTTGAACCCCGGCAGCATCATGCCCTCCTACGGCGCGGTGCAGGGCCTGCGGGACGTGGCGCCGGCGTTCCGGGACAAGCCCATTTTGACGGAAGCGGAGATCGAGGACGTGGTCGCCTTCCTGCTGACGCTCGACGATGAATAGGCGCCCGCTGCTGGCCGGCGCGCTGCTGGCGCTGACGCTGCGCCCAGCCGCGGCGACGCCGGAGGACGAGGCCGCCGCGCTGCGTGCCTTCACCGGCGGTGCCGCGCTGCGTGAAGGCCGGGTGGCGCTGGACATTCCGCCGCTGGTGGAGAACGGCAACACCGTGCCGCTGAAGGTGACGGTGCAAAGCCCGATGACGGCGGCGGACCACTGCACCGCGATTGCGCTGTTCAACGAGAAGAACCCGCAGCCGCAGGTCATCACCGCGCGCTTCGGCCCGCGGGCCGGCCGGGCGGAGCTGGCGACGCACATGCGGTTGGCGACCTCGCAGAAAATCCTCGCTGTTGCGGCGATGAGCGATGGCAGCTTCTGGTCCACCAGCGCCGAGGTCATCGTGACCCTCGCCGCCTGCATCGAGAGCTGAGGCATGGCGCGGGTTCTGCTGAACCTGCCGCGCAGCGCGGCCAAGGGTGCGGTGATCGAGATCCGCACGCTGATCATGCATCCGATGGAGAGCGGGTTCCGGCCGGGCATGAACGGCAGCATCCTGCCGCGGGACATCATCACCCGCTTCAGGTGCAGCTACAATGGCGAGGAAGTGTTCCGCGCCGAGCTGAGCCCGGCGATCGCGGCCAACCCGTTCATCAGCTTCACCACGGTAGCGACCGAAAGCGGGACGCTCAGCTTCACCTGGGAAGGCGACAACGACTTCCGCCAGACCGAGACGCGCGACATAGCCGTGACATGAGGTGGCTGCTGCTGTTGCTGGGCATGGCGGCGGCGCAGCCACGTTCCGGCACGCAGGACATGTCGCGCGAGTTGCAGGCAATGCAGGCCGATGACAGCGCCAACCCCGGCATGCTGTGGATGCAGGAAGGCGAGGCGCTGTTCCAGCGGCGCGAGGGCCTGGCCGGCAAGGCCTGCGCCGATTGCCACGCCAGCCTGGCCGGCGTGGCCGCCCGCTACCCGGCCTGGGACCCGGCGACGGCGGCGCCGATCGACCTGGCCGGGCGCATCCAGCAATGTCGCGCCGAGCGCCAGCAGGCCGCACCGCTGCCGCGGGAGAGCGAGCCGCTGCTGGCGCTGACCGTCTTCGTCGCGCGGCAGTCGCGCGGCATGGCGCTGGCGCCGCCGGCAGACCCGCGACTGGCGCCGGCGCGGGCGCGCGGGGAGGCGCTGTTCCGCCAGCGGCGCGGGCAGCTCAACCTTAGCTGCGCGCAATGCCATGAGGAGCGGGCGGGGTTGCGGCTGGGCAGCGCGCTGATCCCCGAGGGGCATGCCAATGGCTACCCGCAGTATCGGCTGGAATGGCAGGCGCTGGGCAGCCTGCAGCGCCGGCTGCGCAACTGCATGGTGGGCGTGCGCGCCACCGCGCCGGCCTATGGCGCGGCCGAATACCTGGAGCTTGAGCTGTTCCTGGCCCAACGCGGTGCCGGGCTGCCGGTGGAGGCGCCGGCGGTCAGGCCATAGCGCCTGGTAGGCGCGGGCGGGAGCGGCGCGATGGCCGCCGAGGCAGCTACCAGGCGTAGCTCAGGTTGAAGCTGCCGAAGTGGAAGTAGCGCTTCTGGCCAACGAACTCCTGCGTGCGCCAGTCCTGCGTGTAGCTCAGCCGGACATAGCGGCCGAACACCGGCAGCAGCAGCGCGCCGCCGACATCCATGTCCCCCACCAGCCGCTGGGCGGTCAGGCCGCGGCTGGCCTTGAAGGTATTGCCCTCGATGAAGATGTCGCGGCCGACGGCACGGCCGGCGGCGCCGGCGAACAGGTACCAGCCGAGCTCGCCTTCGCCATGGATGGCGCTGGGTCCATCGCCGGCGGCCGGGCGCACCCGGCTGGGGCCGTAGTCCATGTGCAGGTTGCTGCCGATGCGCAGGCGCCCGCCGCCCTGGGCGTAGACCGCGACGTTGCCGGCGGCCAGCGCCATGCTCGGCAGCGCATCGAGCTCAAGCCCCAGCGGCAGGGTGCCGGGGTTGGCGGGCAGCCGCCAGGTGCGGTCGAACGCCAGGCCCAGCGTCCATTCTTGGCGCAGCTGGTACTTCCAGCCATGCGAGACGTCCTGGTTCAGCAGGCCATGCACGAAATCCTGGCTGTTGCGGCCCCAGCTGCCCGGGCCGACCAGCCCGGCCTGTACCGTGAAGCGGTCCTGGTAGCTTTCGGTCCGTCGCATCAGCATGAAGTCGAAATAGGCGAAGCCGGCGTAGGGGTGGTCCTTCGGGTCCGGGTTGTGCCGGGTGACGTCGATGGGCGTGTAGATGTTCTGCCCGGCATTGATGCCCCAGCGGCTGTTGGCCGGGCCGAAGAAGCCCAGGCTTTCCAGTTGGCGATCCAGCCATTCCACCGGGGCCGGCAGGTCGGACTGGCGCTGTTCGGGGTGCAGGTAGCCCAGCCGGCTGCCGGTGGTGTACCACTGGTCGGTCTTGCTGGCGTAGAAGTCGTTCTCGGTGACGATGTCGAACACCGCCCGCCGGTCGAGCGCCACGCCGCCCGCGCCGGCATCCTGCGCCCGCGCCGGAGCCATGCCGGCAAGCAGGGCCGCCGCCAGCGCCAGCGGCGCGGATACGCGGAAAAATGTCATGTTTCAGCCCCGAATTCGCCCATGGGTTTATAGCTCAACAAGGCGGTCACGGCAAAGCGTGCTGCATGGCATCGCCACGCCCCCTGCGCCTTGGGCATGACGAAGGGTAACAAGTGGTGCCGCTCGGGCCTGTGGTGGCCTATAGACCAGGGTCTGATCATGCGCCCCGAACCCCACCCCCCTACGCCCAGCCGACGCTCGGCGCTGCTGCTGGTGCTGCTGCTTGCCGGTTGCGGGCTGCGGCCGGATGCACCGTCCTCCGGCCTGGCCACGCCGGCCCGGCTGGTGGCGGCCGACCCCCGCGTGCCGGCCGCCTGGCCCGATGCCGACTGGTGGCGGGGCTTCGGCTCGCCCGAGCTGGACGCGCTGATGGCGGCCGCCAATGTCGCCAGCTTCGATATCCGCATCGCCGAGGCGCAATTGCGCGAGGCGGACGCGAATGTCCGCATCACCGGCCAGCTGCTGCTGCCGACCGGCAATGCCAGCTTCACCACCAACCGCAGCCAGACACCGCTTTCCACCGCCAGCGGCGTGCCGGTTTCCGGCCGGTCCCGCTTCAGCCAGCGCGTGCTGTACGGCGCCCAGCTTTCGGCGACCTACGAGGTGGACTTCTGGGGCCGTACCCGCAACAGCGTGCTGGTGCAGCAGGAGGCCGCGGCGGCCAGCAATTTCAATGTCGGCGTCGTCCGCATCACCACCCAGGCGTCGTTGGCCAATGCCTATTTCGCCGTACTGTCGGCGCAGGAGCAGCTGGAGATCCAGGAAGGCAACCTGGCCACGGCGGAACGCGTGCTGGCGGTGATCCAGTCCCGCGTGGCCGCCGGCACCGCCAATGGGCTGGACCTGGCGCAGCAGCAGACCCTGGTGGCGCAGCAGCGCGCGGCCGTGCCACCGCTGCGCCAGTCGCTGGAAGCCAACCTCTACGCCATCGGCACGCTGGCCGGCGTGGCGCCGCAGGGTCTGGCGGTGCCCCGGGTGCCGCTTTCCCAGGTGGTGCTGCCGCCGGTGGCGCCGGGGCTGCCGGCCGAGGTGCTGGTGCGCCGCCCCGATGTCTGGCTGGCCGAGGCCAACCTGGCCTCGGCCCAGGCCAATGTCGCGGTGGCCCGCGCCGCCATGCTGCCGACGGTGCAGTTGACCACCACGGGCGGCTTCCAGAGCCTGGTGTTCGACAACCTGCTGCGGCCGGGCTCCGTGCTGTTTCAGCTGGTCGGCAGCGTGACCCAGCCGATCTTCCAGCAGTGGCAGCTGCGGGCGCAGCGGGATTTCAATCAGGCCCGCGCCGAGGAACTGCTGGAGACGTACCGCCGCGCGATCGTCGCCGCGCTGGTGGACGCGGAAACCAGCGTCGCCACGCTGCGGGAGACGACCCTGCTGGTGGAACTGCAGGAAGCCGCGACCAACAGCGCCGAACGCGCCAATGCCATCTCGGAGGCGCAGTTCCGCGCCGGTACCATCGACCTCATCACGCTGCTGAATACCCAGATCACGCTGTTCAACGCGCGCAACCAGCTGGCCCTGGCCCGGCTGCAACGGTTGCAGGCCGCCGTTGGCCTGTTCCGTGCGTTGGGCGGTGGCTGGAGCTGACGGAACCCCGCCATGCCGGACACCCCCTTGCCGCCGACTGCCCATGAGACCGCGACGCTGGCCCGGCCGCGCCGGCGCCGGCGCTTCCCCTGGGGCTG
>CAIMOR010000045.1 GCA_903843125.1 uncultured Rhodospirillales bacterium
AAGCGGCTGTTCCTGATCTCGGTCGGTGGCTTCACGCTGGCATCCGTGCTGTGCGGCGCGGCGCAGTCGCTCGGTCAGATGGTGGTATTCCGGCTGCTGCAGGGCGTCTTTGGCGCCGCGCTGGTGCCGCTGAGCCAGTCCACCATGCTCGATATCTACCCGGTCGAAAAGCGCGGCTCGGCCATGGCGGTCTGGGGCATGGGCGTGATGCTTGGGCCCATCCTGGGGCCGACGCTGGGCGGCTGGCTGACGAGTTCCTACAACTGGCGCTGGGTGTTCTACGTCAATCTGCCATTCGGCATCCTTGCCTTCCTCGGCCTGATGGCCTTCTTGCCGGCCGACAACAAGCAGGAACGCCGTGGTTTCGACTGGCTCGGCTTCGGCGCGCTCAGCCTCGGCCTCGGCGCCCTGCAGATCTTGTTGGACCGCGGTGAGCTCAAAAACTGGTTCGGCTCGAACGAGATCATCATCGAAGGCGCACTCGCCACGCTTGGCATCTACCTGTTCATCGTTCACCTGGCGACCGCCGAGCGGCCGTTCATCCCGCCGCGCATTTTCCGCGACCGCAACTTCGTCGGCTGCCTCGGCGTGATGTTCGTGGTCGGCGTCGTGCTGTTGGCGACCTCGGCATTGCTCGCGCCGTACCTGCAGGTGCTCGGCGACTATCCGGTGTTCACCGCCGGCCTGCTGCTGGCGCCGCGCGGCCTCGGCACCATGGTGGCGCTGCTGATCGCCGGCCGGCTGGCGGACCGGATCGACGCGCGCGCGGTGATGCTGGCGGGCATCCTGATGCTGTCCTGGACGCTGTGGGAGATGACCGCATGGACCCCCGCGGTTTCCATGTGGTGGCTGGGCGGCGCCACGGTACTGCAGGGCTTCGGCCTCGGCTTGGTCTTCAACCCGCTGCAGGTGGTCGCCTTCGCAACGCTGGAGCCCGGCTTGCGCACCGACGGCACCTCGCTGATCAGCCTGGTGCGCAACCTTGGCAGCGCCATCGGCATCTCGGCGATGTCGGCGATGCTGACGCGCAATACGCAAATCATGCATTCGGAGCTGGCGCAGAACATCACGCCGCTGAACCGGCTGTTCGACTACCCCGCCATCCAGCAGTTCTGGCATCTGGGCACGGCAGCCGGCGCGGCGGCGTTGAACGAAGAGGTGACACGGCAGGCCAGCATCATCGCTTATGGCAACGACTTTAAGCTGCTGATGCTGCTGTGCCTGGGCATGCTGCTGCTGCTGCCGTTGATGCGTCGGCCGCCGCGCACTGCCACCGCCGGCGGCCACGCGGCGATGGACTGACGCCGCCTCATGGAATTTGACGCCGCCCGCGCTGATGGCTTTGCTGCGCCAACCGCCCTGGGGACGCCAAGCATGAGCACCAACCGCCACGTCGTTGCCCGCCTCGGCGAAGTGCCGCCCGGCGGGCGCAAGCTGGTGACAGTTAAGGGCCGCGAGATCGCGCTGTTCAACGCCGCCGGTGAATACTTCGCGCTGCTGAACCGCTGCCCACACGAAGGCGCCTCGCTCTGCGCAGGGCGCCTGACCGGCTTGGCCGAGGCCGAAAAGCCTGGCGATATCCACTTCACCCGCCAGGGCGAAGTGGTGAAGTGTCCTTGGCACGGCTGGGAGTTCGATCTGCGCACCGGGCTCTCGGTCTGCGACCCCAGCGGTACCAAGGTCCGCCGCTACGCCGTGAGCGTCGAGCATCTGGCGGCCGAGACCTTCAACGTCTCGGTCGATGGCGATTACGTGCTGATCAAGACCTGAATGATCGGGTGGTCCCGCTACAACCGGTACAGCGCCCGAGCATTGCCAGCCATGATTTGCTCGCGCCGGCCCGGCGGCAGCTGCACCTTGAAGGCGTAGCGCGGGTCGTCCTGGTCCCAATGCGGGTAGTCCGTGCTGAACAGCACCCGGTCCCAGCCAACCAGTTCCAGCAGCGGTACCAGGTCGCCCGGGCGTTCCGGCTCCTCGATCGGCTGGGTGGTGAACCAGACCTGCTGGCGGATGTACTCGGAAGGTGGCCGCTTCACCTGCGGCAACTCGCTGCGCATGCGCGCCCAGGCACGGTCCAGCCGCCAGCACAGCGCCGGCACCCAGGCCAGCCCGCCCTCGATCAGCGTGACGCGCAGTGTAGGGAAAGCTTCGAACACGCCCTCCATCACCAGGCTGGTCAGCACCGCCTGGAAGGCCTGCACGTTGGAGACGTATTCCTCGAAGTAGAAGCTCGGCCAGCCGCCGCCGGTGAAGGCGTGGTAGCCATAACCGATCACGTGGATGCCGATCGGCAGGTCACACGCAACCGCGGCCTGGAAGATCGGCCAGTGCTGCTTGCGACCCAGCGGTTGTTCGGTGCGTGGCGACAAACTGATCTGCAGAAACGCCTTGTCCTGCGCCCGCCTGGCAATCTCGCGCGCACAGGCGGCCGGGTCGTCCTGCGGCAGCACGATGCTGGCCCGCAGCCGTGGCTCCCTGGCGCACCACTCCTCGCGCTGCCAATCATTAGCCGCGCTGCACAGTGCCGTCGCGAATTCCAGGTTGCGCTGGTGATTCAGTGCGCCCAACGGTTGCAACACGCCCATCTCGATCCCCAGCGGGTCAAGGTGCGTGCTGCGCATGTAGTCCAGGTCGCTTCCCGCAGGCCCGCCCCGGGGCGGTGCCGCGTCCAGCCGGCAGGCTGCCGGCGTCATCCGCGGATAGGGCAGGCTGGAAGAAAGCCCCTGTCGCAGCCGCGTGCCGTATTCGCCCCAATGCTCCCGCCAGCGCGCCGGCAACCACGGGTACAGCGCGGCCGGCGAGGCCATCGAAGGGTGGATGTCGCAGTCGATGATGCTCATGCCAGCGTCTCCGCCAGACGAGGGTACGTGGCCATCGCATTGGCCGCGAACAGCCCGGCCGCCATCCGCACGGGAATGCCCTCCGGCAGCACCGCGTCGCCATCGAACTGCCAATGCGGATAGTCGGTCGCCAGCAGCAGCATGTCGTCGCTGCCCAGTTGCTCCAGCACGGCGCCCAGCACCGCAGGGTCGGCCGGCGCATCCAGCGGTTGCGCGGTCAGCCGGACGTGGCGGCGCACGGTCTCCGCGGGCTTTTCGTTCATCCACGGCACCTCCGGCCGCATCCCGCGCCAAGTCTTGTTGATGCGCGTCAGGAAGCCCGGTAGCCAGGTCACCCCGCTCTCGATCAGCACCACCTTCAGCCCCGGATGTTGCTGGAACACCCCCTCGGTCAGCAGGCTCAGCAGCGCACTCTCGAACGCCTGGGATTGCAGCACGTAGTCTTCGGCGAAGTAGCTGTGCCAGCCGACGCTGCTGGGCGGATGCCGGAACAGGCTGCCGGCATGGATGCCCACCGCCAGGCCGTGCTTCTCGGCGGTGGCGTAGATTGGCCAATGCTGCCGCCGGCCCCAGGGTGCCTCGCCCTGTACCAGCAGCAGCACCTGCACGAAGCGTTGGTCGGCGGCGCGGCGCTCTATCTCCGCCACGGCCAGCGCCGGGCTTTCCATCGGCACCAAAATCGAAGCGCGCAGCCGCGGTTCGCGGTCCAGCCATTCCGCCGCCAACCAGTCGTTCGCGGCGCGGCATAGCGCGGCGCAGAGGTCGTCGCTATGGAAGGCCAGTAGCCCATGCACCAGGTTGAGGATGCCGATTTGGATATCGTAGCGGTCCAGGACATGCTCTCGCAGCGCGTCCAGGGAAGCGCCGGGCAGTCCGGCCGCCGGGCGCCAATCCGGCCGCGCTGTCAGCGGCGCGCGCGGCGGGTAGCAGGTCAGGTCCAGCGCCTGCCGGTCGATGCCGCGGCTAACCACCTGGTCCTGCCAGTAAGCGTCCAGATACGGCAGCAACGCGGTCAGGCTTGGCAGGGCAGGGTGGATGTCGCAGTCGATTCTCACTCCGCTGGCCTCGCGCCATACACCCGCGCCACGGCGGCCAACTTCTCATGCAGGCTGGCCAGGTCGGCGGCAAACCGCGCCGGCGTCGAGGGCCGCGGCACCAGCCCCAGGCCGCGAAAGCGTTCCACTACGTCGGGCACGGAGATGATCTCCTGTACCATCGCATTCAGGCGGGCCAGCAGCGGCGCCGGCATGCCCTTCCAGCCGAACACCCCGGGAAAACCCTCCACCTCCAGCATCGGGAAGCCGGCTTCGCGCGCCGTCGGCACCTCCGGCGCGCGCGGCGCTCGCAGCGCCGGCGTTACCGCGAGGATGCGCAGCCTGCCGTCCTGCGCCAGCGGCACCAGCGGGGTCAGCGGCTGTACCGTCATTGCCACGCGCCCGGCGGCGGTATCCGTCACCCCCTGGGTGGTCACGCGGTAGCTGATGAACGGCATGTCCAGCCCCTGCTGCTTCAGATAGGCCAGTGTCAGCAGGTAGGTACCACCCGGCGCCGAAGACCAACTGTACCTGCCCGGCTCCGCCCGCACCCGTTCGAACATTTCCGCCAATGTCCGAGCCGGGAAATCGCCGTGTACGGCATAAGCCAAGAAGTCGGTGCAGGTTGGCGCGATCGGCACCAGGTCGGCGGTAGTGTCGTAGGGCAGCCGCTCATGCATCAGCGGCAGCGTGGTGATGGTGCCGGCGTTGGTGAAGAACAATGCGCTGCCCGGCGTTGCCTGCACGAAGGCCTGCGCGCCGATCAGCCCGTCCGCCCCCGGCTTGGCATCTACCGGAAACGGCTGCCCCAGCCGTTCCGCCAGTCCCTCGGCCACCAGCCGTACCAGCACGTCGGTGGAGGTCCCAGGAGAGCCGGTAGAGACGAATCGGATAGGCTGGTCCGGCCAGGTTGACGCCGGCTGGCCCTGAGCGCGAATGGCCACCAGCAGCGCGGGCAGCGCCAGCGCCGCGCGCCGCGGCAATCCGGATCTGTAGGGCTGGTTCATGGGCATTCCTCCTTAGGGGCAATCTGACCTGGCCCGGCAGCGCTTGTCGATGCGTCGCGGCAACCCTAACCTCCGCCGGCCCAGAAGGATTGCCCGCATGAGCATGGCCCCGCGCGACCGCCACGAATATTCCGCCATTGCCGACCGTCCGCCGATGCGGCTGCCCAACGGCAACCGCATGGTTGTCTGGAGCATTGTCAACCTGGAGGTTTGGGATATCTCCAAGCCGATGGCCCGCCAGGTGATCCCGGCGCCGACCGGCCAGGTGTTGCTGCCGGATGTGCCGAACTGGTCGTGGCACGAATACGGCATGCGCGTCGGCGTCTGGCGCTTCTTCAAGCTCTACGAGAAACTCGGTATTGCACCGACCCTCAGCATCAACGCCCGCGTCGTGGATGACTACGAGCGCGTCGCGAAGCAGGCGCTGGACGCCGGCTGGGAGTTCATGGGCCACAGCTGGGAACAGGGGCCGATCCACAAGGAAACTGACCAACTGGCCATGATAATGCGCAGCCAGGACCGGCTGGAGAAGTTCACCGGCAAGCGCCCGGTCGGCTGGCTCGGCCCCGGGCTGACGCAGACCTTCGAGACCCCTGAATACCTTGTGCAGGCCGGCGTGAAGTACATCGGCGACTGGGTCTACGACGACGAGCCGACCACGATCCGCACCGAGCGTGGCCCGCTGGTCACGCTGCCATACACCGTAGAACTAAACGACATCCCGATGATGATCGTGCAGCACCACGAGAGCGACTATCTGCTCAAGCGCGCAATCGACCAATTCGACCGGCTGTATGAGGAAAGCGCCGATCGCGCCAAGATCATGTCGCTGGCCATCCACCCCTACATTTCCGGCCAGCCCCATCGCATCAAGTACCTCGAGAAGTTCTACGAGCACGTCGCCAAGCACACCGGAGTGTTGCATTGGAATGGCGAGCAGATGCTGGACTGGTACAACGCCGGCGCGGGCATCGCGGCGTGAGGCTCTCGGCGCAGGAGCAGGCCATGCTGGACGGCGCCGAGGGCGAGGCGGTCCGGCGCGCCCTGGCTTACCAGTTGGAGGTCGGCCGCTTCTTCGGTGCCGAGGAATTCGTCGAGATCACCAACGCCCACATGATGGGCGACATTGAGGTGCTCGGGGACACCGGACTGGCCTTCCTGAAGGAGATGCGCGACCTCGGCGCGCGCGCGCGCATCCCCATCACCACCAATGCCCGTTGCATCGACTTTGCCTGGGCCGAGCGCCTGGGCCAGGATGCCACCGAGTGCGGCAAGGAGCGGGAGGTCATCGCCACCCTTGCCGACATGAACATCCTGACCACGGATACCTGCATCAACTACCAGACCTTGTACCAACCGCACCTGAATGAGCGGGTGGCCTGGGGCGACACCGGCACGTGCATCTATGCCAACAGCGTGTTCGGCGCCCGCACCAATTTCGAGAGCGGTCCTGCCGCCATGGCCTCTGCCATCACCGGTCGCACTCCGGCTTACGGCTTTCAGCTGGACCGGCTCCGCATCGGCAGCTTCATCGTCGATATCTCCGGCGCCGCATTGGTTGACCTCGCGGATTGGGGCGCCTTGGGCAAGATCGTCGGTGAGGGCCACCAGAGTTACTATGCCGTGCCGGTCTTCACCGGCTTCCGCCGCCCGCCGCTGGCCGATGAGCTGAAGCAGCTGGGCTGCGCGCTGGCCAGCTACGGCTCCATGGGCATGTTCCACATGGTCGGCGTCACGCCGCAGGCGCGCACGGTGGAGGAGGCGTTCGGCGGCGCCGTGTCCTCCGCCGTCGAGCGGATGGTGATCGACGACGCGGGCATCGCAGCGGTCTATCGCCGGTTCAGCCTGGGCGGCGGTGACGCGAAGCTCGTGGTTTTCTCTGGCCCACAGCTTTCGCTGTTCGAGATGAAAACGCTCTCTGAGCTGTTCGCGGGCCGCAAGGTGGCGCGCGGTACCTCCTGCTTCGTCACCACCAGCAACGGCGTCATCAGCGCCGCCCGCAAGCTGGGCTACATGCAACCGCTGGAGGATGCCGGGGTGGCGGTGCTGGAAGGCGTCTGCTTCTACATCCTGCAGAACCTGTCGCCGATGCGCGAGAAGAACGGCTGGCAAAACATGGTCAGCAACAGCGCCAAGATCGTCAACATCATCGGCGCGCACCGCTTCAACACCATCCTGCGGCGCACGGCGGAGTGCGTCGAGATCGCCTGCACGGGACAGCTGGCATGAGCGCTCCCCTGCTGACCATTGCGCTGTCCCGCGCCTTCGGTCCCGTGGTGGAAGGCGAGGCGGTGGTCTCCGATGAGGGTTTCTCCCCGCGCTACGACCTGGATCGTTGGACCGGCCTCATCTCCAAGCCGGGCCACAAACTGGAAGGCACCAATATCCGGGACAAGATTTGCTTCTTCCCCACCGCGAAGGGTGGCATCGCCGCCGGTTGGGCGTTCAATGACATCAAGGGCAAGGGCATTGCCCCCAAGGCCTTCATCTTCGGCGTCACGAACCCGGTGATGGTTCAGGGCGCCGTGCTTGCCGGCATCGTCATCTCCGAAGGTTGGTCTCCGGACCCGCGCAACGTATTGCGAACCGGGGACTGGGTCCGCGTTGACCCCGCCCGCCTGGTGGTTGAACTGTTGCGGCGGGCGGCCTGATGCAGCGCCGGGCCGTGCTGGCCGGGCTGACTCTGGGCAGCGCCGCCCCTGCCTTGGCGGATCCACCTGGCGCCGGGCCCTGGGCGCCGGACCGGTCGGTGCGCCTGGTGGTTCCATTCCCGCCGGGCGGCCCGACCGACCTGGTGGCCCGCCCGCTGGCGGCGAGGCTGACGCAGGTGCTCGGCCAACAAGTGGTGGTGGACAACCGCGGCGGCGCCGGCGGCAACCTGGGCGCAGAGGCGGTGGCCCGCGCCGCGCCGGATGGCCTGACGCTGCTGCTTTCCAATGTCGGCGTGCTGGCGGTGAACCCCAGCCTGTACCGCCGGTTGCCGTTCGAGCCTGAGCGTGACTTCGCCCCTATCGCCGTGCTGGCTGGCGCTCCGGTGGCGCTGGTGGTCAACCCCACGGTGCCCGCCACGAACGTCTCCGAGTTTGTCGCCTGGACGCGAGAACAGCGCGGAGCGGTGCCCTTTGGCAGCGCCGGCGCCGGCTCGCCCGGACACCTGGTAGGCGAGGTGTTCCGCAGCCTGACCGGCGCCGCGCTGTCCCACTTGCCTTACCGCGGCAGCGCCCCGGCGCTGCAAGACGTTGTCGCCGGCCATATCCAGGTGATGTTCGACCCAGTGCAGTCGCCGCTGGCCCAGTTGCAGGCCGGCCGTGTTCGAGCGCTTGCGGTCTCGGCGCCGGCCCGTAGCCTGGCCCTGCCGGCGGTGCCGACCATGGCGGAAGCCGGCGTACCCGGCCTGGAATTCGTCGCCTGGTGGGCGCTGGTCGCCCCGGCCGCCACGCCGGCGCCGGCGCTGGCGCGCTACGCCGCCGAGGTCGAGCGCCTGGATACCGACCCCGCATGGCGGACCGGCTTGGTGCGGCAAGGCATCTCGCCGATGTTCCGCGGCCCGGTCGCGATGCCCGCCTTCCTCCGGGCCGAGACCGTGCGCTGGGGCGCGGCGGTACAAGCCTCCGGCGCCTCCGCCGAATAGCCCACCCGCGCGGGTAGTACCTTCCGGCTTCGGCCAACTCGGCGCTCAGCATTAACCTGTTGTACACGCACCAATCATCCGTCGATGACATGCAACTATAGGTTGCGTTTTCTGGTCCGATGTATCAAAACAGGGCCAGAACCCATCGGCTGGAAATTGGACGATGACCACTCGCACGGATGATTGGGAGACGGTTTGGGCCGAATACGATGCCCGCGCCGGTGCGCCCCGATGGCAGGCCCACACCCCCTGGTACATGGACCCAAGCTACGTCCTCGCTCAGGAACCCACACCGGAGGAAGGCGGCGGCCGCGGTCGGCCCTTCATGGTGCTGGCCTCAATGACGATCGTGTTCATGGTATTCATGCTGAATATCCGCTTTGTTCCCGAGGCCCCATTGCTCGCCCCATCGCCGTGGCAACCGGTAGAGGCGCCGGTAGCGCTCGTTTCATTTGGCGCCCCAGCTGAGGCCTCGCCGTCCACGCCTCGACGTGCCGCGCCCTCCGATTTTGGCGCCTTGCTGGACTTGCCGCCGCCGGGCTGGGTCCGCGCCGAGCCGACGGCACCGCTGCCTACCGTCGCCCTGGATACCGCGCTGCTGCAGTTCGCCGCGCCAGGCCATCAAGCGGTGGCTGGCAACGAGACCAAGCTTCCGCAGGCCGGAGCGCCTGGGTCCCATCGGCGCCAGACCGCGCTGCGGGGCAGCGCCCGTCCTCGCTCCGCTCAGGCGCTGCTGCGCCGGGAGCAGCCAGTGGCGCGCCGCGCGGAGCAACTCGCCGCAACGCTGCCGATGCCGGACCAGCTCTGTGCGCCGGCACCGCGACCGCAAGCCGAAGCCGGCACGCCGCGGCGCCGGGCGGCGGCCCAGGCCAGCCCTGGCGGCACCCAGGCGGCAGCCTCAACAGCGACGCGCGGCCCGCATCCGCGCGGCGTCGCCGCGGCCTCCGTCGGCCATGATGGCCCGTCGCGCCTGGCGAACATGGCCGCGGCCGGCGCCCCGCGTGCTCCACCGGCACGTAGCTGAAACCTGTTCGCCGCCGTCCTCGCCTAGCGTGCGGCGCTGGCGCGGAACTGTGCGGCCATCCGTCGCAGCCCGGCTTGTCGCCCCACCTGCCACCGGCTAGGCGTGGCGGATGACCGAACCGTCCCCGCCCGTTACCGCTCCCGCCGCGCACCATATGTCGACCGCGGAAGCCGTGGTCGAGACGTTACTGCTGTACGGCATCGACCAGGTCTTCGCCCTGCCGGGGCTGCACAACGACCCGCTGTTCGACGCTTTCTACCAGGCGCAGGACCGGCTTCGGGTGCTGCATCCCAGGCACGAGCAGACGGCCGCATACATGGCACTCGGCGCCGCGCTGGCCACCGGCAAGCCCTGGCCTTTCGCCGTTGTGCCGGGGCCGGGCTTCCTGAACGCCACCGCGGCGCTGCTGACCGCCTATGCCATGAACGCGCCGGTGCTGGGCCTGCTTGGGCAGATCCCGCAGGCCGACATCGACCGCGGCCACGGCCATCTGCATGAACTTCACGACCAGCTCGGCATGGCCGCACACGTCGCCAAGTTCACAGCGCGGATCACCGGCCCGCATGAGGCCGCCACCCTGACCAAGGCGGCGCTGACGGCGGCCATCAGCGGTCGGCCACGCCCGGCGGTGCTGGAATGCGCCATGGACGTCTGGCCGAAGCGCGCGCCGGTCATCCTGGGCGCTGTCGCCCAGGCCGAGACCCTGGCGCTGGATGACGAAGCGCTCGACCGCGCCGCGGCTTTGCTGGCCGGCGCGAAGCGACCGCTCATCGTGGTGGGCGGCGGTGCCATCGGAGCTGGGATTGCCATCGCTGCCATCGCGGAACACCTGCAGGCGCCGATTGCCAGCTACCGCCGGGGCAGGGGGGTGGTGCCGACGACGCATCCGCTGGCGGTGCCGGTCAGCGTCGGGCATCGGCTGTGGCGGCAGGCCGATGTGGTGCTGGCGATCGGCACCAGGCTGTTCACACAGCAGGGCAGTTGGGGCGTGGATGACGAACTCAAGGTCGTCCGCATCGACATCGACGCGCTGGAGCCCGACCGTTTCCGCCGTGCGACCGTGCCCGTTGTGGGTGACGCTGCCGCCTGTGCGCCGGCGTTGCTCGCCCGGCTGCTGGCGACACCCGCCCACGTCAGCCGCGCCGCGGAAGTCGCCGGCCACATGGCGTGGATGCATACGGAGCTTGCCAAGCTTGAACCGCAGATGAGCTACCTCGGCGCCATCCGCGCGGCGTTGCCGGAGGATGGCATCTTCGTCGATGAGGTCACCCAGGTTGGCTTTGCCAGCCGTCTCGGCTTCCCGGTCACCAAGGACCGCACCTTTCTGTCGCCCGGCTATCAGGACAACCTCGGCTGGGGCTATGGCACCGCGCTCGGCGCGCAGGCGGTGCGGCCGGAGGTGCCGGTGGTGTCCATCGCCGGCGATGGCGGCTTCCTCTACCAGATCGGCGAGTTGGCGACAGCGGTGCAGCACAGGCTGCCTGTCGTGGTGGTGGTGTTCGACAACAACGCCTTCTTCAACGTCAAGCGAATCCAGGCGCTGCAGTACGGAAACCGCCAGATTGCCTGCGATCTGCACAACCCCGACTTCGCCAAACTGGCCGAGACCTTCGGCGTGGCCAGCTTTCGCGTCAGCGACGCGGCCGGTCTGGAACGCGCGGTCGGCGATGCCATCGCCCTTCGGGCACCTGCGCTGGTGCATGTGAAGTGCGGCGCCATGCCCAGCCCATGGCACCTGCTGCAAATGCCCAGGGTGCGAGGCTGATTGGGCGCCGCACGCAATCGGCCTTCCTGACCGAAACCTTACATTCCACTTTTCGGCGCAAGATGCGCCAGTGACTCCTCCCCTGATTGTGCTCATGTGAAGTGCGAACATTAAGGGGAGTTACCTCTCCATGTCACTCAACCGACGTAATTCCACTCCGACATCGGTATTCGCGCCCAATCGCTGCCCGCGCATCCAAGGCGGCGTCACTCGTCGGCAGATGTTCGGCGCGGGCCTGGCGCTGCTGGCCGGCAACCCGGCGCAGGCCGAGACCGCGCAGCGGGCCTGGTCCGAGTTCCGCACCCGCTTCCTGACCGCCGACGGCCGGGTGGTCGATACCGGCAATCAGGGAGTCTCGCATTCGGAAGGTCAAGGGTATGGCCTGCTGCTGGCCGCGGCCTACGATATCGAGTCAACCTTCCTGACCATCCTCGACTGGACCGAGCGCAATCTTGGCCGCAGCGAAGACCGCCTGCTTTCCTGGCGCTGGCGCCCGGGTGCGCCTGGGCAGGACCATGGAGATCTGAACAACGCGTCGGACGGCGACCTGCTGGTGAGTTGGAGCCTGTGCCGCGCAGCAGCGCGGTGGCGCAACCGGGACTATCTGCGGCTGTCCAAGGCCATGGCGGCCGATTTCCTGCGCTGCAACACCTTCGAAGCCAACGGCCAACTGTTGATGCGGCCGGGGACCACTGGCTTCGATCATGGGGAGCACCTGGTGGTGAACCCATCGTACGCAATTTTCCCCGCCATGCGCGAGTTGGACGCTATGCAGCCGGACCCGCGCTGGCGCCGCCTGGAGGCGGGCATGCTGGACGTTTTGCAGCATGCCCGCTTCGGCCAGCGGCAGTTGACCGCCGATTGGGTCGAGGTGCCGCGTTCCGGTGGACGCTATCGCATCGCCACCGAATGGCCGCCGCGTTTCTCATGGGATGCGGTTCGTATCCCGCTCTACATGACCTGGGCCGGCATGGCGAACCACCCCGCGCTGGGGTAGTGGGTCAGTTTGAACGCTGACCCTGACTCTTTTCCCATTCCTCCAGCACGACCACCATATCGGATAGTTCCCAAAGTTTGGCGCTGACCTTCGCCGCCATGGCCGGCGTGCAGCGCAGCGTCTGGTGAATGCGAACGAAGTTGTAGTGCATGAAGTAGATGGCCAGGGCGTGGGCGTGGTTCTCGGCCTTCTTGCTGAAGGCGTTGGTGAGCCGGGTAAAGCGACGCATCCCCATCCGCATTGAGAGGTTCGCCCGCTCAACGTAGCTGGTGCTGATGTGCTTGGGATCAGGCTTGCCTTCCACCCGGCGCTGTTCGGCGCCGATGCACTCGCCGGGGCTGTAGCGGCCCTTGGCGCCGGCCGGCTCGCCGTAGATTTTCACCAGCATGGCGTAGTCAATATCGGCGCCGAAGGACTGTTCCACGGCTTCCAGATAGGGCTTGTGGCCATCGCTGGTCAGTTGCACCCGGTTGCTCAAGCGCAGCGCCAGGTCGCCGATGAAGTGCTGGGCGGCAGCGCCATCGCGGGCGCCGACATACCAGCTCGGGATCAGCTTCGTATCCGCGTCGATGGCGGTCCACGTCCAGATATCGCCAGCACCTTCCGGGGCAGCCTTGGCGCCCGCGACGTTCTTCTGCTTGGCATAGACGAAGGACCAGATTTCATCGACCTGGA
>CAIMOR010000046.1 GCA_903843125.1 uncultured Rhodospirillales bacterium
CACGCCGACATCAGGCTTGTTCGGGTGGTCGGCGGCCATCACCTCCACGTTGAAGCCCTGCGCGCCGAACTCCTCCACCGCCTGGCGGGTGCAGGCGACGGAACCAGGCCCGGTATTGTCCTTGTAGGTGCCGGACATGTCGTTCATCACGCCGATCCGCAGCGTGTTGGCGGCCTGCGCGCGGCCGAGGCGCGGCAGGCTGGTGCCCAGCGTGGTGACCGCGAAGGCCCCCAGCATCGAACGGCGTGACATCTCCATCTCGGTCGTCTCCCAATGGCGCCGGTTTTCCGGCTGCCGTGTCTGCGTCAGCTATGCACCAGCGGGCAGCCACCCTCGGCGATCGGCCGGAACGCCTGGTCCGCCGGCGTGGTCTGCAGCAGCTTGTAGTAGTCCCAGGCCGCCTTGCTCTCCTCGGGCTTCTTCACCTCGAACAGATAGGCCGGGCACAGCTTGCGGCCGTCGGCGCGGATGCTGCCGGGCCCGAAGCAGTCGTCGTCGGTCGGCATGCGCTTCATCTGCGCCACCGCCGCGGCGCCATCGGCCTTCGCCGCGGCCGCGCCCATCGCCTTCGCCGCCTTCAGGTAGTGCAGCACGCCGCTGTAGGCGCCGGCATGGCCCATGGAAGGCATGTTGCCCGCCAGATGCGGCTTGACCCGGTTGGTGAAGGCCCGCGTCCGGTCGTTCAGGTCCCAGTAGAACGTCTCGGTGCAGACCAGGCCCTGCGCGGTCTGCAGCCCCATGCCATGCACGTCGTTCAGGAACATCAGCAGCGCCGCCAGCTTCACGCCGCGCCGGGTGATGCCGAACTCGGCCGCCTGCTTGACGCAGTTGATGGTGTCGCCACCGGCATTGGCCAGCCCGATGACCTTGGCGCGCGACGCCTGCGCCTGCACCAGGAAGCTGGAGAAATCCGTGGTGCCCGGAAACGGCGTCCGCACCGCGCCCAGCACGGTGCCGCCCTGCGCCTTGACGAAGGCGGTGGTGTCGCGTTCCAACGCATGGCCGAAGGCGTAGTCCGCGGTCAGGAAGAACCAGCTGTCGCCGCCCGCCTTCACCATGGCCCCGCCGGTGGACTTGGCCAGCATGTAGGTGTCGTAGGCCCAGTGGATGGTATTGGCGTTGCAGCTCGGCCCGGTCAGGTCGGCGGTCGCGGCCGTGGTGGGGATGAAGACCTTGTTCTTCTCCTTGGCCACCTGCGCCACCGCCAGCGCCACCGAGGAGGTCGGCACGTCGACGATGATGTCGACGCCATCGCGGTCGAACCACTGCCGCGCCACGTTGGCACCGACATCGGGCTTGTTCTGGTGGTCGGCGGCAACGACTTCCACGTTGAAGCCGAGGCTGCCCAGGTCCTGCACCGCCTGGCGCACGCAGGCGGTGGAGGTCGGCCCGCTGATGTCGCGGTACAGGCCGGACTGGTCGTTCAGCACGCCCACCTTCACCGGCGCAGCCTGCGCCCTGGCGCCGCGGTATGGCAGCCCACCCAACGCAGGCAACGCGGCGGCAGCACCCAGCAGGCTGCGACGATCAAGCGCCATGGTCTCTCTCCCGTTCGATTCAAACGCCAAGGTACTGGTGCAGCCGGTCCAGCGAACCGAGCAGCTCGTCATTGCCCACCATGTCCACCACGCGGCCGTGTTCCATCACGTAGTGCCGGTCGGCCACGGTCTGGGCGAAGCGGAAGTTCTGCTCCACCAGCAGCACGGTGAAGCCGCGTGCCTTGATCTCGCGGATCATGGCGCCGATCTGCTGCACGATGACCGGCGCCAGGCCCTCGGTCGGCTCGTCCAGCAGCAGCAGCTTGGCACCGGTGCGCAGGATGCGGGCAATCGCCAGCATCTGCTGCTCGCCACCGGAAAGCTTGGTGCCCTGGCTGCCCGCGCGTTCCTTCAGGTTGGGGAACAGCTTGTAGATGGTGTCCAGGTCCAGCCCGCCCTCGGCCACCACCGGCGGCAGCATCAGGTTCTCGGTCACGTTCAGGCTGGCGAAGATGCCGCGTTCCTCCGGGCAGTAGCCGATGCCCGTGCGCGCGATCAGGTCCGGCCGCAGCCCCACCGTCTCCCGCCCGTTGTAGCGGATGCTCCCCTTGCGGCGCCCCACCAGCCCCATGATGGCCCTGAGCGTCGTGGTCTTGCCGGCACCGTTGCGCCCCAGCAGCGTCACCACCTCGCCGGGATGCACCTCGATGCCGACGCCGTGCAGGATGTGGCTCTCGCCATACCAGGCCTCGAGGTCCTTGATCTCCAGCAGCGGGCTAGACATGGGCCACTGCCCCCGAAACGCCGGGGTCGGTGCCCAGATAGGCCGCGATCACCTCCGGGTTGGCCGAGACGCTGGCGTAGTCGCCCTCGGCCAGCACCTGGCCGCGCGCCAGCACGGTGATGCGGTCGCACAGGCCCTGCACCACCTTCAGGTTATGCTCCACCAGCAGCACGGTCCGGCCGACCGCCACGCGCTTCACCAGCGCCACGATCCGGTCCACGTCGTCATGCGTCATGCCCGCCGTGGGTTCGTCCAGCAGCATCATCTCGGGGTCCATCGCCAGCGTGGTGGCAATCTCCAGCGCCCGCTTGCGGCCATAGGGCAGGCTGCCGGCCAGCGCGCTGACGTAGTCGGTCAGGCCGACATCGCCAAGCAGCTGCATCGCCCGTTCGTCATATTGCCGCAGCAGCGCCTCGCTGCGCCAGAAGTCGAAGCTGCCGCCGCGCTGGCGCTGCAGCGCCACGCGCACGTTCTCCAGCACCGTGATGTGCGGGAACACCGCCGAGATCTGGAAGCTGCGCACCAGGCCCAGCCGCGCCACCTGCGCCGGCTTCATCCGGGTGATGTCGCGGCCATTGTAGGTTATCCTGCCGCGCGTCGGCGGCAGGAAGTTGGTCAGCAGGTTGAAGCAGGTGGTCTTGCCGGCGCCGTTCGGGCCGATAAGCGCATGGATGCTGCCCCGCCGGACCTTCAGCGCCACGTCGCTGACCGCGACGAAACCGCGAAATTCCTTCGTCAGCCCTTCGGTTTCCAGGATGGTGTCTGACACCCAGGTCGCTCTCCCAGTCACGGCCGCCCGGTTGAGGCGGTGGCAGCCGTCGTTGCGGCTAGGTATGGCCGGGGCGCAGGCTGGATGCAAGGCCAGCGCATGGCTCACACGCGGCTTTATGCTTGTGAACCAAAGTACAGATTTGACCGCGTGCGGAGCAACCGCCTAGCGCAACCCGTCCTTGCCTTCAATCTGTGCAACCGCCAGCCCGCCGATCCGCGGCAACGGCCGGCCGCCCACGGTCAAGGCAACGCAGACCAGGATCTCATCGGCCCGCGGCGCATCCGGCACCCGCACCTCCATGGCGTCGAAGTGGCTGCGCACGAAGGCGGCGTCCTTGTGGCCCAGCGGCACGTCGATGCCGGTGCCCGGCCCGCCGGACTTCTTGGCCGAGGGGATCAGCGCGGCGCCACCGCCCAGCGCCGCCCGCACCGGCGCGCCCATTCGCGGGTGCAGCAGCGCGGCGGCATGCTCCAGCTCGCCATTCTCGCCCACCACCGCGGCCTTGCCGTAGCTCTCGCAGGCCGCGGCCGGCACCCCCAGCGCGGCGACGGCGCGGGCCACCAGCAGCGCGCCCAACTCCTCGCCCTGCGCCACCAGCTCGGCCAGGTCTTCCTGATACACCCCGGCGAAGGGGTTGCGGATCACGGCGCAGGCCACCGCGCGCCGCACCGGCGGCGAGACCTCGCGCCCCATCTCCATCCGGGTTTCGTCCAGCAGCGTCACCAGCTTGCGGATCACGGCGGCCATCTCAACGGCTCCTCAATGTGTTGCCACCGTCGGCACGCGCTCGGCCGGCGGCGTGTTGCGGCTGCGGCCGGCGCGAATGGCGCCGTCGATCATCACCATGCCCACGCCGGGAATGTCGCCAAGCGCAATGCTGTCCAGCATGTCCCGTCCGGCCGAATGCTGCGCGCGGTCGAGGAACACCAGGTCGGCGGCGCGCCCCACCTCCAGCAGCCCGCCATCCAGGTTGCGGATGCGCGCGGTATTGCCGGTGGCCAGCGCAATGGCCTGGGCCGGTGGAATCCGCCCGAAGCTGGCCAGCAGCGAGATCAACCGCAGGATGCCGAGCGGCTGCACCCCCGACCCCGCCGGGCTGTCGGTGCCGAGGATGACGCGATGCAGCACGCCCAGGTCGCGCGCCGCCTGCACGGCGGCCACCGCCACCCGCTCATTGCCGTTATGGACGATCTCGATCGCCCGGCTGCTGCGCTCGCACAGTTCGCAGACATGCGCCTCCGAGAGCGAGGTATGCCCGCCATTGATGTGGCCGATGATGTCGGCATCCGCCTCCAGCACCGTATCCTTGTCGATCAGCCCGCTGCCGGGAATGCTCGGCCCGCCGGTATGGATGGTGCTCTGGATGCCGTATTTCCGCGCCCAGCCCACCATCTCCCGCGCCTCGTAGCCGGCCTTGACGCTGCCCAGCCCCACCTCGCCCAGCAGGGTCACGCCGGCCGCGGCCAGCTCGGCGAAATCCGCCTCCACCATGCCCTGCTCCAGCACCGGCGCGCCGGCGATGACCTTCACCCCCGCCGGCCGCGCCAGCGAGAAGGCCCGCTGCGCGGTAATCGCCAGCGCCTTCAGCCCGACGATATCCTTCGGCCGCCCGGGCAGATGCACCTCGCCGGCGGAGACCATCGTGGTGACGCCGCCATGCAGGAAGCTCTCGATCCAGCCGATCTGGTTCTGCCGAGGGGTCCAGTCGCCGAACACCGGGTGGACATGGCTGTCGATCAGCCCCGGCGCCACGGCGCAGCCCTGCGCATCCACCACCATGTCGAACGGCCCATGCGCGATCAGCTCGTGCCCCCGGCCCAGCGCGGCGATCACGCCGTCCTGCAGCACCAGCGCGTCGGCCTCCAGCAGCGGCCGGTCGACATCGCCCGACAGCATCAGCCCGACATTGCGCACCAGCGTGCGCCCCTGCTGCGGGCCGGCGGTGGGTTCCAGGGCCATGTGGCGGTCTCCTTCGGCGGGGAATCCTAGCCTCGCCGCGACCGTAAGCCTAGAAACGATGCATGGGAACGCCGCCGCCAACCGACTACGTGCTGGAAGACCAGGTCGGCCACCAATTGCGCCGCGCCTACCAGCGCCACCTGGCCCTGTTCCAGGGCATCATGGGGGAGGACGGCCCCACCTCCATGCAGTTCGCCGCCCTGGTCACGCTGTGGCACCAGGGTCCGCTCAGCCAGAACCTGCTCGGCCGCGGCCTGGCGATGGACCCGCCGACGGTGAAGGGCGTGGTCGCCCGGCTGATGGCGCGCGGCTGGGTCACCCGCCACCGCGACCCGGCCGATGCCCGCCTGCTCCGCATCGCCCTGACCCCGGCCGCCGCAGCCGCCCTGCCCGGCTGGGTGGAGCGCGCCCGCGCCATCAGCGCTGCCACCCTGGCCCCGCTCGGCCCGGCCGATGCCGCGCGGGTCGGCACCCTGCTCCGGCGCATGGAATGAGTTGCCCGGCCGCGTCCGCCGCGGCTATCGTTAGCCTGCAAACAATCGGCTGCCCCGGCATGGACGCCTACCTCCGCCCGCTTTCCCTCGACGCCGCCTTGGCGATGCTGGCCGCCACCCCTGGCTGCCAGCCCCTGGCCGGCGGCACCGATGTCTTCCCCGCCCGCGCCGGCGCCGAGGTCTGGTTGAACCGCGACCCGCGCCCGCTGCTGGACCTCAGCGGCGTCGCCGCGCTGGCCGGCATCGGCGAAACGCCGGCGGGCTGGCGCATCGGTGCCCTGGCCACCTGGGCGCAGCTCTGCGCCACGCCGCTGCCGGCGGCGTTCGACGGCCTGAAGCAGGCGGCCCACCAGGTCGGCGGCGCCCAGGTGCAGAACCGCGGCACCCTGGTCGGCAACCTCTGCAACGCCTCCCCCGCCGCCGATGGCGTGCCGCCGCTGCTGACGCTGGGCGCCAGGGTGGAACTCACCGGCCCCGCCGGCGCCCGCACGCTGCCGCTGGCCAACTTCCTGCTCGGCAACCGCCGCACCGCGCTCGGCCCCGGCGAGCTGGCCACCGCCATCCTGATCCCGCCGCCCGCCGCCAATGCCCGCAGCGGCTTCCTCAAGCTGGGCGCCCGCAGCCACCTGGTCATCTCCATTGCCATGGCCGCCGGCCTGTTCACGATGGAAGCCGGCATCATCCGCGACGCCCGCTTGGCCATCGGCGCCTGCGCCGCCACCGCCCAGCGCCTGCCCCTGGCCGAGGCCGCCCTGCTGGACGCCCCGCCCGACCCCGCCCGCCTGCTGCCGGGCCACCTGGCCAGCCTCACCCCGATCGACGACGTCCGCGCCAGCGCCGCCTATCGCCGCCACGCCGCGCTGGTGCTGCTGCGCCGCCTGGTGGAGCGCCTGGCATGACCACGCTGCTGCTGAACGGCGCCGCCCACACCCTGGCTTCCGCCCCCGCCACCCGTCTCTCGGCCGCGCTGCGCGACGAATGCGGCCTCACCGGCACCAAGGTGGGCTGCGATGCCGGCGACTGCGGCGCCTGCACCGTGCTGCTGGACGGCGCCCAGGTCTGCGCCTGCCTGGTGCCCCTGGCCCAGGCCGAGGGCCGCGCCGTGACCACGGTGGAAGGCCTGGCCGCCACGCCGCTCGGCGCCGCGCTGCAGGCCGCCTTCCATGCCCATGGCGCCGCCCAGTGCGGCATCTGCACGCCGGGCATGCTGATGGCCGCGACCGACCTGCTGGCCACCACGCCCCACCCCACCGAAGCCGAGGTGCAGGCCGCGCTCGGCGGCGTGCTGTGCCGCTGCACCGGCTACCGCCGCATCATCGCCGCGGTGCTTGCAGCGTCGGCCGCCGCGGTGCTTGCAGCGTCGGCCGCCGCGGTGCTCGCAGCGTCGGCCGCCGCGGTGCCTGCCGCGTCGCCCGCTGCCGGCTCGCCAGTGGGCATCACCCCCACCGCGCCGCAGCCTGGCGCGGTCGGCGACAGCATCCCCCGCCTGGACGGCCTGCCCAAGCTCGACGGCACCGAGCGCTTCGGCGCCGACGACGCCCCCGCCGACGCGCTCTGGCTGCGCCCGATCCGCAGCCCCTACGCCCATGCCCGCTTCAGCATCGGCGACGCGTCCCACCTGCCCGTTCGCCTGCTGACCGCCGCCGACGTGCCCGGCAGGAACGGCTTCGGCATCTACCCCGACATCAAGGACCAGGCCGTTTTCGCCGCGGGACTGGCGCGGTACCGCGGCGACTGCGTCGCCGCCCTGCTGGGCGAGCGCGCCGCGGTGGAAGCGGTGCATTGGGCCGACCTGCCGATCACCTGGGAAGAACTGCCGCCCCTCACCGCCGCTGCGGCGCCCGCAGGCCCCGCCCTGCACGCCCGTTGGCCGGACAACATCCTCACCACCGGCGGCCTGCGCAGCGGCGCGGCCCCGGCCCCCGCCGCCCACACCGCCGAGGGCCACTGGACCACCGGCTTCGTCGAGCACGCCTACATCGAACCCGAGGCCGGCTGGGCCGAGCGCCACGGCGAGACCATCCATGTCCATGGCTGCACCCAGGCGCCGTACATGGACCGCGAGGAAGTCGCCGGCGTGCTGGGCATTGCGCCCGAAGCCGTCCGCATCATGCCCTCGGCCTGCGGCGGCGGCTTCGGCGGCAAGCTGGATGTCTCCTTCCAGCCGATGGTCGCCATCGCCGCCTGGCTCACCGGCCGCCCGGTGCGGGCGGTGTGGTCGCGCGGCGAAAGCCTGGCCTCCTCCACCAAGCGCCACCCGGCCAGCATCCACGCCGCCGCCGGCTGCGACGCCGAGGGCCGCCTGACCGGCTTCACCTTCGACGCCGACTACGATACCGGCGCCTATGCCAGCTGGGGACCGACGGTGGCCGGCCGCGTGCCGGTGCACTGCATGGGTCCCTACCGCGTCCCCTACGTCCGCAGCCAGGCCCGCGCGGTGCTGACCAACAACCCGCCCAGCGGTGCCTTCCGCGGCTTCGGCGTGCCGCAGGCGGCCATTGCGCAGGAAATGCTGTGGGACCAGCTGGCCGACCAGGCCGGCCTGGACCGGCTGGAATTCCGCGTGCTCAACGCGCTGCGCGCCGGCGATGTGACGAACGCCGGCCAGCGCCTGGACAACAGCGTCGGCCTGGTGGAATGCCTGGAAGCGCTGCGCCCGCACTGGCACGCCCTGCGCGCCCAACGCCGCACCACCGGGCGCCGGCGTGGCGGCGTCGGCGTCGCCTGCATGTGGTACGGCATCGGCAATACCGGCATGTCCAACCCCTCCACCATGCGCCTGACGCTGGCACCGGGCGGACGCCTTACCTTCCACAACGGCGCCGTCGATATCGGCCAGGGCAGCACCACCGTTCTCGCGCAGATCGCCGCCGAGGCGCTGGGCCTGCCGGTCTCGGCCCTGCACATGGTCCTCTACGACACCGGCCTGACCGCCGATGCCGGCAAGACCAGCGCCAGCCGCCAGACCTTCGTCAGTGGCCGCGCCGCCCAGGCCGCCGGCGAGGCGCTGCGCAGCGCCATCCTGCTCCGCGCCAACGCCGGCCCTGACGCCCGCCTGACCCTCTCGGACGGCACCCTGCGGGTGAACGGCGAGGCGCTGCACCTGGAAACCACCCTCGAAGGCCATGGCAGCTACGACCCGCCCACCGTGCCACTCGACGCCGATGGCCAGGGCGTCCCCTACGCCACCTACGGCTTCGCCGCGCAGCTGGCGGCGCTGGAGGTGGACCTCGACCTCGGCACCGTCCACCTGCAGAAGATCGTCGCCGCGCATGATGTCGGCCGCGCCATCAACCCGCTGCTGGTGCAGGGCCAGGTGGAGGGCGGCATCGCCCAGGGCATCGGCCTGGCGCTGATGGAGGAATACCTGCCCGGCCGGACCGAGAACCTGCACGACTACCTGATCCCCACCATCGGCGACGTGCCTGACATCGAGACCATCCTGGTCGAGGCGCGCGAGCCGCTCGGCCCCTTCGGCGCCAAGGGCATCGGCGAACCGGCGCTGGTGCCCACCGCGCCAGCCATCCTCTCGGCCATCCGCGATGCCACCGGGGCGGTGCTGCGCCGCGTGCCCGCCCTGCCCCACCGCGTGCTGGAGGCGATCCAGAATGGCCACTGACCGCACGGCTCTGTTCGGCGCCCGCGAGGGCAACGAGGGCATCATCCGCTGCGATGCCTGCCCGGTGCTGTGCCGCATCCGCCCCGGCCGCGCCGGCGCCTGCGCCCGCTACGCCAACCGGGACGGCGAGCTGATCCGCACCGACCCCCTCGTGCTGCTCGAATCCGGGGAACGCAGCTTCGTCACCGGCATCGGCAGCGGCACCACCTACCCGGACTACAAGCCCGCCCCCTTCATCGTCGGCGCGACGCATGAGGGCGTGGACACGGTAACCGTCGTCACCGAAGGCATGTTCAGCTACTGCGGCCTGAAGGTGAAGATCGACACCGATCGCCACCTGGGCGACGAAACCGCTGCGGTGCGGGTGAATGGCGAACAGATCGGCCACGTCACCTCCGCCGAATACGGCAGCCAGATGCTCTCGCTCGGCGGCGTCCACCACTTGGTCGGCGGCAGCAAGAAGGAGGGCAACGCCACCTGCGCCGCCATGCTGACGCTGGCCAATCGCGGCGCGGTGGAAGTCACCATCGACGGCGGCGCCACCATCATGCTGCAGGCCGGCACCCAGCCCATCGTCAATGGCCGCCCGGAGGCCCGCATGCGCGTCGGCTGCGGCAGCGCCGCGATCGGCATCTTTGCCCAGCAGTGGCACGGCCATGTGGATGAGGTGATCGTGGTGGACGACCACATCACCGGCGTCCTCTCGGAACACCAGGCCGGCAAGTGCCTGGACATCCCTCCCGCCGGCATCCGCGTCCGCGGCCGCCGCTCCACGCCCGGCCGCTACTTCCAGGTGGCCAACCCCGGCACCGGCTGGGGCGGCACCGACATCACCCAGCCGCTCTCGATCATCGAGAGCATCGACCCCAAGGTCGCCCGCCCCGGCCTCCGCCTGCTGCTGACCAGCACCACCGGCGAAGACCACCTCTACTGCGTGCTGGACGAAACCCTGACGCCCCGCGAAGCCGAATGCCCGCCCGAGGTGAAGCTGGTGGTCGACCGCATCGGCGAGAACTGCGAACCGGCGCTGACCTCCATCCTGTTCATGGCCGGCGCCGGCGGCAGCCTGCGCGCCGGCGTCACGGAAAACCCCATCCTGCTGACCCGCGCGGTGCAGGCCGGCCAGGTCCGCGTCACCATGGGCGGCGCGCCCTGCTACCTCTGGCCCGGCGGCGGCATCACCATCATGGCGGATGTGCTGCGGATGCCGCGCGACAGCTTCGGCTACGTGCCAACCCCGGCCCTGGTCGCGCCGCTGGAGTTCACGCTGAACGCCGCCACCTACGCCGCGTTGGGGGGCCATATGCAGCACGTGCAACCCGCCGACCGCATCCTGGCCGACTACGGCGCCGCCGCCCGCCACGACGCGCCGGCGCCGGAAAACCCATGGCCCACAGCGCCGTAATCCTGCCCGATGGCCGCCTGCACCTGCAGGAAGGCCCCATCGACATCGTCATCGGCCTGGCCGGCACCCGCGCCGCCGTGGCCGAGGCCCGCAGCCGCGCCGAAGCCGCCTTCGCCGGGCTGCTGGGTGCGCTGGCCGCGGAACTGCCGCTGCTGCGCACCCCCCTCGGCGTGGACCCGCCCGCGGCGCTGCACCCGGTGGCGCAACGCATGGTCGGCGCCTGCTGGCCGCACCGCCGCGGCTTCATCACCCCCATGGCCGCGGTGGCCGGCGCCGTCGCCGAGCACATCTGCGCCGCCCTGGCCGCAACGCCCGGCCTGGCCAGCGCCTACGTCAACAATGGCGGCGACATCGCGCTGCACCTGGCGCCCGGGGAGCGCCTGCACATCGGCCTGGTCCGCCACCTCGCCCACGCCGCGCCGGAGGGCCTGGTCCGCATCCGCGCCGAGGATCCGGTGCGGGGCATCGCCACCTCCGGCTGGCCCGGCCGCAGCTTCTCGCTCGGCATCGCCGATGCCGTCACCGTGCTGGCCGCCACCGCCGCAGGCGCCGACGCCGCCGCCACCGTCATCGCCAATGCCTGCACCGTGCAGCACCCCGCCATCCAGCGCACGCCGGCCAACGCGCTGGACCCCGACAGCGACCTGGGTGCCCTGGCCGTCACCACCGCCGTGGGCCCCTTGCCGCCCGAAGCCATCGCCGCCGCGCTCGATGCCGGGGAAGCCGTGGCGGAGATCCTGCTCGCCCGCGGCCTGATCCACGCCGCGCTGTTGGCGGTGGGCGAAACGCTGCGCAGCGTCGGCACCCCCCTGCTGACCCATGGCTGACCCCCTGGCCGTATACGGCAACGGCCCTGCTGGGCGGGTTAACCACCGAAAATCCAGTTGACGCCGCCGTCGCCGTATACGACGATGCGGCACCCCGACAGGAGAGCCGCGATGACCGCGCTGATGAACCAGGACGAATTCCGCACCGCGCTGGAAAATGCCATCAAGGGCAAAAGCGCGAACAAGTCGCCCTTCAGCGTCGCCTGGGCTTCCGGCAAGCTGACGCGCGAACACCTCTGCCGCTGGGCCGAGAACCACTACCACTACGTCGGCCCCTTCGCCGACTACCTCGGCTACGTCTATGGCCGCATGCCCGCGCAGTACCAGGAGGCGAAGGACTTCCTGCTGGCCAACATGTACGAGGAAGAGATCGGCGGCGACCGCCACACGGATTTGCTGATCCGCTTCGCCGAGGCCTGCGGCACCACGCGGGAACGCGTGAAGGACGAGAACAACATGTCCGCCACCACCCGCGCCCTGCAGGCCTGGTGCTACTGCGTGGCCATGCGCGAAGACCCCATCGTTGCCGTCGCCGGCCTGGTGGTTGGCCTGGAATCCCAGGTGCCCAGCATCTACCGCCGCCAGACGCCCACGCTGCGGGAGAAGTACGGCTTCACCGACGAGGAGGTCGAGTTCTTCGACCTGCACATCGTCTCCGACGAGATCCATGGCGAGCGCGGCTACCAGATCGTGCTGGAGCACGCGACCACGGTGGAACTGCAGCAGAAGTGCCTGAAGATCTGCGAGATCGGCGCCGAGATGCGGCTGCTCTACACCACCGCCCTCTACAACGACTACGTCGCCGGCGACCTCTCGCTGGCCGAGCTGGACATGGCCGCCTGATCCTGCGGGCAACCATGTTGCCCGCACAATCAGGTCTTTCCCGCCCTCAAACGGCGGGCGCGGCCTTCCGGCCGCTTGCCTTGCGCCGAACAATCGGTGGGCGCCATTCGGCGCCTCGGCAGGTGGCCAGGCCCCGTGCCGTCACCATGAGGAACCGCATGCCCTCCGTCACCTTCCGCGTCGGCGACCAGGCCTTCACCGAGGAGGTGGCGGACAACACCAACCTGGTGGTCCGCGCCGGCATCAAGAAGTTCCCCTTCCCGCACCTGAAGTACAAGTGCGGCATGGGCAAGTGCGGCACCTGCGCCAGCCGCGTGCTGGCCGGGGCCGAGCACCTGCCCGAGCCGAACTGGAAGGAACAGAAGGTGCTGGGCGATCGCCTCTCGCAGGGCTGGCGCCTCGGCTGCCAGCTCTGGCTGCATCACGACCTTGAACTGACGCAGGACCGCGCCTGATGTTCGCCATCCTCACCAGCAAGCCGGGCCAGTACCGTACCGAGATCGCCGCCGGCGTCACCCCGGTGGAAGCCTACGACTACGTGTTCTGCGGCGCCGTCCGCGCCCGCTTCGTCATCGCCGAACTCGGCGACGCCCGGCGCCTGCACGTCATCGACGAAGGCACCCCGCCCATCGTCAACAAGGTGCCCGTGAAATTCTTCCCCAGCTTCGCCACGCTGGAAGCCGCGCGCCGCGAACTCCAGCACCTGGTCAAGTTCGGCTCCATGCAGGTGGCGTTGGACCCGGTGCCGCTGCCCCGTGCGGTCGCCGCCTGATGCCGCAGGTCACCTTCCTCACCAACGCCGGCAAGACCGCTCCCGCGCCGGAGGAGCCGACCAGCCTGCTGCGCATCTCCATCCGGGAGAAGGGCGGCATCCCGTTCAAGTGCGGCGGCGGCCTCTGCGGCACCTGCAAATGCGTGATCGAAGTGGGCCGCGAGAACGTGGACGCGATCAAGCCGAAGGAACGCAAGCACCTGAGCGACGAACAATTCGCCGCCGGCTGGCGCATGGCCTGCCAAACCTTCGTCCTCGGCGATGTCAGCGTCTCCTGGCCGCCGCCCCCGCCCAAGCCCGGAAGCCCCGCCCCATGAAGCAAGCCCTGAAGCTGGAAACCCGCGAAGCCCGCGTCATGGTCGCCGCCGCGCTGGCGGAGGCCGCCCGCCTCGGCGTGCCGCAGACCTGCTGCGTCACCGATGAAGGCGGCTTCCCGATCCTGCTGGAACGCATGGACGGCGCCCGCATCACCGGCCCGCAGATCGCCTGGAACAAGGCGTTCACCGCCGCCGGCCACAAGCGCAGCACCCACCTGTTCAACACGCCGCCGGGCGGCCCGGCGCTGCCGGGCAACGAGGCCTTCGGCATCCAGTGGAGTTTCGACGGCAAGTTCGCCATCTTCGTCGGCGGCTTCCCGGTGGTGGTGAATGGCGAGGTCGTCGGCGGCATCGGCCTCTCGGGCGGCAATGGCGAGCAGGACATCGCCTGCGGCGTCGCCGGCCTGAAGGCGCTGGCCGAGTTGCTGGCCGCCGATGGCCACACCGTGCAGGTCGCGGCGGATATCAAGAAGTAGCGCCGCGGGCTATCCTGCGCGGGTGACCCACGAATCCTCCGCGCCGCCGGGTTTCCTGCGACTCCCCGGCTACGACAAGCCCGTCTTCAACAACCTCATCGGCCCGCTCTGGGCCATGCCGGAGGGTGCCGACGGCATCCTCTACGGCTTCCGGGTGGAGTTGCGGCACTGCAACCCGCAGGAGGTCGCGCATGGCGGCCTGCTGGCCAGCTTCGCCGACATCGTGCTGACCGGCGGCACCAACTACGTCGCCCGCCTCTCCCGCTTCGTCGTCACCGTCTCGCTCGCCACGGATTTCCTCGCCCCCGCCCGCATCGGCGCCTGGGTGCAGACGCGACCAGAAGTGCTGCGCGCCGGCCGCACCACGGCCTTTGCGCAATGCCTGGTCACCGCCGATGGCAAGCCGGTGCTGCGCTGTTCCGGCACCTTCAACCTGGGCGGCGAGGTCGACACGAAATACGACCGCATCCGCCAGTTCCTCGGCACATGAACCGCGCCGCCCCACCCCGGCGCCCCGCTGGCGCATGAGCCGCGCGGCCAGGCTGCCGCTGACCCTGTTCGCCGCCACCGCCGCCCAGGCGCTGGCCACCTTCACCGTCTTCGTGCTGCCCGTCTTGGCGCCGCTGGCCAGCGCCACGCTCGGCATCGGCGCGCAGTGGATCGGCGTGCAGATGGCGCTGACCTATGGCGCCGCCGCCGTCACCTCGGCCGCGGTCGGCCCGGCGCTGCTGCGCTTCGGCCCGGCGCGCTGCACCCAGGCGGCGCTGGCCGCCGCCGCCTTCGCCTGCGCCAGCTACGCGCTGGCCTGGCTGCCGGGCATGGCGCTGGGCGCGCTGGCCACCGGGCTTGGCTACGGCCTGACCAACCCGGCGGCCTCCCAGGTGCTGTCGCGCATGACGCCACCGGCCCGGCGCAACATGGTCTTCGCCATCAAGCAAACCGGGGTGCCGCTGGGCGCCGCGCTGGCCGGTCTGCTGCTGCCCAGCCTGGCGCAGGCCATCGGCTGGCGCGGCGCCGCCCTGGCCACCGCCTGCACGCTGGCCGCCCTCACCCTGGCCTACACCCCGTTCCGCGCCGCCTGGGACACCGACCGCGACCCCAGCGTGCCCTTGCGCGCCAACCAGGGCGGCGCGCTGCGTGCGCTGCGCCAGCGCCCGGGCCTGCTTGGGCTGGCCATCGCCGGCGGCACCTACAGCGCCATCCAGCTGGCCTTCGGCGCCTACCTGGTCACCATGCTGGTCGCCGAGTTCCACTGGACCCCCGTGGCCGCCGGCCTGGCCACCGCGCTGGTCCAGGTCACCGGTGCCGTGGCCCGCATCGCCTGGGGCTGGGTGGCGGACCGGGTGGGCAGCGGGCTGCGCACCCTGGCCGCCATCGGACTGCTGAGCGCCGGCAGCGCCGCGCTTGTGCCCTTCGCCACGGGCTGGCCGCAGCCGGCGGTGCTGGCGCTGCTGGCCTTCCTCGGCTTCTGCGTCGCCGGCTGGAACGGCGTGCTGATCGCCGAGGCCGACCGCCTGGCCGCCCCTGGCCGCGCCGGGGAAGCCGTGGGTGGCGTGCTGGTCCTCAGCTTCGGCGGCGTCGTGCTCGGCCCCTCGCTGCAGGCGCTGCTGGTCACGCTGGCCGGCGGCTATGCCCCGGCCTTCGGCCTGCTGGCGCTGCTGCCGCTGGCCGGCGCCGTGGTCGCCTGGCGCACCGCAAGGGCGCCGGCTACTCCGCCCTGATCCCGGCGTCGCGGATGATCGCCTCCGCCCGGCCATAGGCGTCGCGGATATGCGCCACCGCCTCGGCCGGCGTGCCGCCGCGCGGCACCACCTGCTGCTCCGCCAGCGCCCGGCGCAGCTCCGGCCGCAGCAGGGCCTGGTTCACCGCCGCGTTCAGCCGCTGCACCACCTCGGCCGGCGTGCCCTTCGGCCCATACAGCGTGAAGAAGCCGTTGCTCTCGAAGTCCGGCACGCCCTGCTCGGCGAAGCTCGGAATATCCGGCAGCTCCGCGCTGCGCTCCCGCCCGGCAATGCCCAGCGTCACCAGGCCGCCGGAGAGCACCACATCCATCGGCCCGACATAGAAGGCGCACTGGATCCGCCCGGTCAGCAGGTCCTGGATCATGCCGCCGCGCGGGTAGGGCACCATCTCGATGTCCAGCTTCTCGCGTATCTTCAGCAACTCCATCGCCAGGTGCTGCGGCGTGGCGTTGCCCATGCTGCCATAGCTCAACTCGCCAGGCCGGCTGCGGGCATAGGCGATGAACTGCTGCAAATTCCGCGGCGGAATGCTCGGGTGGCTCACCAGCATCATCCGGTTGGTGCCGATCAGCACGATCGGCACCGCCTCGGCCGTGGTGTCGAACGGCAGGTGCTTCAGGATGGGGTTGCTGACATGCACCGGCAGCGCACCCAGGCCCAGCGTGTAGCCATCGGGCGGGCTGCGCAGCACGTATTCGGTGGCCACCGTGCCGCTGCCGCCGGCGCGGTTCTCGATGACGAAGGGCTGGCCCAGCAGCTGCTGCAAGTGCGGCGCCAGCACGCGCAGCACCGCGTCCGTCGGGCTGCCGGCGGGGAAGATGTCCACCAGCTTCACCGCCCGGGTTGGCCATGGCGCCTGGGCCAGCGCCGGAGACGCCAGCGCGGCGCCGATCAGGGTTCTACGCAGCATGGGCCACCACCTCTCCTGTCGCCTGCAAGGCGGCGATCTCATCGGCCGAAAACCCGGCCTCGGCCAGCACCTCAAGGCTGTGTTCGCCCAGCCGCGGCGGCTGGCGTCGCAGCACGGTGCGCGCCCCACCGCCGAACTCCACCGGCAGGTTCGGCAGCCCGAACATCTCGCCGCCGCCCACCGCCGCAATCGCCGTCTGCAGCAAGCCGCCGCTGGCCAGCAGGTGGGCATCCTCGAACAGGTCGCGCGGCCTGCCCACGGGCGCGAAGCTCACACCGCAACCCTCGCACAGCCGTGCCGCCTCGGCCTGCGGAAACGCCGCCAGCGCCTCCTGCAACGCCGGGATCAGCCAGGCGCGTTCCCGCGTGCGCTTGGCATTGGTGTCCAGCCTCTCGTCGGCGGCCAACGCGGCCAGCCCGAAGGCCTCGGTGAAGCGCCACCATTGCTGGTCACTGGTCACGCCGATGAACAGCTCGCCCTCGCCCGCCGTCCTGAACACGTCGTAGATGCCCCAGGCGCCGCGCCGCGCCGGCATCGGCGGCGCCTCCGTGCCGGTGGCCGCAAACCCCGCCATATGGCTGCCCATCAGGAAGGCCGCGCTCTCGAACAGCGCGCTGCTCACCCGCTGGCCCTCGCTGGTGCGGTCCCGCTCCCGCAACGCCGCCAGCACCGCCGTCACGCCGAAGACGGCGCCGAGAATGTCGATGACCGAGGCCCCTGCCCGCAGCGGCCGCCCCGGCGGCCCGGTCATGTAGGCCAGCCCGACCTGGAACTGCACCACCTCGTCCAGTGCCGGCCGATGCTCATACGGTCCGGCCAAATACCCCTTCAGCGCCAGGTACACCAACCGCGGGTTCACCCCACGCACCTGCTCCCAGCCGCAGCCCAGCCGTTCCATGGTGCCCGGCCCGTAATTCTCCAGCACCACATCGGCCCCGGCCACCAGCCGGTGCGCCGCCGCCCGCCCGGCCTCGCTCTTCAAATCCAGCGCGATGCTGCGCTTGTTGCGGTTGAAGGCGGCGAAGAACCCGGCGGCGAAGCCCGGCAGCTTGCGCGTGTGGTCGCCGGCCGGCGCCGGTTCCACCTTCACCACCTCCGCCCCCAGATCGGCCAGGATCAGCCCGGCGCAGGGCCCCATGATGGTGTGGCTGAACTCCAGCACCTTCAGCCCGGCCAATGGTCGCGCGCCCTGTTGCTGCATTCCCGCCCCCGTTTCCGCCACCATCCTGCCGCCCCCGGCCTTGCTTCGCCAGCCCCGCCCCGGCAAAACCCTCCGATAAGCCCGGAGGACACCCCGCATGAGCGCCGCTGCCCAGACGACGGATGAAGGCACCCAGCCCACCCTGGAGATCCAGGGCAGTCGCGCCACCCTCCGCCTGAACCGCCCGCGCGTGATGAACCGCATCCAGCCGGAGGACATCGTCGCCATCATGGGCTTCCTGGCGGAGGTCGAGGCCAACCCGGACATCCGCGTCCTGGTCATCGCCTCCGAGGGAAAATCCTTCTCCGCCGGTGCCCATCTCGGCGCCATGCACGCCCAGGCCGCGGCCGGCGGCATCAAGGACACCCCCGGCGCCACCTTCGAGGACATGATCAACCGGCTGGAGATGCTGAAGATCCCGACCATCGCCCGGCTGCATGGCGGCGTGTACGGCGGCAGCACGGACCTGGTGCTGGCCTGCGACTTCCGCGTCGGCGTCACCCCGGCCACCGTCATGTTCATGCCGGCCGCCCGCATCGGCGTGCACTACTATGAGAGCGGCCTGCGCCGCTACGTCTCCCGCCTCGGCCTCAACAACGCCAAGCGGCTGTTCATGCTGGCCGAGCAGCAGTCCACCGAGGAACTGCTGCGCATCGGCTACCTGACCGACCTGGTCACCCCGGCCGAACTCGACGCCAGGATCGACGCCATCGCCGACCGGCTCGGCGAACTGGCCCCGCTGGCGGTGCAGGGGGCCAAGCGCGCCATCAACGAGATCGGCAACCAGAAGCTGGATGTCCCGGCGCTGGAAGCCCGCATGAAGGCGGCGAAGAACTCCGAGGACATCAAGGAAGGCCTCGCCGCCTTCAAGGAAAAGCGCAAGCCGGTGTTCAAGGGGCGCTGAGCCCGCAAACCCCGCGGGGCGGCATCGTCCCAAGGGCCAATCTGCCCGCAGTTGAATGGTGCTGGCTCGGCGTCCCGGCACGCCACAGCGCGGTGTGACAGGACGAAGGGACAGCAACCATGGAGGAGGTCGACTGCATCGTCGTCGGCGCCGGCGTCGTCGGCCTGGCCATCGCCCGCGCCCTGGCATTGGCCGGGCGTGACGTCCTGGTGCTGGAAGCCGCCGAGGGCATCGGCACCGAGACCTCCTCCCGCAACTCGGAAGTCATCCACGCCGGCATCTACTACCCCGCCGGCAGCCTGCAGGCGCGCAGCTGCGTCGAGGGCCGCAAGTTGCTCTACGCCTATTGCGGTGAACGCGGCCTGCCGCACGCCAATTGCGGCAAGCTGATCGTCGCCACCGACGAGGCCGAGGCGGCGAAACTCGTCGCCATCCAGGCCCGCGCCGCGGTCAACGGCGTGGAGCTGCGCCTGCTGGGCCAGGCCGAAGCCCTGGCCATGGAACCGGCACTCCACTGCACCGCCGCCCTGCTCTCGCCCAGCACCGGCATCATCGACAGCCACACCTACATGCTCTCGCTCCAGGGCGATGCCGAGAATGCCGGCGCCACCTTCGTCTTCCACACCCCCGTCATCGCCGGCCGCGTCACCAACGCGGGCATCGAGATCGAGACCGGCGGCGCCGAGCCGATGCGCCTCGCCTGCCGCACCCTGATCAACAGCGGCGGCCTGCACGCGCCGAAGCTGGCCGGCGCCATCCAGGGCATGCCGGCCGCGCAGGTGCCTGGCATGTGGTACGCCAAGGGCAACTACTTCTCGCTGGCCGCGAAGAACCCGTTTTCCCGCCTGATCTACCCGGTCCCGGTGCCCGGCGGCCTCGGCACCCACCTGACCATCGACCTCGGCGGCCAGGCCCGCTTCGGCCCCGACGTCGAATGGGTCGAGACGCTGGACTACGAGGTCAACCCCCGCCGCGGCGACAGTTTCTACGAGTCGATCCGCCGCTACTGGCCGGGCCTGCCGGATGGCGCCCTGCAGCCCGGCTATTCCGGCATCCGGCCCAAGACCGTGCCGCCCGGCGCCCCGGCGCAGGACTTCGTCGTATCCGGCCCGCGCGAGCACGGCGTGCCCGGCCTGGTCCACCTCTTCGGCATCGAAAGCCCCGGCCTCACCGCCTCCCTGGCGCTGGCGGAACACGTCGCCCAGGTGGTCGCCGCCGGCTGACCTCGCCGCCGGCTGGCCGGCTTGCGCCTCGCCCGCGTGAGGCTGAACCGGCTGCCCGCAAGCCCGCCGCCGATGCCGCCGGCTCAACTTCCCGGCACCGGCAACCGCTGTCATCCGCCCGCGATGGATGCGGTAGCCGGGGCGGCCCAGAACCCCGGCGCCGTCACGCCAAGGGGGGCGAATCGCCAGATGACCGAGACCGAGCTGCTGACCTACCTGACCGATGCCGCCGAACCGCCGCCCCGCCTGGGCGATGCCGTGGTGGTGCGGACCAGCCGTGGCGGCGCTGAGCTGGAAGCCTTCTCCCCCACCGGCCGCCTGCTGGGCCGCCTGCCCCCCGCCGAGCGCGCCGCGCTGGACGAATACCTCGCCCCCGGCCACAGCCTGCCCGGCCGCGTCACCGCCCTGGTGCCGCGCCCGAACCAGGCCGGCACCGGCCGCGTCCACGTCACCCTGTTCGCCGCCTGACGCGAACCGGCCGGGGCAAGGCTCCCAACCGCGGTCGGCCCGAGGCCCCAGTCTACCAAGCCCGGCACGACCACCCGGGGCGCTGCGCTCGGCCAATCGACAGCCCCACCCCGCCTGCGCCATGCTCGCCGCCCCGAACCGGAGCAGCACCGCATGGGCCGCAGCCCCGCCCGGCCCGCAGCCTGCCCGGGCCACGCCCCGGCCAGCGCCGGCCGCGCCCCGGCGCCGGCATGACCCAGCCCGCCGTTCCCGAACCCGGCGCCCCCCGGCCAGGCTTCTCCATGGCCATCCCCCCCAGCCCCGCCGGCCTGGCGACGGCCAGCGCCGCCCTGGCCGCCTGGCTCGCCACCCAGGGGGCGCCCGAGGCCGGCATCGGCCGGGTCGAGCTGGTGCTGGAGGAGGTGGTCATGAATGTCCTGCTGCATGGCGCCCCCGTCGCCGGCCTGCCGCGCCTGCACCTGGCCGCCGCGCCGCTGGCGGCCGCCTGCCGGCTGACCATCACCGACAACGGCCCACCCTTCGACCCCGCCACCGCCCCGCCGCGCACCGATGGCGCCGCGCTGGACCAGGCCCGGCCCGGCGGCCTCGGCCTGCTGCTGCTGCGCCGCTACGCCCGGGACCTGGCCTATCGGCGCCTGCCGGACGGCAATCGCCTGGACCTGACCATCCCGTACTGACCGCCTCCCGCAGCGCGGCAATTTCGCCGCCGCCGCGCAACCCAGGGTCTGCCGCGCCGGCACACATTGCGCTACAAGGCAGCGCAGGCGGCCATGGGGGACCGGATGCTGGCGCTGATCCGCGCGGTGCTGCGCGCTGCCCTTGGCTTCGCCCTGGGCGCCCTGCTGCTGTTCCTGCTGGCCACGCCGCCCGCCGCCTGGGCCGAGCGCGCCGTCCCGGCCCTCGCCGTGCTGACCAACCTGCCCAGCCTGCTGCCGCGGGAGCAGCTGCACGGCTCGCTCGCCCTGCTTGGCGGCGGCATGCTGCTGGGCCTGCCGCTGGCGGCGCTGCTGCTGCGGCTGGCCGGCGGCGCCCGCTGGCTGCCCGTGGCGCTGCCGGTGGCGGTGGCGGTGCCGGCCTGGATCATCGCGCTGCAACTGGCCTTCGCCTGGCCGCCCGGCCCCGCCCTGGCGCTGGCCGGCATGGCCTGGACCGCCGCACTGGCCTATGCCCTGGCCTGGCGCGCCGCCGCCGGCCGGCCGCGCCTGCCCGCCGTGCTGTGCCGGGCCGAGCCCACCATGGCCGCGCTTCTGGCGGCGCAACTGCCGCTGGAGCTGTATTGCGGCACCGGCAACCTGGCGGCGGCACTGGTCCAGGCCAAGCACTGGCGCCGGCCGGATGAAAGCCTCGCCATCCTGCTCGCCTGGCTCGCCCTGGTCCTGGCCGCCGGCCTGCTCGGCCGGCTGGCGGCGCTGGCGCTGACCCCGCAGCCCCCGGCCCTGCCGCACGCGGCGGTGGCCCGATGAGGCAGCTCGGCCTGGCCGTGGTGCTGCTGCACCTGGGCCTCGGCGGCCTGGCGCTGCTGCCGCACGCCGCGCCCCCCGCCGGCCTGCTGGCAAGCCTGCTGGCCGATGGCTGGCCGCTGCTGCTGCCGGTGGCAGCCGCCATCGCCGTGGCGCTGCCGGTCGGTGGCCTGGCCGGCCTGCTTCGCGGCCTGCATCACGGCAGCCCCGGCCTGCCGCCCATCCTGGCCTCGCTTGGCGCGCTGCCGCTGCTGCTGGCCGCCCGCATGGAACCGGAGGAGCCGACGCGCGCCTGGTGGCTGGCCCTGCTGCTGCCGGCGCTGGCCGGGCTGTTCCAGGCCGGCCGCGGCGCCGGCGCCCGGCTGGCCGCGCAGGGCTTCACACTGCAGGCCCGGCTGCGCGGCGCGCAGGGCCTGACCCTGGCCTTCGCGCTGCTGCCGCACGCCACCGCCCCGCTGCTGGCCGCCGCCGCTCGCCAGGCCGCGCTGCTGCTGCTGGCGCTGGCCACGCTGTCGGCCCTCGGCATGCCGGTGCTGCCGCAGGAGGATTGGGGCACGCTGCTGCTCTACGCCCGTGGCCATGGCGGCCCACCAGACGCCCTGGCCGCGGCGCTGCCGGCGCTCTGGCTCTGCAGCCTGGCCGCGGGCCTGCTGCTGCTGGCCGGCGAGGTCCCCGCCGATGGCTGACGCGCCCGCCCTGTCGCCCGGCGCCGCCCTGGCGGTCCTCGCCGACGCCTGGCCCTGGCCGCTGCCGGCCGCCGCCAGGCTGCTGCCGGCCGAGGCCACCCCAGGCCGTGGCCTGTCGCCCGCCGAGGCCTGGCACCGGGCGCTCGGC
>CAIMOR010000047.1 GCA_903843125.1 uncultured Rhodospirillales bacterium
GTTCATCGCTCGGGACGCCGCTTGTTGGAGAAGCCGGGAACATCGGCAGCCTTCGACAGTCATCTTTTTGGCGTATCATCGCAGCGGTGGCAAATGCCGGGCGCTATTCGCCGGCGGACGCCTGAACTTGCCGCGGCCAGCACCCCGCGGAGCCGGCGGTATTCGATGCCGCGATGACTACCTTTTCGCGCGCTGAGGCCCAAGTGGTGAGGGGAACCTTACTTCAGCCTGTGCGCTTGGCGGGCACTGGCCCCTGAGCGGGCCCGCGAGGCCGAACTCATCAGCTTGATCGGCGCCCCGGCCGCCTGTCGCAATGGCGGACAGTGCGGCAGGTTGGCGCGGACGGATGCGGCGTGGCTGATGCTGCGGGTGGTGGCGGACCTGCCCGCGCCCGAACGGACGCGCGCGCAACATGTCGGCGCTGGGGGCCTTGTCCTGCCGCGTTCCGGAGCAACACGCGCGCCGCGAAGCCGCAGTCGGCGTCTCCGTCGAATGGCACAAACATTGCACACAGTTGGTGCATCGACCACAGGAACGCAGCGATGCCCGAAACCGCCGCATTGCCGACCGAAGCCCTTACGCCCGAGCGCTTCGCGGCCTTCGGCCAGGTAATACTACCGCGGCGCGTCGGCGGCCAATTCGTCCGCCACGACTACAACCCGGCCACGAATCCGGACGAAGCCCAGCTTGTGCTCGGCCAGGGTGGCACGCCACGGTTGTGGCTGATGCACCTGGGGGGGCCATTGCTCGGCTTCAGCACCATGGCGCGGCACCTGCGCGTCAGCCAATGCCTCGGCGCGCTCGGCGGCCAGGAATGGCTGATCGGCGTGGCCGCTCCGGGCACCAGGCCCAGCGTCGCGGATGTCGTCGCCTTCCGCATTCCCGGAGATGTCGTCGTCAAGCTGCACCCGGGCACCTGGCACGCCGGCCCGCACTTCACCACGGACGAGTGCAAGTTCTTCAACCTGGAGAACATGGACACCAACAAGGCGGATTTCGAACCTGCCGATCTGGGCATCGAACTTCGCTACGTGATGGCATGACCTACTGGGTCGATCTGTTGGGATGCCAGGTCCGCTTCGTCGGCAACCGGCATCGTACCCGCATCATCGAATACGGCAGCGGGCCCTCGCTGATCCTGCTGCACGGCACCGGTGGGCACGCCGAGAACTGGGTGCGCAACATCAAACCGCTGGGCGCCCGGTACCACGTCATCGCACCGGACTTTCTGTGGCATGGCGCCTCGGACACCGACAACTTCGATCCCGAGATCATGCCGGGCCTCATTGCCCAGGTGCTCGACCTGATGGATGCGCTTGGCCAGGAAAGCGCGCATGTCGAGGGCCAGTCGCTGGGCGGCTGGGTCGCGGCCCTGCTGGCCATGCGGCACCCCAGGCGCGTGCGAAAGCTGATCCTGACGGTACCGATGGGCTATGTGCCGGATGCCGGCAGCATTCCCGGCTACGTGCCGATGGCGTTCACCAAGCTGCGCGAGGCCTCGCTCGCCTGCCTCGCCAACCCGGACTGGGCCACCATGCGCCAGCGCGTGGAGCGCCTGGTAGCCGACCCTGCGATTGTGCCGGACGAAGCGGTTGCGGTGCGCCAGCGCTTCTACCAGGACCCTGCGGTCAACGCTGCGCAGCGCCAGGTCATCACGCACTACCTCGGCGGTGAAGCGCCGATGCGCCATGCGCTGACCGATGCCGGCCTGCGCAGCATCACCGCGCCAACGCTGGTCTATTGGGGCGAACAGAACCTGACGCCGCCGGTGCTGGGTGAGCGCATCGCCAGCCAGGTGCCAGGTGCCCGCTACCACTGCACCCCCGGCACCGGCCACTGGGCGCAGTTCGAAAATCACGCCGAGCACGACCGCGTCGTGCTCGATTTTCTCGCCACCGCCTGAAGGATCGCCGACATGAGCGTTACCCGTCGAAGCCTGGCCCTCGCGGCCGCCGGCACCGCCGCCTTCGGCGCCCGCCGCGCCCATGCCGCGGCGGACCGCGTGCGCGTCGGCGTCTTCCCGGTCTCGGCCTCGCTACCCTTCTGGGTGGCGCAGCAACGCGGGTTCTTCGCCGAGCAGAATATCGAAGTGGTGCCGACCACCATGGCCAGCAGCACGGTCATCCTCAACAGCTTCGTCACCGGCGACCTGGATGCCGGCGCCGCGATCGTCACCATCGAATCCCTGAACATCAACCTGCGCGAACCCGGCCTGGTCCGCTACATCTCGCTCAACGGGCAGAACGCGGCCAACCGGCAGGAAACCTTCATGGTCCGCAAGGGCCTGAACGTCAACTCCATCGCCGATCTCAAAGGCAAGGCGCGCAACATCATGGCCGCCTCCGGCCCGGCCAACATGTCCATGGCGCGGGCCGTGCTGAAGGCCAACGGGTTGGAGGAGCGGCGCGACTACACGCTGACCGACCTGGCCGTCTCCATGCATGTCGGTGCGCTGCGGGCCGGCACCTTCGATGCCGGCTACGTGCTGGAGCCCGCCGGCACCATCCTGAAGCGGAGCGGCGACGCGGTGGAATTGGAGACCGGCGTCATCGCCACCTACATCCTCGGCCGCAAGGAAGCGCTGGCCTTCGGCGCCGGCGGCGCGCTGCACGGCAAGTTCGTGGCGGAAAAGCCGGATGTGGCGAAGCGCTATGCCGCGGCGATCCGCAAGGCCGTTGCCGTGATCGCCACGGACCCGAGTGCGCGCGAGAGCCTCAAGGTCAATACCTCGATCCCGCCAGACCTGATCACCGAGATCGGCATCCCGAAGTTCATGATGGTCAGCGATCTCACCGCGCAGGACCGCCGCGATTTTCAGGCCTTCATCGACTTCTCCACCGCCCAGGGCGTGCTGCGCGAGCACGTCGAGACCAGCCAGGCGCTGATCACGCTGGACAGGTGATCGGCTACTTACCGCCCCAGTGCAGCCAACGCTGCTCGGCGAACAGGAAGATGCAGTTCATGCCGTAGCCGAGCATGCCCGCGGTGAAGATGGTCGCGTACATGCCGGGCATCTCGAACATCATCTGCGCCTCGATCAGCCGGTGGCCCAGCCCATCGGCTGAGCCGATGAACATCTCGGCCACAACCACGATCACCAAGGCCAGCGAGACGCCGTTGCGCAGGCCCACGACGGTCTGCGGCAATGACTCCCAGAAATAGACGTCCACCAGCACGCGCCGTCGCGAAGCGCCCATCACCCGCGCCGCGAGCACCCGCGTTCGCCGGGCATTCATCACGCCATAGGCGACGTTGAACAGGATGACCAAGGCCGCACCAAAGGCACCGACCGCAATCTTGGTGCCATCGCCGATGCCGAAAACCACCAGGAACAGCGGGAACATCGCGGAAGCCGGCGTCGAGCGAAAGAAGTCGATCACCACCTCCATCGAGCGATACACCGCGACATTCGCGCCCAGCAGTATCCCCACGGGAATGGCGATGACTGCCGCGATGAGGAACGCCGCGACGGTGCGCTGCAATGTCACCAGGCAATCCTGCGTCAGGCCGCCATCGGCAATGCCCTGGACCAGTGCGTCCCAGGCGTCCGCCGGCGGCGGCAGCAGGATTGGGCGCACCAAGCCAGACCGCGCCACTGCCCACCACACCAGCAGCAACAGGATCACGCCCAAGGCCGGCGACAGCCGGCTTGTCCAGCGACGCACCCAACTCCTCATGCCGATATCACCGGCAATCCGTGATTTGCGGAGGCGTCCAGCACGGGCTCCCTCGGTCCAGAGCGCATCTCCTCTGGCGTCGCCGCCAACATGTCCTCGTTGCGGTCGCTCAGAAACCGTGTCGGCTGGCCGACAGGGATGGCATGCGCCTCTGGGTAATCGGCAAACACCTCGACACCTTCCGGCTTTTCCAGTCTGCAAAGGTGCCCATGCCAAAGGGTGAAGGCAATACGGGCGTTCAGCCTGGGACCATGTATTCGTTCATCTGGCTGCGCCGGTCCTTCGCGGCTACCAAAGAACCTGCCTCCGATCCTCGAAATTCGTGGCCGTTCAGCGCCCACTGGGATCACTGCAAGCACCCGACGCCCGCGCTGTGCGAACTGACAGCGTCAGCGCGGCGTGCGCGTCAGCCGGTAGGGCATCGACCGAAGGATCGCTGAGCGCATCCGGGGTCTGCCAACAGTAGAACGGTACGGTGATCACCAGGACGCTTGCCGCCACCCCGGGCCCAGGATCGCGGCCTGGCTCAGGCCATCTGTCCATTGCCATGCCACGCCGAGCACCTAGCGGCTGCGGATTTGCCGCAGTGTCTCTCGCCACTGCTCCAGTTCCGCACGAATTCGGGCGGCGAACTCCTCTGGCGTTGTTGCGACGGGGACGGCACCGACGGCAGCCATGCCTGCGATCACCTCGGGGCTTCGCGCCATCTCGGCCAGCACCCCGGACAGGTGCCGGACGATGGGCTCAGGCAGGCCCGCGGGGCCGATCATGCCATTCCAGGATTCCGCGCTGAAGCCCGGCAGACCAGCCTCGATGACCGTGGGAACCGAGGGTGCGAAGCTGGATCGCTCCAGCGCGGTCACGGCCAGGGCGCGGACGGTGCCGGCCTGCACCTGCGGCAGTGCATCCGTCATGTTTGTGAAGGTCAGCTGCGCCTCCCCGGTGACAACGGCCAGCGTGGCCGGCGCCCCGCCGCGATACGGCACATGGGTCATGTGCACCCCGGTCCTGGCCAGGAACAGCTCCACCGAGAAATGCATCAGCCCGCCAACACCACTGGACGCATAGTTCAGGCGGTCCGGATTGGCCCTGGCGAAGGCGATCAACTCGGCCAAGGTCTGCGCTGGGACAGCAGGGTTCACGATCACCATCTGCGGGATCGCGCTCACCAGGCTGATCGGGCCTAGATCGGCAACGGGGTCGTAATTGACCCGATCGGCCACCGGCGCAATCGATACGGCGCCGACGCTGCACATGCAGAAGGTATAGCCATCGGGCGCTGCACGGGCGGTCGCTTCGGTGCCAACGATTCCTCCGGCGCCAGCGCGGTTCTCGACCACGACGGACTGGCCGAGCGCCCGTTCAAGGTAACGCCCGGTGAGCCGCCCGACAGCATCGGTGTAGCCACCGGGAGCATAGGGCACGATGAGGCGCAGCGGCCGCTCGGGCCAGCGGTCCTGCGCAGCAGCGGGGATCGTCGCCGCAAGCAGTGCAGCGAGCGCCGGCCAAAGCCGTGCGAAGGTACGATGCCGCATGAACATGCTCCCGGGCTGCCACGGCTCGCTGAGCAAGCCGCGCGCCATCCGGCGCGGACGCCCATGCAGACACGAGGGCTGCCAGCGGGCCTCCATCGGCAACGCAGTGCGCATGCTGAACCTGCAATGTCGTGCAAGCCTGCCCGTCGCCGGGGCAATCCGACGCAGGGGCTGCAGAACGTGCCGAAAACTTCGGCTGGATTGCTGGGTGCAACCGTCACTACCATCCAGGGGCCGGCACCCGCCCGGCGAGGGGGAGGCACGGCGTTGCGACCTGCACAGAAATCGGCATTTGCGTCGCTGGCGTGCGAAGACACTCGCGCCGGGTCTGCGCATGCGTGAGCTTGCCTTGCGCCTGGTATCCGTGGTCTGCGCCCTGGCGGCCTGGACCGCCTTGAGCCGCTACCTGCCGGACGACCTCTTCCCCGGCCCACTCGCCGCCAGCACGGCGCTGCTAGAGAACATCGCCAATGGCAGCGTCTTCAAGCACCTCGGTATCACCATGCTGCGCGTGGCCGGTGGCCTGCTGATCGCCATGGTGATCGGCGCGCCACTCGGCATCCTGATGGGTCTCTCCCGGCTGGCGGAAAAGACGCTCGATATCTGGGTGATGATCGCGCTGGCGGTGCCCAGCCTGTGCTACGGATTGGTCTGCTTCATCGTGCTCGGGCTGAACGAGTGGGCGGCGGTGGTCGCCATCGGCCTGACCGGCGCGCCTTCCATCACCGTCAACATCTGGGAGGGCGTGAAGAACATCGACGCACGGCTGCTGCAGATGGCGCAGGCCTTCCGCGCCAACCGCTGGCTGGTGCTGTACCGTGTGGTGCTGCCGCAGGTGCTGCCCTACGTCATGGCGTCGCTGCGCTTCGGCCTCGGCGTCATCTGGAAGATCGCCGTGCTGATCGAGCTGTTGGGCCGGCCGGATGGCGTCGGCTTCCAGCTGTACTACTGGTACCAGCTGGCCGACATGCGCCAGGTGCTGGCCTGGACGCTGCTGTTCACGCTGGTGATGCTGTTCATCGAGCTGGTGCTGTTCAAGGTGCTGGAGCGGCGTTTGTTCGCCTGGCGCCCGACGGTCTCCGCGTGAGCGTAGCACCGATGATCCGGATCACCGGGCTCAGCAAGAAATTCCCGCCACGCCGCGCCGGTGGCGCCGCGCTGCAGGTGCTGCGCGACATCAACCTCGACATTGCCGAAGGCGAGTTCGTCTGCATCCTGGGCGCTTCCGGCTGCGGCAAGTCCACGCTGCTGAACATCCTGGCCGGGCTGGACCGCACCCATGGCGGCGAGGTTGCCATCGACGGCCATGCCGCCGGCGCCACCCGTGCGCTGCGCGTCGGCTACCTGTTCCAGGAGGACCGGCTGCTGCCCTGGCGCAGCGCCGAGCAGAACATCGACTTCGCGCTGACCGCCGCCCGCGTGCCCCAGGGCGAATGGGCCGGACGCAAGGACCGCTGGCTCGGCATGGTTGGGCTGGATGGCTTCCGCGGCTACTTTCCGCACCAGATGTCCGGCGGCATGCGCCAGCGCCTGGCCCTGGCGCGCGCGCTGGCGATAGAGCCGCAGGTGCTGCTGATGGACGAACCCTTCAGCGGGCTGGACGAGCTGACAGCGCGGAAGATGCGCGCGGACATCCTGCGGATCTGGGCGGAGGCACGGAAGACCATCGTCTTCGTCACCCACAACGCCTTCGAGGCGAGCTTCCTGGCCGACCGCATCGTCATCATGGCCGAGGGCCGCATCCACGAGACGATTGCGGTGCCGCTGCCGCGGCCGCGCGACCATGACGACGATGCGCTGTTCGCGCTGAACCGCGTGGTGGTGCGGCGCTTCCTCGACATCACCGGCGGGCAGGACGCCCCGGTGCAGCCCCACGCAGGAGAGTGAACATGGCACAGGGCTTGATCATGCCGGGGCGCCGGACGCTGCTGGCCGGCGCGGCGCTGGCGGTGCCGGCGCTGCGGCGGGCCACGGCGGCGCCCACGGTGGTGCAGGTGGGCGGCCTGGCGCAATCCCAGGTGCAGATCGTGCTGGACGTGCTGAAGACGCAGGGCATGGACCGCAAGCGCGACATCCTGGTGGAATCCCGCACCTACCCCACGCTGGACGCGGTGTTCACCGCCATCCGCGGCGCGCAGGTGGACATCGGCTCGGGCGGCTGGACCGCCATCGCGCAGTTCCGCTCCAGGAACATCCCGGTGGTCATGTTCATGCCGGTCGGGCGCGGCGTTTCGCTGGACGTGATGGTGCGGAAGGATTCGCCGCTGCGCACGCTGGCGGACCTGGCGGACCGAAAGATCGGCTCCTTCGCCGGCGCCGCCGGCACCGCGACCGTGCTGCTGCGGGTGCTGACCAAGAACTACTACGGCTACGACCCGGCCGAGACCGGCCGGCTGCAATTCGCCGGCCCCGGCCTGCTGCCCACGCTGGTGGAGCGCGGCGAGTTGGATGCCGCGCTGATGTTCGACCCCGTGGCCTCGCGCTCACTGCTCTCCGGCAAGTTCCGCTCGCTCGGCAACCTCAGCGACATCTACCGCGAGAAGGTGGGCGACGACTTCCTGTGGATCGGGTTCTCCACCAACGACACCTACATGCACGCCAATCCGCGCGTACTCAGCGGCTTCGCCGAGGCCTGGGTGGAGGCGGTGGCCTACGTGAAGGCCAACCCACAGGTCTACCAATCCTACATCACCTCGCAGGGCTTCGACGCGAGCCAGGCCGGCATGCTGGCCGAGCGGATGAACGCCGACTACGTGCAGGAATGGACGCCGGCGACCATCGCCTCGCTGCGCCGCTTCGCCACCTTCGCGCGCGGGGTCATGGGGCCGGGCTACCTCGACCAGTTCGTCGACGCCGCCTTCACCACCGATTTCTACCCGAAGGCCTAGCCGCGGATGCGCGACGCAGACGTCCCCATTGTCCTGACGGAAGCGCGGGTCATCACGCTGGACCCGCACTCCCGCATCGCCCAGGCGTTGGTGGTGCGCGGCAGCCGCATCCAGGCCATCGGCAGCACCGCAGAGTGCCTGGCGGCTGCGGGGCCGCAGGCGCGGGTCATGCCGCTTGGTGGCCGCGCGGTGATCCCGGGGCTGATCGACACCCACGCGCATATGGACCGCGAGGGGCTGAAGCAGCTCGGTCCATCGCTGGCGGAATGCCGCAGCATCGACGACGTGCTGCAGCAGGTGGAAGTCGCGGTGCGCGCGGCGCCGCCGGGCGCCTGGGTTGTCACCACGCCGGTGGGACAACCCCCCTACTTCTGGGACGGCGCGGCGACGCTGCGCGAAGGCCGGCTGCCAACGCGGCGGGAACTGGACCAGGTCTCGCCCAACAACCCCGTCTATATCCGCCCGATCTGGGGCTATTGGCGGCATGCGCCAGGGCCGGAGACGCTGGTCTCGGCCGCCAACTCGCTGGCTCTCGCGGCCTCCGGCCTGGATGCCGGGAGCGTGCCGCCCACAGCCAGCGTCACCCTGGGGCGGGACGCCGATGGCGAGTTGGACGGGCTGATCAGCGAGCGCGGCGCCATGCCGGTCGCCGAACTGGTCATGCTCGACCACGCCTATCGCTTCACCGCGGCCGAGCGGCGCGCTGGTGTGCGGCGTTCCATGGCGGCGTACAACGCGCTCGGCACCACCGGCGTGTATGAGGGCCATGGCGTCTCGGCCGAGCTTTTCCGCAGCTACCGCACCTGCCACCGCGCCGGGGAGATGTCGGTGCGGGTGCGGATGACGCACAGCCCTTCCTGGGACCGGCTGGCCGGTGCCGATCCGGCGGAGATGCTGGAGCACTGGGCCTATTGGGCGGCTGGCATCGGCGACCCGATGCTGTCGCTGAACGGCCTCTATGTGGACCATCGGCGCGCGGCTGATGATCTGGTCCGTGCCCGCGCCGCGCCCTACACCGGCTGGGCGGGGTTCAACTACGATTCCTCGCTGGCGTTGGAGCCCTTGCGCCAGGTGCTGCTGGCCGCCGCGCGCAGCGACATGCAATGCGTCGCCATCGCCTCGGACCTGATCGAGCTGCTGGAGGAGGTGGATCGCCAGGTGCCGCTGAACGGGCGGCGCTGGATCGTGCAGCATACCGGCCCGCTGTCCGAGCAGCGCTGCGAAGCGGCGGCGCGGCTGGGCCTGGTGATCACGCCGCTGACCATCCGCTACATCTACAAGGAAGGCTTCCGCGGCCCGCCCGCGCAGGCGGCGGATCACGTGCCGCTGGCGCGGCTGATGGCCCTGGGTGTGCCGGTGACGCTGGCCTCGGACAACGCGCCGCCCTCACTGTTCCATTCCATCTGGCACGCGGTGGCGCGGCAGGACCGCTTTGGCCAAGCGGTGCCGCCGGCCGATCAGAAGCTGTCGCGTGAACAGGCGCTGCGCGCTGCCACCTGCAACGGCGCCTGGTTGAGTTTCGAGGAAACCGAGCGCGGCTCGCTCGAGGTCGGCAAGTTGGCCGACCTGGCCGCGCTGACGGCGGACCCGCTGCTGTGCGCCGAGGATCAGCTGCCGGAGATCCGGGCGGTGCTGACCATGGTGGATGGCCGGATCGTGCATGATACGCTGGGCGCCGTGGCTGGGGCGGCCTGAGCCTGATCCCGTGGCGGCCGGAACAGCGCCGGCAGCGGCCGCTGCGCAACCGGCACGCGATCGACAGGCCGGGCCACGCGCAACGGAAGCCGGCCGGGAGACGCTGAAGGCTTCCAAAGGCGGGGCAAACTTCGGCCAACGTCTCGGTGCAGGACCAGGCGCTGGCGGCGCGCCGACAAGGCCCTCCCGATGCCGGCGGCATATCGGCCTCGTCCGGCGCCACCACCACTTTACCCGCCGTGCCGAGAGCCGGCGGCTTCACACGGCCGGTGCGTGGCCTCATCCTGCGTGGCCGGCCCGCTGGGCGGCCTTGGCGGCAGCATGCCGCGCGGGAGGCTCCATGCGACGATACCCTGCCCTTTGGCTTGGCCTGGCCCTGCTGGTCCTGGCTCACCCCGCCGTCGCCTTTCCCGACCGCCCGTTGACCATGGTGGTGCCCTATGCGCCGGGCGGGCCGATCGACGTGCTGGCGCGGGTCATGGCGCCGGCGATGGCCGAGGCGCTGGGCCAGACCGTGGTGATCGAGACGCGGGCGGGCGCCGGCGGCAATGTCGGCGCGGCCTATGTGGCGCAGCAGGCGCGGGCGGATGGCCACACCATCCTGTTCACCGGCGCCGGGTTGGCCTCGGCCCCGTCGCTGCTCGCGCTCAGCTTCGACCCATTGACGGACCTGGTGCCGCTGTCCGGCGTGGGGGCCATCCCGTCGCTGGTCGTGGTCTCGCCGGCCTCGCCCTACCGGGACTTGCAGGACCTGCTGGCGGCGGCACGAGCGCACCCCGGCAGCATCAGCTACGGCTCCTCGGGCCCCGGCACGGGCAGCCATCTTGCGGGTGTGCTGTTGGCGGCGGCCACCGGGGTGGAGTTGCTGCACGCGCCCTACCGCGGCTCGGGCGCCGTCTATCCGGACCTGATCGCGCGACGGATAGATACCCTGCTGGACATCATGGCCTCGGCCTATGGCCAGGTGGATGGTGGCGCGGTGCGGGCCATCGCCATCACTTCCGCCCAACGCTCGGCCGTGCTGCCGGACGTGCCGACGGTGGCCGAGCAGGGCGTGCCCGGGTATGAATTCGTCACCTGGACCGGGCTGTTCGTCCGCGCCGGCCTGCCTGACGACGCGTTGCGCCGGCTGGAGGCGGCCGCGTTGCAGGCGCTGCAGGCGGCGCCGGTGCGCGAGCGCCTGCGGCTTTCCGCGGCGCAGCCCATCCCCGCCACGCAGGCCGGCTTCGCGGCCTATTTCCGCGCTGATGTCGCGCGCTGGGCGGAGATGGTCCGCACTGGCCGCTTGCAAAGGTTGGATTGAGGCCATGGGCGATTACCGCGAAGCCGACCTGATCCTGACCGGCGGCAAGGTCATCACCGCCGATGCGCGCTTCACCATCGCCGAGGCCGTGGCGGTGCGGGATGGGCGCATCCTGGCGGTGGGCGAGGCGGCGATGGTGGCACGCCACCAGGGCGCCGGCACGCGGGTGGTGCCGCTGGGCGGGCGAGCCGTGCTGCCGGGGCTGATCGACGGCCATGCGCACATGGACCGCGAGGGGCTGAAGCAGGTTTTCCCCTCGCTGGCCGGGGCGCGCTCGGTGGCCGCGGTGAAGGCGCGCATTGCGGAACTGGCGCGCGCGGCGCGGCCGGGCGAATGGATCGTCACCATGCCGGTGGGCGAGCCGCCGTTCTACTTCGACCTGCCGGACAGCCTGGCCGAGGCGCGTTGGCCGACCCGGCAGGACCTGGATGAGGTGGCGCCGGACAACCCGGTCTATATCCGGCCGATCTGGGGCTATTGGCGGCACACGCTGCCACTTGTCAGCATGGCCAATTCGCGGGCGCTGGCGATGGCGGGCGTGACGCGGGACACACCGCCGCCCGACGCTTCCGTGACCATCGAGCATGACGCGCGCGGCGAGCCGACCGGGGTATTCTACGAATCAGGCTTCGTGCCGCTGGTGGAACTGGCGCTGTTCGGCATGGCGCCCGGCTTCACGGTGGCGCAGCGGGCGGCGGCGCTGCCGCGCTCGGCCCGCGCCTACCACATGTTCGGCACCACCAGCGTGTTCGAGGAACATGGCGTGGCCGGCGAGTTGCTGCGCGCCTACCGGCAGGTGCACGAGGCGGGGGCGCTGACCATGCGCTCCCACCTGGTGTTCAGCCCGGACTGGCGGGGCATTGCGCCGGATGCGCCGCTGGCGCCGGTGGTGGAGGGCTGGGCGCATTGGCTGGCCGGGCGCGGCCTGGGCGACGACATGCTGCGCATGAGCTGCCTGATCTGCGAGATCGGCCGCACGCCGGACAATGCGCTGCGCGCCCGGGCGGCGCCCTATACCGGCTGGGCCGGCTTCAATTACGATTTTGGGCTGGAGCGGGCGCGGGCGAAGGAGCTGCTGGTGGCCTGCGCCCGCAACGGCATCCGCGTGGTCGGCATCTGGCCCAACATGCTGGACCTCTACGCCGAGGTGAACGCCGTGGTGCCCATTCGCGACCTGCGCTGGGTGCTGGGGCATATCTCCGTGCTGACGCGCGAGCAGGTGGCGCGCATCCGCGACCTGGGGCTGGTGCTGACGACCCACACCAACCGCTACGTCTACAAGGAAGGCCACCTGCTGAAGGACCGCTGGGGCCTGCCGGACGAGGACGCCATCAGCCCGCTGCGCTGGCTGGACGAGGCCGGCGTGCGATTCTCCCTCGCCACCGACAACGTGCCGGTTTCGCTGTTCTACCCCATGTGGCAATCGGTCGGGCGAATGAGCCTGCATACCCAGCGGCCGGTGGGCGAGGTCCAGGCGATCAGCCGTGAACGCGCCATCCGTGCCGCCACCAATGACGGCGCCTTCCTGACCTTGGATGAGGCCCGCAAGGGCAGCCTGGAACCCGGCAAGCTGGCCGACCTGGCGGTACTCTCGGCGGACCCGCTAACGGTGCCGTTGGCCGGCTTGAAGGATATCGAGGCGGTGATGACCCTGGTTGGCGGGCAGGTCGTCCATGAGGCGGCCGGCCAGGGCTGATACCAGCCGGCAAGCGTGAGGTCTGGCGTTCAGTCCTGCCTGGCGGCACCATTCCGGGCCGCCGCGCGCTTCATCCCACAAGCACCGCCAGGCGCTCCCGCAGGTCGGGAAATTCCTGCATGTGGCGGGCGACCGTAGCCTGCAGCACCTGCGGGTGCCAGCCGAGCAGGTTGTCGGCAGCCTTCCGGGCCAGGATGTAGTCGGCGAAGTCCGGATGCGCGGCCTGGGTGAAGAATCGGCTGAACAGGCTGCCGCAGCGGTCGCGGAAGGTGGCGAAGCCGGGGCGGCTGCGGAGCGGTTCGTAGTAGGTCCGTTGCAGGTCCGCCGGCGCGCCCAGCATCACCGCCGCCACGAAGCCCCTGTAGGTGCCCACCAGGGCGTCCTGCCGGCTGGTCAACAAGGCCAGCGCGGTCGGCTGGATCTGCAGCCGGTAGAGATGGTCGAGCTGATCCAGCGGGGCGTCGGGGAAGGGCGGCTCATCCTCGCCGCCCTGCCAGTAGCGCCCTTCGAAATAGCCGAAGGTGAGGTAGGAGCGGAACATCTGCGCGTCGTCCCAGCCCAGCTTGGCCAGGTCGGTCTGCAGCTTGCGGTAGCCGCCGAAGGGCACGTCCTCCCGGCGGATGCCCTCCAGCAGCGCCGGGTCGTCCATCGCCCGCTCGATCTGCTCGCACAGCGAGGCGGTTGCCGCCGGCGGCTCGGCCAGGCCGGCCAGCTCGACAACCCGCGCCAGCACGCTGAACCAGGATTCGACCGAGGCGTCCCCCGCCCTGGTATAGTCGGCGAAGCGGTCGACATGGCCAAGGTACAGGCCAGGCCGAAACTCCCGGGCGGTGCCGGCCGCGTCCGCGCCATTGGCCCGGTTGACCACCAGCAGGGTAACCGGGCCGTAGCTTCGCAGCGCCGCGTGCAGCGCCAGCGCTTCGGCCTCGGTCACGCCGTCGTTGCGCTTGTATACGAAGATCTTGCGCGCCTCCGCCAGCTTGCGCTTGGTCGACAGCGTCAGGTGCGTCATCTTCTGGTATTCGCCGGAATAGAGATCCAGGCGGGCATCCTCGTCGGCGACGAACTGCCAACGGCCCTGCTTCAGGGTCGAGCGCATGCCGCTGTGGAAGGCGATGCCGTGGCTGCGGTCCAGCACCATGTCGCCGCCGCCATAGGGCTCCAGGTTCTCGAAATCGAACAGATTGGCGCAGCGCTGGCGCAGCAGCGCGACCGTGTTCTCGAAGGATTCGGAAAACGCCCAGCGGAACAGGTTGCTGTACTCAACCCCCCAGGCCCGCTGCAGCATGCCCAGTTCACAATTGTCGCCCAGGCTCTCGAAATGCCGGGCGATGCCGTGGCGCCGCCGATACGTCTCGATCTCGCTCATTGATCCCTCGCCCTTGAACCTGCGGGCCACGCTCGACGGAGGAATAGCGCCCCGGCAACGCCACCGCCAGCGCGAGGGTGGGCGGTGGCGCGGCCGTGGCCGCGCTCAGTTCGGCCGGCGCTTGGGCGCGGCGCCGGCCTTGGGCAGCGGCGGCAGGTCCTCCTCCAGCACGGTCAGGTGGATGGAGTAGGAAACCTCGCCCTCATCCTCGTCGCGGTGCAGCGTGCCGATCACCTCGTCCTGTACCGCAACCTCCACCGAAAGCCCGGCCCGCGCCGGAGCCAGCAGGTTGATGCGCTCGGTCCCCAGCAGGCGGCGGAGGTAGGCCTGGACGCGGTCGATATCGGCTTTGGTCATCGCGGCGGTTCCCAATGGTTTCGGTGGTTTCTATGCACCGGGGAGGGGATCGGGTCGAGGCCCCGGCTTGGCCATATGGGCGCCCGCATGCCAGCATGCACCCGCCATGCCCACCGATGAGCCGCCCGCCAAGCCGCCGCTGCCGCCGCCCCAGGCCGCACGGGAAGCCCGCCTGGCCGCGGCGCTGCGGGCCAACCTGCGCCGTCGCAAGGCCCAGGCCCGCGCTCGCGAGCAACCGACGCACGGCAGGGAGGAAACGGCCCCGCCGCCGGTGCCGCCGCCGCCGGCCGACAAGGCTTAGGTTGCCGCTGCGGCCGCGCTGGGCTAAGGGCTGGCGCCCTGGTTGCTGGCCGGCGCCAGCCCTGACGCCGTGCCTGCAATGCCGCCCCGGATAGGCCATTGCCCATGCCCATCATGCCTGACCACTGGATCCGCCGCATGGCGGCCGACCTCGGCATGATCGAGCCGTTCGTCGAGAGCCAGCGCCGCGAGGGCGTCATCAGCTACGGCCTTTCCAGCTATGGCTACGACGCCCGGGTGGCCGATGAATTCAAGATATTCACCAACGTCGACAACGCCCTGGTGGACCCGAAATCGTTCAGCGAGACCAGCTTCGTCACCCGCCGCGGCCCGGTCTGCATCATTCCGCCGAACAGCTTCGTGCTGGCCCATACCGTGGAATACTTCCGCGTGCCGCGGGACATCCTGGTGATCTGCCTCGGCAAGTCCACCTATGCCCGCTGCGGGCTGATCGTGAACGTGACGCCGCTGGAGCCGGAATGGGAAGGCCAGGTGACCATCGAGATCAGCAACACCACGCCGCTGCCGGCCAAGGTCTACGCCAACGAAGGCATCTGCCAGTTCCTGTTCCTGAAGGGCGAGGACGCCCCTGAAGTCAGCTATGCCGACCGTGCCGGGAAGTACATGGGCCAGCGCGGCGTCGCGCTGCCGCGGCTCTAGGGGCGCGCGCGATGGACCGCATCCGCGTTCGCGGTGGCCGCCAGCTGAATGGCCGCATCGCCATCGGCGGTGCCAAGAATGCAGCGCTGCCGCTGATGGCGGCGGGGCTGCTGACCGAGGGGCCGCTGGTGTTGCGGAACGCACCGGACCTGGCCGACATCGCCTCCATGGCCGGCCTGCTGCGCCAGCACGGGCTGATGGTGGAGCACGACAAGGCAGCGCGGACGCTGACCCTGGCCGGCCA
>CAIMOR010000048.1 GCA_903843125.1 uncultured Rhodospirillales bacterium
AAGAAGCGCTGGTAGCTCACGCTGGCCAGGGTTTCCCGCTCGGCGGTCGTCGGGCAGCCTTCCTTGACCTCGATCATCTGGTGAAGGCCGAGTTCCCAGCTGCGGTCGGGCATCACGCGCCCCGTCGCCTCGTCGATGATCCGCACCTGCCGGTCCGCCACCAGGTAATGGACGTCGCGCTGGAACAGGCAGGTGGCCGCCAGGGCTTGGCGAGCCAGCTGCGCCCGGTGCGGCCGGCTGGCCCAGGCCGGCCCGGGCAGCCCGGCCACCAGGCTGGCGAGGCGGGTCTCGCCGGCGGTGGTGAGCTCGGCGACGCGCCGGCCGGGGGCCAGCGTGTAGTCCACCTCCGGCTTCAGCTGGTCGGCAATGTCCAGGGCCTGGCGCCAGGCTTCGTCCTGGCGCGGGTCCGGTGGCCGGTCGCCCGAGATGACCAGCGGCGTGCGCGCCTCGTCCAGCAGGACGCTGTCGGCCTCGTCCACGATGGCGCAGTGCAGCCCACGCAGCAGCAGCGGAGGCGGGCTGGCACCGGCCAGCCGTTCGGCGTGCAGGCGCAGCGCGGAGCCGCCCGTGCGCAGCGCCAGGCGGTCGCGCAGCCAGTCGAAGACGATTTCCTTGTTGGTGACGTAGACCACGTCCCGCGCGTAGTTCGCCCGGCGCTCCTCGGTGGGCATGCCCTGCAGCACGCAGCCGACGCTCAGCCCCAACAGGGCGTAGACCGGGCCCATCGCCTCGGCGTCGCGCTGGGCCAGGTAGTCGTTCACGGTCAGCACATGCACCGGCACCCGGGCCAGCGCGGCGGCGGCGGGCAGCGTGGCGGCCAGGGTCTTGCCCTCGCCGGTCCGCATCTCGGCGATGCAGCCGTGGCGCATGGCCAGGCCGCCCAGCATCTGGGCGTCGTAGTGGCGTTGGCCGATGGCGCGCCGCGCCGCCTCCCGCACCGCGGCGAAGGCCGGCACCGTCGCCGGCTCGCCGCGCATCGCCCGGCGGCGCAGCGCCACCACGTGCTCGGTGAAGCCGGCGGAGGAAAGTGTCTCGAGCCGCGCTGCCTCGGCCCGCAGCGGGCGCAGCAGGCGGCGGAACAGCAGCGGCCGCGCCAGCGCGGGACGCAGCAGCCAGCCCAGCGCCTGGTGCGCCGCGCGGTCCAGTGGCTGGCCCGGGGCGGGGTCTCGCTGCGGCCGCTCCAAAGCCGAGCCGGCCAGCAGCAGCGGCGGGCTAAACACCGAACTGCCTGAGGAATACCCGGCGCAGATGGCGATACCAGCGCCACGCCAGCGGCTCGGCAGGATGCTGGAACAGCACCAGGACCCGTTCCTCGACCCGGCGTCCGGCGAGGTCGCTGGTGCCGAGGTCGAGCCGGAACAACCGCTCGAACGCCACGGCCTCGCCATGCGCCTTGGGGTCCAGCGCGAAGGGGCCGCCGCCTTCCAGGCTCAGCACCCGGCTGGGCAGGTCCTGCGTGGAACTGGGCATCAGCCGCAGCACCCTGGCCGGCAACACCTCCATGGGGCTGGAGGCGAAGCGCAAGTCCACCGCGCTGGTGCGGTCGCGCACCAGCTCGATATCGCCTTCGCGGACGAGAACCGTGACATAGAGGCGGGCAGGATCGGCGACATAGCCGAGGCGGTCGCCGCGCTTCAGGTACTGGCCGACCAGGTCCGGCGCATTGGCCAGCAGGAAGGCGCCATCCTGGTCCGCGCGCAGCAGCAACTCCGCGCTTTGGCGGCGGGCGCGTTCCAGCTGTTCCCGCAGGAAGTGCAGGGTATCGAGCAGCGCCACTGCCTGGTTGGGGTCGCTCAGCGCCGCCTGGTACTCACGCTCGGCCCGGGTCAGCTCGGCTTCCATCACCGGCACCCGCTCCTCCAGCTCGGGGTCGCGCAGTTGCAGCAGGGGGGTGCCGGCCGTCACCCACTCCCCCGGCTCGGCCAGCAGCGCGGCGACGAAGCCCGGTGAACGCGCCCGCAGCACGGCCTCATCGCCGGCCCAGACCACGCCCTGCACCTGCGTGGCCAGCGGCACCGGCAGCAGCAGCAGCGCCGCCAGCAGCAGCGCGAGCAGACCGCCGAAGAAGCCATAGATCCGCCCGCGCACCGGGCGCAGCCGGGCATCCACCAGCGGCCGTCGCAACAGCTTCACCGCCGGCCAGACAAGGGCCATGAACAGCGACCAGATGGCCAGCAGCACGCCAACCAGGAAGAAGCGGGAGCCGATCAGCGCCGCGATGGCCAGCATCACGGTCATGCGGTAGGCGAAGGCGGCCACGGCATAGCCGACCAGCCAGCGGCTTTCGCCGGCGGTGGCGGCCTGCGGCGGAATGCCGCGCACCCCGAACAGCCGGGTGGCCAGCAGGTAGCCGATCTGCTGCGGCCCGCGCTGGCCGAGATTGGGAATGCCGATGACGTCCGACAGGATGTAGTAGGCGTCGAACCGCAGCAGCGGGTTGCCGTTGAAGAACAGCGTGGAGATGCCGGCCAGCACCACCAGGTTGGCGGCGGTGGCGCGCAGCACGCCGGGTTCGGCCATCACCCAAACCAGCATGGCACAGGCAGCCACCGCCAGTTCCACCATCATGCCGGCGGCGCCCACCACGGCGCGCTGCCACCGGCTGCGGAAGGCCACCGCGGCCGAGGCGTCCACGAAGGGCACCGGATAGAACACCATCATCATCACGCCGAGCTCATGCACCTCGCCGCCCCAGCGTTTGACCGCATAGGCGTGGCCGAGTTCATGCAGCACCTTCACCACCGGATAGGCCAGCGCGATCAGCAGCAGATGCTGGCCGCTGAACACCTGGTCGGCCAGGTTGGCGGCGAAGGGGCGGGCATGCAGCAGCCCCAGCACCAGCCCGGCCAGCACCACGGCCAGCCAAGCCGCCAGCCCCCAGGCGGAAAAGACGGGCGTGACGAAGCGGGCGGTGGCGGCCAGGAAGCGCTCGGGGTCCAGCAGCGGCACGTAGAAGCCGAGCGGTGACCCCAGCCGCTGCCACTGCCTGCGCTGGCGGGCCAGGCGGCCGCGCTGCTCCAACCGGCCGACATCGGGCATGCGGTCGGCCTGCACCAGGTCGGCCTGCTGCAACTGGCCCAGCAGGGCGATGACCTGGCCCTGGGTCGGCATCAGGTCGCCGAGGCGGGCGCAGGCGGCCTCCCACACCTCCTGCATGGTCAGGTGGCCGTTCAGCCGGCCGATGATCTCATAGGCTTCCGGGCTGAAGCGGTGGAACTGCCCGGTGATGCGGTCCTGCAGCACATACCAGCGGGCGCCGCGGAAGCGCTGCCGCACCACCCCGGCATGGCTGCGCAGGCGCGGCCGGAGTGGCGCCACGCGGTACCATTGCGGGCTGAACAGCGCGCCGCTCATGGCTGCTTGGCCACCGGCACGCTCAGGCCCACCAGGTCCACAGCAGCAGCCGCAGCCATTCGCGCAGGTCGCGCGACCAGATGGCGGCCAGCCGGGCCGGGCCGATCTCAACCTTGCCGATGCCCTGCATGCCCGGTTGCAGCAGCGCGTCGGGTGGGCCGTCCAGCAGCGCCTCCACCACGAAGTGGCTGCGGCCGTCATCGGCCACCAGGCGCGGGGTCAGCCGGTGGACGGTGAAAGGCAGGCCGCGCTGCGGCAGCGCCGAGAGGAACAGGGTGCCATGCTGGCCGGGCTGCACGTCCGCGATGCGGCTTTCCCGGATCTGCAGGTCCACGCGGTACTCGTCGGACGGCGCCACGGCGAACAGCACCTCGCCCTTCTGTACCGCACTGCCCAGCCGCTGGCTGAGGTCGCCGCTGGCCACCAGGCCATCGAACGGGGCCACCATGCGGGCGCGTTCAAGCTGCTGCTGCACCAGGGCGATCTGCGCCTGGTACTGCTCGCGCTCCGCGGTGACGATGTTCATGCGCGAACGGTCGCGTTCGGCGACGGCGCGCTGGTACTGCGCCTCGGTACGCGCCAGTTCCCCGCCCAGGCGCAACCGGTCCAGAAGCAGGTCACGGTCGTCCAACTGCACCAGCAGGGCGCCAGCTGCCACGCGGTCTCCGGCACGGACGGGGGCGCCGCGGATATAGCCGTCATACGGCGCCGTCACGGCCTGCTGGCGGCGGCTGGTCAGGGTGGCGGTTGCCGAGAGCCGGTAGGTGCCCTGGGCGAAGCCGAGGAACAGACCCAGCAGCACCACGCCGAGTGCCGCCAGCTTCCATTCCACGTGGCCCGGCCCCAGCAGGTGCGCCAGCGCCGCACGCAGCGACGCCCAGGCCTTGGCGGGCAGTGGCAGGTCGTTGCGACGCTTTTCCTCCAGCGCCGCGGCCGCCAGGTTGCCGAGGCTCTCCAGCCAGTCCAGCTCGGCGGCGGCGAAGGGGTGTTCCGCCGGGCGTTCGAGCGTGAGCGCGGCGACCGCCCGGCCTTCCTGGTACAGCGCCACGCTGGCGACGGCGTGCGCGCCTTCCTCGGCCGCCAGCTTTTCGTGCGCCTGAACGATCAGCCCGGCATCCCGGCGCTCCACCGGCAAGGTGAGGATGGCACGCTGGTCGGTGGCCTCCTCCATCGCCTGTTCCAGCAGGCGCACCAGGTTCATCTTGCGGCCGAATTGGGCGCTGTGGGAAATGCACACCAGCCGCATCCTGCCACGGAGCACTTCGCCGTAGCTGACCCGCTCGCAGCCGCACCTGTTGGCCAGGTCGGTCACCAGCGCCAGTGCGGCGGCAGCGTGGCCGGGTTGGGCCAGCACTTCCGCCAGGGCTTCCAGGCTGCCGGCCAAGCGGCCCTGCGCTGCGGTGGTGGCGGCCGAAGCGGCACGTTCCAGCACCAGCGCCAGGCCGGCGGCCCCCCATTCCAGCTGCCGCATCAGCGGCGCCAGCGCGGCTTCGGACGGTGCCGCCACCGCCACCGCCACGACGGCGCCGAGCGGCATCAGCGGCAGCGCCAGGCCATAGATGCCGGCCTGGTCCAGCGCACCGAACAGCCCGGCCGATTCGAGGAAACTGCGTTCCACCAGCTCCAGCAGCGGTTCGGTGGCCAACTGGTGGGGCCAGCGCGCGGTGGGACGATACGTCTCGTCCTGCCGGCAGACCACCAGGCCGGCGCGGGCGTTGAGCAGGCGGCACTGGCGTTCGAGCCAGACCTGCTGCGCGCTGCTGGCGCTGGCGTTGGTGCCGCCGCTGGTGGCAGCGCCGGCCAGGGCGACGTCACTCATGGCTGGCCTGGTCCCAGCGGCGGAAGCGGCCGGACGCCCGGCGGAACAAGCCGCCGAGCACGCCGCGCGGCGCTTCCGTGGCGGCACTGCGGCTGACCGAGCGCCAGGCGATGGCGCCGGCCATCGCCATGCCGGCGGCGTCGTCGGACAAGTCGCCTTCGGCGGCGAACATCAGCGGCGCCGGTGGCGGGGCATCGGCACTGGCCAGCAACACGTCCTCGTGGCTGCCTTCGCCACCGCCGGATGGTGAGGCTGCCGGGGCGGCCGGCTGCAGGGCGGCGAGGTCCTGGCTTCCGTCCTGCGTCACCGGGTTGAAGTTGCCGGGGAAGGGCGCGCCGTCCCCTTCGATCTGCTCCTGGACGACGAAGCCGCTCTGGCTGTTCAGCAGGATGTTCAGGAAGCTGCCGGTCTGCGCGGCGAAGAAATCCTCCACGCCGCTGCCGCCGGTGTCCGCCGGTGGCGGCGGCAGGGTTACGCCGCTGCGCTGCGCGCCGCCAGCCGTGCCGCTGCCGGTGGCCGTGTTGTACAGGTCGATGGTGCCGAGCCGCAGCAGGTCGAGATTGCCCTGGCCGGTGGTGATGTAGGAAACCACCTTCTCCGGCGCGTCCGGGCCGGACCGGGTGAACACCACCCGGCCGTAGTTGCCGATCAGGATGTCGTTCTTCGTGCTGCCGAAGAACAGGTTGTTGCCGTAGCCACCGACCATCAGGTTGTTGCCCGCGCCGTCGGCCAAGGTGTCGTTGCCGCCGGTGAACAGGTCGATCGATCCTGCGGTGACGGTCAGCCCGCTGCGGGTAACCTCGGCGCCGTCGCCGAACATGATGTTGTCGCCGGCATTGCCCCTCAGGCTGTCGTTGCCGGCGCCGCCGAGCAGGATGTCGCGGTCGCTGCCGCCGACCAGCGTATCGTTGCCGCCGAGTGCCGGATTGCCGGTCTTGGCGTCGGTATAGTGGCCGGAGCTGTCGATCAGGATCGTGCCGTTGTCGCCGATCATGACGTCTTCGCCGCTGCCGTTCTTCTGGGCGATGTCGTTGCCGACGCCGGCAATGACGAAGCTGAGGCCGCTGCCGACCGTGATGGTGTCGTCGCCGCCGGTGCTGGCGATGGTATCGCTGCTCTGGAGCACGACCGAGCCGTCGCCGTTCAGCGTGTAGCTGCCGTTGTCGCCCAGCACGAGGTTGTTGCCGGTGCCGGCGGTGATGCTGTCGGCGCCGAAGCCGCCGAGGACGACGTTGTTGCCGTCGCCGGCGTTGATGCTGTCGTTGCCGCCGAGGCCGGGGTTGGTGGTGAAGGCGGT
>CAIMOR010000049.1 GCA_903843125.1 uncultured Rhodospirillales bacterium
ACCAATGCGCTGATCCACCTGACGGCGATCGCGGGCCGCGTCGGCGTGAAGGTGGACCTGCGTGACCTGGACCGGCTCAGCGAGACGACGCCGGTGCTGGTGGATTTGAAGCCGACCGGCGAGGGCTACATGGAGGATTTCCATGCCGCTGGCGGCATGAAGATGCTGCTGCGCGAGATGCGCGACCTGCTGCACCTGGACTGCATCGACCTGTATGGCCGCACGCTGGGCGAGCAGCTTGACGAGCCGGGTGACTTCGTGGACCGGCAGTACATCCATGCGCGCGCAACACCAGTTTCTCCGGTGGGCGGCCTGGTCTCGCTGTTCGGCAACCTGGCGCCGGATGGGGCGATCCTCAAGCGCAGCGCGGCCACGCCGGCGCTGTTCGAGAAGGAGGCGCGCTGCGTGGTGTTCGATGGCCTGGCCGACCTGGCCAACCGGATCGACGACCCGGACCTGGACGTGACCGCCGACGATATCCTGGTGCTGAAGAACGCCGGGCCGACCACGCCAGCGGGCATGCCGGAAGCCGGCTACCTGCCGATTCCGAAGAAGATCGCGCGGCAGGGCGTGAAGGACATGGTGCGGATCAGCGATTGCCGGATGAGCGGCACCGCCTTCGGCACCATCGTGCTGCACATCAGCCCGGAAGCGGCCGTGGGCGGGCCGTTGGCCTTCGTGCAGTCCGGCGACCGGATCAGGCTCAGCGTGAGGGAACGCAGCATCGACGTGCTGCTGAGCGAGGCCGAATTCGCCGCTCGGCGCGCCGCCTGGGTGCGGCCGGCGGCGCCGAGGCGCGGCTGGGACAAGCTGACGCACGACCAGGTGCTGCAGGCGCCGGAGGGCTGCGACCTGGGCTTCCTGCGGCCCGACGGCGCCTGATGTCCGACGAGTTGCCGCCGCACCTGTACCGCGACGCGCGCGGCGTGGTGCGCGACCGCGTGATCGAGCAGCTGGCCGGCAGCCTGGAGCGCGGCGAGGCGCTGGGCGCGGAGGCCATGGCGCAGCTGAAGCGGCTGGCGGCCATGTTCGGCGACGCACCCGCCCTGCCCGCCGATGTGCTGAGCAATCCGGCGGCGGCGCTGGACTGGGCCGGCGGCATCGGCATGGTCAACTTCACCCGGCTGCGGCCGGAACTGCACAAGACGCAGGCGACGCGGATTGCCTCACTGGGCCTGCGCTACGTCTGCTACCTGGAGACCACGCGGCGCAGCGCCCCGGCCTTCGCGCCGACCATTCCGCACGCCGTCGTGGGCGCCGTGGTGCAGACCATGCGCGAACAGGCGGCGACGCAGAACAACCTGCTGCGCCCCGCCGGCACGGCCGGACGGCCGAACTGAGCCCGGTCCATGTCGTCGGCGCTGCCGGGCGCAGCGGCGCCGCGCTGTGCCGTGCCCTGGCCGCGCGGGGCACGCCCTATGTGCCGGTGGTGCGCAATGGCGCCAAATGGGCGGCGCTGGGCCTGCCCGGCGCGCCGCTGCTGGCGGACCTGCGCGACCATGAGGCGCTGGTGGCGGCGCTGGCCGGAGCCCGGCTCGTGGCCTCGGCCGCCCATGCGCGCCATGCCGCCGCCATCCTGGCCGCCGCGCCGGCCGGGGCCGGTTTCGTGCTGATGGGCAGCACCCGCCGGCATTCGCGCTGGCCGGACGCGCATGGCGATGGCGTGCGCGCCGGCGAGGCCGCCTTCCTGGCCAGCGGGCGCCCCGGCGTGCTGCTGCACCCCACCATGATCTATGGCGCCGAGGGCGAGGACAACGTGCAGCGCCTGGCCGCGCTGCTGCGGCGCCTGCCGCTGGCGCCGCTGCCGGGCGGCGGCCGCGCCCTGGTGCAGCCGATCCACCAGGACGACGTTTCCGCCTGCCTGCTGGCGGCGCTGGACCGCACCTGGGATGGCCCGGTGGTGCTCGACATCGCCGGGCCGACCGCCCTGCCCTACCGGGAGTTCCTGCGCGCCGTTGCCGCTGCCGCCGGGCTGCGGGCGCCGCCGGTGCTGCCGATTCCGGCGCTGCCGCTCAGGCTGCTGGCGCCGCTGACGCGCTTGATACCCGGGCTGCCGCGGATCGGCGCCGATGAGATTCGCCGGCTGACCGAGGACAAGGCCTTCGACATCGCGCCGATGCGACGCGAATTGGGCGTGGCGCCGCGGCCGCTCGCCCAGGGGCTTGCCCAGACCTTCGCCGCCGCCGCACCCTGAGCCGAACCACAGGACCCGACCCATGCCGATCATCAACCGCATCGCCGAATACCACGACGAAATGACCGCCTGGCGGCGCGACATCCACATGCACCCCGAAATCGGCTTCGAGGAGACCCGCACCGCCGCGCTGGTGGCCAGCAAGCTGCGCGAATTCGGCGTGGACGAGGTGGTCACCGGCATCGCCCGCACCGGCGTGGTCGGCGTCATCCGTGGCCAGGGGCGCAACGGGGACGCGAGCAGCAAGGCCATCGGGCTGCGGGCGGACATGGACGCGCTGCCGATGCAGGAGGAGACCGGGCTGCCCTATGCGTCCCGCATTCCGAACATGATGCATGCCTGCGGCCATGACGGGCACACCACCATGCTGCTCGGCGCCGCCAAATACCTGGCGGAGACCCGCAACTTCGACGGCACCGTCTACGTGATCTTCCAGCCGGCCGAGGAATCGCTGGGTGGCGGCCGCGCGATGGTGGAGGAGAAGCTGTTCGAGCGCTTCCCGATGCAGCGCGTGTTCGGCATGCACAACTGGCCGGGTGCGCCGGAGGGTGAGTTCTGGTGGCGCGAGGGGCCCGTCATGGCGGCGGTGGCCAACCTGGACGTGACCATCACCGGCACCGGCGCCCATGGCGCGCTGCCGCACACGGGCAACGACCCCATCGTGATCGCGGCGCAGATGGTCACCGCGCTGCAGAGCATCGTGGCGCGCAACGTGGAGCCGGTGGAGGCCGGGGTGATCACCATCGGCCACATCAACGGGGGTTCCACCTGGAACATCATCCCGGAGAGCGTGAAGCTGATGGGCACCGCCCGCTGGTTCAAGCCGGAGGTCGGCGACCTGCTGGAGAAGAAGTTCTGCGAGATCTGCCACGGCATCGCCGCCGCCTTCGGCGCGAAGGCGGAAGTCAACTTCGTCCGCGCCTACCCGGCCACGGTGAACGAGGCGGAGAGCACCCGGATGGCCCGCGACGTGGCCGAACAGGTGGCCGGCGCCGGCAAGGTGAAGCACATGGAACGGCCGACCATGGGGGGCGAGGATTTCTCCTTCATGCTGAACGCCTGCCCGGGCAACTACATCATGCTCGGTGGCCAGCGGGGGCCGGGCGAGCCGAACGTGCACAACCCGGCCTATGACTTCAACGACGCGGTGCTGCCCACCGGCGCCAGCTACTGGGCGACGTTGGCCGAGCGCATGCTGCCGAAGTGAGCCGGCTCGCCGCGCTGCTGCTGATGGTGCTGGCGGCGCTGCCCGCCAGGGCGGCGGAGCGCGTGCTGGACCTGCCGACCGGGCGCGGCGAGACCATGATGCGCGTGCTGCTGCTGGCGCCCGAGGGCACCCCGCGCGGCGCCCTGGTGCTGCTGGCCGGCGGCGATGGCAGCCTGGACCTTTCGGCCGCCGGCACCATCCGTGGCGCGGCAAGCAACCAGCTGGTACGCACCCGCGCCGACTACGTGGCCGCTGGCTGGCTGGTGGCGCTGCCGGACCTGCCTTTGGATATCTGGCGCGAACGCGACCGCGGGCGGATCAGCGCCGCCCATGCCGCGGACCTCGGCCAGCTCATCGCGGGGCTGCACCGGCAGGTGCAGCGCGTGGCGGTGGTGGGCACCAGCATGGGCAGCCTTTCCGCCGCCAATGCCGCGGCTCGACTGCAGGGCGACCAGGCGCCGGATGCGGTGGTGCTGACCTCCGGCCTGCTGGCCGCCGGCAATGGCGGGCTGAACGTGGAGGAAAGCATCCCCGGCATGCGCCAGGCCCGGCTGCCGGTGCTGCTGCTGCACCATCGGCACGACGGCTGCCGGCTGACCCCACCGGATGGGCCGGAGCGGCTACGCCCGCTGCTGGCGGGCGCGACGCGGGTGGACG
>CAIMOR010000050.1 GCA_903843125.1 uncultured Rhodospirillales bacterium
GAGACCGCGTTCGTCCAGGCCGCCCGCACGGATGCCTTCCGCCAGCTGGTGGAAGGGCAGGGCGCCACCTATCGGCTGCAGCTCGGTGCCGACATGGCGGCGGCAACCCGCGCCGAATACCAGGCACTCGGCGAGGTCGCCCGCGCCATCGGCCTGGCCAAGACCGCGCCGTAGCGGCACGCGCCTTGCGAAGCCACCCGGCGGGGCACACCATGCCCCGCCATTGCACAGCCAGGGGGCAAACCAGATGGAACCCGACCTCGTCCTGCCGACCATCGAGGCGATCCGTCGCTGGAGCGGCGTGGAATGCCCCAACCCCGCCGCGCGCCTTGGCCTGGCCGACATGGCCGGGCTGATCGCCGACGTGGAAAAGCTGCGCGGTACCATGGTGTTCGAGGACGAGCCGTCCTCCTTCGACCTCGCGCTGCGCCAGTGCAAGGAGCCTGGCAAATGAGCGACCTTGCCGAACTCTCGATGACCGAGGCGGCCGACGCCTTCGCCCGTGGCGAGGTGAAGGCCGAAGCCCTGGTGCGGGCCTGCCTGGCCCGGATCGACGCCCACAACCCCAAGCTGAACGCCACCATCCGGCTGGACCGTGAGGCCGCGCTGGACACCGCCGCCGCCGCCGACCACGCCCGCGCCATCGGCATCAATGCCGGCAGGCTGGCCGGCGTGCCGATGATGCACAAGGACATGTACTACCGCCGCGGCAAGGTCAGCACCTGCGGCAGCAAGATCCGCCGTGATTTCGTGCCGGACAAGACCGCGACGGTGCTGCTGAAGCTGGACGCCGCCGGCGCCATCGACATGGGCACGCTGAACATGGCGGAGTTCGCGCAGAACCCCACCGGGCACAACGCGCATTTCGGCCACTGCCACAACCCCTGGAACCTGGATTACTGCACTGGTGGTTCGTCGTCCGGTTCGGGCTCCGGCGTCGCCGGGCGGCTGTTCTATGCCGCGCTCGGCAGCGACACCGGGGGCTCCATCCGGCTGCCCGCCAGCATCTGCGGCGTCACCGGCCTGAAGGCTACGCAGACCCGCGTCTCGCGCCACGGCGTCATGCCGCTCTCCTTCAGTGCCGACAATGTCGGCCCGCTCGTCCGCACTGCGCGCGACGCCGCACGCTTCCTCGCCATCACTGCCGGCCACGACCCGAACGATGCCACCAGCGCGCGCGAGCCGGTGCCCGACTACGAGGCCGCGCTGACCGGCGACCTGCGCGGCCTGCGCGTCGCGGTGTGCAGCACCTGGTTCCTCGAGGACGCCGAAGCGCCCGTGCTGGCCGCCTTCGAAGCAGCGCTGCAGGTGCTGAAGGATCGCGGCGCGACGGTGGAATACGTCGCCGCCGCCAGCATGCCGGCCGTCGCTGCCTACACCGCCATCCTCAGCCGCGTCGAGGGCGCCGCGATCCATGCCAACTGGATGCGCGAATGCCCGCAGGACTACGCCATCCACCTGAACGCCCGGCTGTTCGGCGGCTACGCGATCCCCGGCCATTACTACGTCGAGGCGCTGTCCCGCCGCGGCCCGCTGCTGAAGCAGTTCGTCGCGGAAGCGCTGACCGGCTTCGACCTGGTGGCGACGCCGACGGTGAAGACCCGCGTGCCGACGCTGGCGGAAACCGACATCGACGAGAACCCGGCCAACTGGTCGCGCTTCATGGCGGTCTCGGCCAACACGCGCCCCTTCAACTACTTGGGCCTGCCGACCATCAGCATCCCCTGCGGCTTCGACGACCGTGGCCTGCCGGTCGGCCTGCAACTCGCCGGCCGGCCTTTCGCCGAGGGCACGGTGCTGAAGGCGGCGGATGCCTACCAGCGCGCGACCGACTGGCACCGCCGCTCGCCGCTGATGTAGGCGCCTCACAAGCGCCCGGCTTCCCTGCGCTATCCGCGCCCGGCTCCCCTGCGCTATCCGCGCCCGGCTTCCATGCGCTATCCGCGCAATGCCCTGATCTGCGCCGGGTAGCTGCCAGGGTCGACCAGCACGTCCACCAGCGCCGGTCCGCCATGCGCCAGCGCCTGGTCCAGCGCCGCGGCGTATTCGCCGGCGTCGCGCGCGCGCAGCCCCAATCCGCCGCAGCCGCGCATGACGGCGGCGAAGTCCACCTCCGGCCAGCCGAGCGAACCGCTGGGCATGTCGCGCTGCTCCTTCTTGATGTCGATCAGGCTCAGCGTGGCATCGTTGAACACCACCACCACCAGTTTCACCCCCAGCGCGCAGGCCGTGGCCAATTCGCCCAGGCACATCAGCAGCCCGCCATCCCCGGTGAAGGCCACTGCGCCGCGCGCCGGGTCGTACAGCGCCGCGCCGATCGCCGCCGGCAGCGCATAGCCCATGCTGGCCAGGCCGTTGCTGATCAGCAGGTCGCCGGGCTGCTCAGCCTGCCAGAAGCTGGTGCAGGGGAACATGTGCGCGCCCGCGTCCACGCCGATCCGCGGGTGCCGCCCCGCCCGCCGGCACGCCGCCTGCGCCAGTTCCACCACATCCGTCGGCGAAAGCCCGGCATTGCCGCCGGCCCGGTTGCGCAGGCTGGCCGCCCAGGTTTCGCGGGCCGCGGCAATATCGGCTGGCCTCCACGCGCTCGGCGCCACGTCCGCGGCGAGCGCGGCCAGCACCTCCACCAGCGGCCCATGCAACGCGACTTCCGGTGCCCGATACTGCACCGGCCGCGGCGCGGTCCCCACCTCCAGCACCGGCGCGTCGTACCGCCAGGGCTGGGCGAAGAACTCCACCGGGTCGGCCCCCACCAGCACCACCAGGTCGGCCTGATGCACCAGCGCCGCCTCGGCATGGCTGGCGGTGAACACGCCGCCGAACAGCGGGTGGGCATCCGGCATGGCGCCCTTGGCCTTGTAGGTGACCAGCGCCGGGCAACCCAGCGCCTCGGCCAAGGCGCGAAACGCCGCGGCCTCCGGCGCCCGCACTTCCAGCCCCGCCACCAGCACCGGCCGCCGCGCCCGCGCCAACAGCGCCCGCGCCGCCGTCACATCCGGCAGCCCCTGGGCGCCCGCCGCCACGGTTGGCACCGCGGCTGCCGGCGCCTTGGCCACCTTGCCGCTCAACTCCAGCAGCACCGGCCCGCGCGGTTCCGCCATCGCGGTGGCCAGCAGCGTCGCGGTCATCGCGCCGGCCGCCGCTTCCGGCTCCAGCGCGGCAGCGCTGGCCTTCACCACCGGCCGCAGCAGGGCCGCGTGGTCCACGTACTGATGATTGGCATAGGCGCGCTCCGTGGCGCCGAAGCCATCGGCCAGCAGCAGCACCGGGTTACGTTCCAGGCTGGCTATCGCCATGCCGTTCACCGCATTCGCCACGCCGGGGCCACGCGTCACCACCACCGCGGTCGGCCTGCCGCTCACCTCGGCCTCGGCCGCCGCCATCACCACCGCGGCGGTTTCCTGCCGTGCCAGGATGAAGGGGATGCCGGCCACCTTGCAGGCCGCGATCAGGTCCAGGCTGCTGCCGCCACCGGGCACGCCATAGGCGCGGGCGACTCCGGCAGCGCGCATCGCCTGCGCCACGGCATCGGCACCGGTTGATCCCTCGCTCATCTCCACCCCTTCGGCAACGCCTGTCCCAACCCAGCATAGGGGGCATGCCAGCCGCGTCCATGGGGCGTTGCCTGGGCACAGGTTGCGCAACTGCCCGCAAAGTGGGCATTTGTTGTGTTGTGCAGCACCGAATCAGTCGCATCCCGCCTTGCCTTCGGGGGCGCTGCCGTGATGCCCTATCCTGGGTTCCAACGCCTGAGCGACGCCTGCACACCGCCCCAACACCGCTCCCCCCAGGGGCCAAGGGAAGACCGACCGACAGTGGCCCCAACGCCTGCCGCCTACGACGAGATGAACGGCCTGGCCGGCCAGATCGCCGCCAGCCCCGCCTACGCCGAAATCCAGCGCTGGCTGGCCGCGACGGCGCCGGAGGAACTGGCGCGCAAGCGTGGCGAGGCGGAGCACCTGTTCCGCCGCATCGGCATCACCTTCGCCGTCTATGGCGAAGGCGGCGACCCGGAGCGGCTGATCCCGTTCGACATCATTCCCCGCATCATGGCGCAAGCCGAATGGCAGCGCCTGGCCACCGGGCTGACCCAGCGCGTCCGCGCGCTCAACGCCTTCCTGGCGGATGTCTACGGCAAGCAGGAGATCATCCGTGCCGGCCGCATCCCTAAGGCCCTGGTGCTGGAGAACGAGGCGCTGCGCCCGGTGATGGCCGGCTTCACCCCGCCCGGCGGCATCTACACGCATATCGCCGGAATCGACCTGGTGCGGACCGGGCCGGACAAGTTCTACGTGCTGGAGGACAATTGCCGCACGCCGTCCGGCGTTTCCTACATGCTGGAAAACCGCGAGGCGATGCTGCGGCTGTTCCCGCGGCTGTGCCACCGCCACCGCATCGCGCCGGTCTCCCGCTACCCGGAGGAACTGCTGACCACGCTGAAGGAGGCCGCGCCGCCGAACTGCCCGGGCGACCCCAACGTGGTGCTGCTGACGCCCGGGCCGTTCAACAGCGCCTATTACGAACACTGCTTCCTGGCCGACGAGATGGGCATCGAGGTGGTGGAGGGTGGCGACCTGGTGGTGCAGGACAAGCGCGTGTTCATGCGCACCACCGCCGGGCCGAAGCGGGTGGACGTGATCTATCGCCGCATCGACGACGAGTTCCTCGACCCGGAGGCCTTCCGCGAGGACAGCCTGGTGGGCGTGCCGGGGCTGATGGGCGCCTACCTGGCCGGCAACGTCGCGCTGGCCAATGCACCGGGCGGCGGCATTGCCGATGACAAGGCCATCTACCCCTACGTGCCGGACATGGTGCGCTTCTACCTCGGCGAGGAGCCGCAGATCGCCAACGTGCCGACCTACCTGTGCGAGCGCGACGACGACCGCAAATACGTGCTGGAGCACCTGGACGAGCTGGTGGTGAAGCTGTGCAAGGGCAGCGGCGGCTACGGCATGCTGGTGGGCCCGCACGCCACGGCAGCCGAGCGCGCCGACTTCGCCGGGCGGATCAAGGCCAAGCCGGCCGACTACATCGCCCAGCCGACGCTGGCGCTTTCCACCTGCCCGACGTTGGTGGAGAAGGGCGTGGCGCCGCGGCATGTGGACCTTCGCCCCTTCGTGCTGAGCGGCAAGGAAGTCCGCATCGTGCCCGGTGGCCTGACCCGCGTGGCGCTGCGGGAGGGCAGCCTGGTGGTGAAGCTGTGCAAGGGCAGCGGCGGCTACGGCATGCTGGTGGGCCCGCACGC
>CAIMOR010000051.1 GCA_903843125.1 uncultured Rhodospirillales bacterium
CTGGCCCCGGCGCTGCCGGACTTCGCCGCCGCCGCCCGGGCCATCGCCGCGCTGCCGTGCAGCCTGGTGCAGGCGGTGCCGGGCGAGGCCGGGCTGCGCCTGGCCGGCCTGATGCGGCGCGACAACGCCGCCGCGCTGCACCAGGCCCTGGCCGACAACCGGGTGCCCGAGGCCGCGGTGCAGGGCGGCGTGCAGGACTTCGACGGCCCGTTCTGCGCGGTGCTGGACCAGCTGCGCAACCGCACCGCCGGCGCGCCGGGCGGCGCCCTGGTCGGCGAGCTGCCGCTGCAGAAGGGCGAGCTGGTGCGCTTCGACCTGGCCATGCCGGCCCGCCCCGGCCAGCTGGCGGTGAGCTACCTGCTCAGCTCCGGCCAGGTGGCGCATATCGTGCCGCCGCAGCCGATGGCGGCGGGCCAGCGCCAGCGCTTCGGCGAGGCGGCGCCGGGCTTCGACGGCTGGGTGGTGGACGAGCCCTTCGGCACCGACCTGCTGGTGGTGCTGCTGGCGGACCGCGCGCTGTACGCCGCGCCGCGCCCGGTGGTGGAACGCACCGAAGCCTGGCTGGCGGCGCTGGCGGGCGCGCTGGGCCAGGCCGACGCCACGGGCAACGCCGTCTCGGCCACGGCGCTGGTGGTGCCGACGCGCGAGGCGCGATAGCCGCGCGGCAGCCCCCGGCGGCGGCGGGCACTACTCCAGCGCGTGCGCGTACAGCAGGCGCAGCGCCGCGGCGCGCTCCGGCGCCAGGCCGATCGCCTCCGGCCGGAACAGCCGGGGGTCCGGGGTGAAGGCGAGGTAGGCCATCGCCTCGTTCGCCAGCAGCCGCTCATTGCCGGTGTCGTAGCCTTCCCGGTCGAGGAAGCGGGTGAACAGGTCGCGCTCCTCGGCGCTGAGGCCTTCGCGCCACAGCGCCAGCACGCGGGCGGCGAAGGCTGGGCGGGTGAAGAAGCGGCCATGCGCCACCTCGTGCCGCAGCACGGCCGCGCGCATTGGCTCGTCGGTGCCGGCGGCGGTCAGCGTCAGCAGCGCGAAACCCTCGGCGCCGGCGGTCTCCGGCAGCGGCGGCAATTGCCGGCGCAGCCCGTCCTCGGCGGTGCTGAGCGGCTGCGGGCCGGCCGCGGCCAGGCGGAAGAAGCGGGCGAGGTCCGCGGCGTCGTAGTCATGCGCCAGGTACCAGGTGGCCGGCGTGTCGCCATGCGCGGCAATGGCGCTGGCCAGCTCCTCGGCGGTGGCCAGGCGGTCGCGCGCGAAGCCGGCCTTCTCCACCAGCGCCGCCACCCGGTTCATCGCCGCGGCCTGGCTCGCGAGGTCGGGGAAGACCAGCACGTAGACGCGGTGCTCGCCGGCCAGGCGCCGCAGCACCGGCGCGGCCGGGCGCAGCGCCAGGATGCCATCCTCGTCGGCCTCGGGCGGCACCACGGTGGTGGCGGCGGTCAGCGAGGGTGAGGGTACCGGCTGGGCGTACCACCAGGCGCCGGTGGCCAGCGCCGCCGCCAGCACCAGCAGCGGGCCGCCCAGGCGCGCCGAAGGGGAAGCCTGCGGCACCGCCTCAGCTGCCGATGTTCAGCACCTGTACCCGGCGGTTGCGCGGCTCGTTCACCTGGGGCGGCGTGTCGACCAGCAGCTGCTTGTCGCCGAAGCCGATGGCCTCCAGCCGGTTCGGCGCCACGCCGAAGCGCGTCTCCAGGTAGTTGCGCACGCTGATGGCGCGGCGTTCCGACAGGGTGCGGTTCAGCATGGTGTCGCCCAGCGTGTCGGTATGGCCCTCGATGCGGAAGCGGTAGCCGGCCAGGTCGGTGGAGGCCAGCGCCCGGCCCAGCGGCGCCAGCGCGCGCTCGGCCTCCGGCGTCAGCGCGGCCGAGCCCAGCGGGAAGTTCACGGTCAGCGAAACGGCGGCGACGCCGTCCGGCGCGGTGGTGTCGCGCCGGGTGGCGGCGGCCTGGCGGATCGGCGCCGC
>CAIMOR010000052.1 GCA_903843125.1 uncultured Rhodospirillales bacterium
CACACCGTGCTGAAGTGCGGCCCCTGGAGCCAGGGCCCCGCCCTGCTGCAGACCCTGGCGCTGCTGAAGGGCTTCGAACTCGGCGCCATGGACCCCGCCGGCGAGCGCTTCGTCCACACCGTCGTGGAGGCGCAGAAGCTGGCCTTCGCCGACCGCGAAGCCTTCTACGGCGACCCGATGTTCACCGACGTGCCGATGGCGACGCTGCTGAGCGACGCCTACAACGACGCCCGCCGCCAGCTGATCGGCGAGGCCGCGAACAACGCGTTCCGCCCCGGCAGCCCGGACGGCATCGCGCCGCGCACCGACTACGCCGCCGCCGTGCGCCGCAGCACCGAGATGGCCATGGCCGCCGGCACCGGGGAGCCGACCGTCTCCCGCCTCGGCGCCTCCGGCGGCGATACCTGCCACGTGGATGTGATCGACCGCTGGGGCAACATGGTCAGCGCGACACCTTCGGCCGGCTGGCTGCAATCCTCCCCGACCATACCGGAGCTGGGCTTCTGCCTGGGCAGCCGCTGCCAGATGTTCTGGCTGGACGAATCCTTGCCCAACGGCTTGAAGCCCGGCAAGCGGCCGCGCACCACGCTCTCCCCGGCCATGGTGCTGCGCGAGGGCAAGCCCTGGATGGCCTTCGGCACCCCCGGCGGCGAGCAGCAGGACCAGTGGCAGGCCACCATGCTGCTGCGCATGCTGCACCACGGCCTGAACATCCAGCAGTCCATCGACATGCCCAGCTTCCACAGCGAACACTGGGTCAGCAGCTTCTGGCCACGCGGCGCCCGCCCCGGCAAGCTGGTGATCGAGGGCCGCTACCCGGCCGAAGTGCTGGCCGCGCTGAACGCCCGCGGCCACAAGGCCGAGATGGGCGGCGAATGGAGCGAAGGCCGCCTGACCGGGGCCCGGTTGGAACCGGATGGCCAGATCTTCGCCGGTGCCAATCCGCGGGGCATGCAGGGCTACGCGGTGGGCCGATAGTCTGCCCACCAAGGTGAGGCAATTCGCGCGGGCACGTGCCGCCGCGTTACCGCCGCTTAAGTTGCCGCCCGGCCAGGCGTGGCGCAAACAAAGCGCCACGCCTGTCGGAGACACCAACATGAACCGTCGCAGCTTCACCCTGGCCGCCCTGCTGGCACCCTTCGCCGCCCTGCCGGCCCTGGCGCAGACCCCGCCCGCCACACCGCCCGCGCCCCGCAAGAAGCTGATCGACCGCAGCTGGGCCGAGATGAACGCCCGCCAGCATGCCCGCCTGCTGCCCGGCTTCGGCGACCCGGCCCCGACCGAGGCCGACGCCGGCCCGCGCTGGGACGGCATGGACAACCGCCAGCGCCGCGCCGTGCTGCGCGCCGTGCGTCACCCGCGCCCCTGAGCCTCCACCGCCCGCAGCGGCGCCCGGGAGGCGCCGTTGTGCGCGGCGGCAATGGCGGCCAGGGCCTCGACGAAGGGCGCTCGCTCGGCCTCGGCCAGCGGCGCCAGCAGCGCCTGCTGCACCGCCGCCACCGCCGGTTCGGCCTGGCGCAGCAACGCCGCCCCGGCCGGGCTCAGCGATATCCGTCGCGCCCGGCGGTCCAGCGGGTCCGCCGCCCGTTGCAGCAGCCCGCGCGCCTCCAGCCCGGCGCAGAGCCGCGCGGCATTGGAGCGGTCCAGCGCCACCAGCCCCGCCAGCGTGATCTGGTCCAGCCCCGGCTCGGCTTCGGCCGCCTTCAGCAGCGCGTACTGCATCGGGGTCAGGTCGAACGGCGCGCAGGCTTCCAGGAACAGCGCCACCGCTATCTGCTGGCAGCGGCGGATCAGGTAGCCCGGCTTGCCGTACAGCTCCGCCAGCATCAGCCGGTCGCGTCGCTGGCCAGGCCGTTGCTGCCATAGAGCCACTGCAGCGTATCCATCCACTGGTCCTGGCTCTTCGCCGCCATGATGGCGTTGCGCAGCTGCGCGTGGACGCCGGCCGGATGGTACACGTGGTCGCCGATGGCGCGGCTCTGCAGCTGCACCCGCGCCGTGCGCAGCACCCGCTGGCGCCGGTACTCCTCCAGCGCCGTCTCGTGCGCGCCCGCGTGGTCCGCCAGCACATGCGCCAGGCAGACCGCATCCTCCATGGCCATGCAGGCGCCCTGCGCCATGTATTGCAGCGTGGGGTGGGCAGCGTCGCCCAGCACCACGGCGCGGCCATCCACCCAGTTCTCCACCGGGTCGCGGTCGCACAGCACCCAGAGCTTCCAGTCGCTGCCGTGGTGGATGATCTGCTGCGCCTTCGGGTGGATATGGGTGAAGCCGCGCAGGACTTCCTCATGGCTCACCGGCAGGCCGGCCACCGGCTCCGGCGCGTCGTTGTGGTAGGTGACCACCAGGTTGAACACCTTCCAGCCGCTCAGCGGGTAATGCACGATGTGGCACTTCGGCCCGGCCCAGAGCGTGGCGGCGTTCCAGCGCAGGTCCTCGGGCATCCGCTCCACCGGGATGACGCTGCGATAGGTGGTGTGGCCGGAGACGCGCGGCGGCGTATCGCCCACCACCTGGCGCCTGACCTTGCTCCACAGCCCATCGGCGCCGACCAGCAGCTGGCCGCGCAGCGCCTCCCCGTTCGCCAGCCGGGCGGTCACCGCGTGCTCGTCCTGGTCATAGCCAACCACCTCGGCGCTGGTACGCAGCCCCACCAGCGGATGTTCCCGGCAGGCCCGCAGCAGCACGCCATGCAGGTCGCCGCGATGGATCACGGCATAGGGGTTGCCGAAGCGCGCACGGAACCGCTCGCCCAGGTCGATTCGGCAGATCTCGTCGCCCGACATCGCGTCCATCAGCCGCAACCGGTCGACATACACGGCCATGCCGCGGGCGGTGTCGCCCACCCCCAGCGTGTCGAAGCAGTGGAAGGCGTTGGGGCCAAGCTGGATGCCGGCGCCGATCTCCCCCAGCTGCGACGCCTTTTCCAGCACCAGGCTGGGAAAACCCTTGGCCGCCAGGGCCAGCGCGGTGGCAAGGCCGCCGATGCCGCCACCGGCGATGAGGATGGGGTCGGCCATGGCTGTTCTCCGCGTTGTCGGCTCCCGAGATGATCAGCATAGGGATCATATCGGCCCAAAGCAAGGGCGCCCCCCGTGCGAGAGGCGCCCTGCCCGGTCGGCTCAGCGCTTGCGCGGCGTGGCGCTGCGGGAGGTGGTGGCGGCGCGGGCGGCCTGCGCCGGCTCCTTCGCCTTGGCTGGCTTCGGCGCTGCCTCGGCGGTGGCCGGTGCCGCGGCAGCGGTGGCCTGGGCGCGCAGCTGCGCCACGGTGGCGCGGTTGGTGATCTGCTCCGGGTTGGTGCGCACCTCCACCAGGGCCGGCTTGCCGCTGGCGATGGCGCGCTTCACCGCCGGCACCAGCTCCTCGGTCTTCTCCACGATCTCGCCGTGGCCACCATAGGCCTCGATGAACTTGGCGAAGTCGGGATTGGTCAGCGCGGTGCCGGAGACGCGGCCGGGATAGGTCTTCTCCTGGTGCATGCGGATGGTGCCGTACATCTGGTTGTTGAACACCAGGATGATCGGCGCGACCGAATGATGGAACGCCGTCGCCAGCTCCTGCCCCGTCATCAGGAAGCCGCCATCGCCGACGAAGCACACCACCGTCCGCTCCGGCGACGTGATCTTGGCGCCGATCGCCGCCGGCACGCCGTAGCCCATGGCGCCGTTGGTCGGGCCGAGGAAGTCCTGGCCTTCCTTCACATGCATGAAGCGGGTCGGCCAGGTGGCGAAGTTGCCGGCGTCGGTGGTGTAGATGGTGTCGGCCGGCAGCACCTTCTCCAACTCCTGCAGGGCCACCGCCAGGTTCAGCGGGCCGTCGTATTGCGGCGCCTTCGCCTGGGCCACCCGGGCGGCCCGCAGCTCCCGCGTCCAGCCGCTCCAGGCCGGGCGGCGCAGCGGTTCCATGTTGCGGGCGGCCAGCGCGAAGGCGTTGACGTCGGAGACGATGCCCAGCGCCGGGCGGTACACGCGACCGATCTCGGCCTGGTCCGGGTAGACCTGCACGATCTTGGTGGCGGACGGACCAGACGCCTCGGCAAGGTCGAACAGCGTGTAGCCCTGGCTGACCGGCTCGCCCATGCGGGTGCCGATGGCCAGGAACAGGTCACTCTCCTTCGCCTTGGCCACCAGCGTCGCGTCGGCGCCCACGCCCAGGTCGCCGACGAAGTTGTGGTTGGTACCGTCGAACAGGCCCTGGCGACGGAAGCTGACCGCGACGGGAATGTCGTTGCCGACCAGCCAGTCGCGGATCGCGCCACGGCCCTCGGCGGTCCAGCACGCGCCGCCGCCGAGCACGGCCAGCGGGCGCTTGGCCTGCTCCAGCATCTCCATCAGCTGCGGCAGCGCTTCCGGCGCCGGATGCGGCGGCAGCACGTGCGCCGGCCCGATGTCGGGCACCGTCGCCAGTTCCTTCTGCATCTCCTCCGAGATCGCCACCACCACCGGGCCTGGCCGGCCGCTGGTCGCCACGTCGAAGGCGTGCGCCATCAGTTCGGGAATGCGCCTGGCGTCGTCGATCTGCGTGACCCACTTGGCCAGCGGCGCGAACATCTTGCGGTAGTCGACCTCCTGGAAGCTCTCGCGGTCGGTCTCCTCGAACGGGATCTGCCCCACCAGCAGCACCAGCGGCGTGCTGTCCTGGAACGCCACGTGCACGCCGATGGCGGCATGGCAGGCGCCCGGGCCGCTCGTGACGATGGCAACGCCGGGCCTGCCGGTCAGCTTGGCATGTGCTTCGGCCATATGGACGGCACCCGCCTCGAACCGGCACGTCACCAGCTGGATGCGGTTGCGCACGGCGTAGAGGCCATCCAGCAGGTCCAAATAGCTTTCGCCGGGCACGCAGAACACATGGCTGCAGCCCTGCGCCACCAGCGCATCCGCCAGCAGCTTGCCACCGGGACGCGCCTGCGCCCGCTTAGCCTCGGCCATACGAAACCCCTCCCGCTCAACTCATGCGGGGCCGTGTTTAGCGCGGGCGGGCGGCAGCGTCACCCGGCCGCCGGCATTGTTACACCTTGATGCAGCGCGCCATACGGTCCGCGCCCACCTTGCGCGCTTCCGGCACCGCCACGGTACAGGCCGGCTCCGCCAGGGAACAGCGCGGCGCAAAGGCACAGCCCGGCGGCAGGTTCTCAAGGCTGGGCGGCGCGCCGGGAATGGTGGTCAGCCGCTGCCCGCGCAGCCCCGCATGCACGGTGGCGCCCAGCAGCCCCTGCGGATAGGGGTGCAGCGGGCGCTTCATCACCGCGCGCACCGGCCCCTCCTCCACCACGCGGCCGGCATACATCACCGCCACGCGGTCGGCGATCTCCCCGGCCACGCCGAGGTCGTGGGTCACGAAGATCACGCCCATGCCCAGCTTCTCCTGCAACTCGCGCAGCAGCAGCAGCACCTGGATCTGCACGGTGGCGTCCAGCGCCGTGGTGGGCTCGTCCGCCAGCAGCAGCTTCGGCCGGCAGGCCAGCGCCACCGCGATCATCGCGCGCTGCCGCAGCCCGCCGGAAAGCTCATGCGGGTAGGCCGCCAGCCGCCGCTTGGCGCTGGGTATCTGCACCAGCTCCAGCAGTTCCAGCGCGCGGGCCATGCCGGCAGAGCGCGAGATGCCCTCATGCCGGCACACCGTCTCGGCGATCTGCGTACCAATGGTGAAGACCGGGTCCAGCGCCGTCATCGGCTCCTGGAAGATCATCGCCACGGTGCTGCCGCGGAAGTCCTGCAGCTGCGACTCGCTCATCGCCTGCACGTTGTTGCCGGCCACCTCGATGCCGCCCTCCACCACCGCCTTCTTCGGCAGCAGCTTCATCAGGGCGCGCAGCGTGACGGACTTGCCCGAGCCGGATTCACCCAGGATGCACAGCGACTCGCCGGCGGCCAGGTCCAGGTCCACGCCGTTCACCGCGGCCACATCGGCATCGCGCGAGACGAAGCGCACGGTGAGGTTGCGCAGCTTCACCAGCGGCGCCGCGGGTTCCAGCTTCAGCGCCGCGCTCATGCCGCCACCTTTCCAGCCTGCGAATGCCCGCTGCCCACGGCCGCCATGTGGCAGGCCGCCAGGTGCCCGCCGCCCAGGTCGGCGGCCGGTGGCGGCGTCGTCTCGCAGACCTTCTCGCTGAACGGGCAGCGGGTGCGGAAGCGGCAGCCGCTTGGCGGATTCACCGGGTTGGGCGGGTCGCCAGTCAGTGGCGGCTCGGTCCGGCGCTTGTCCGGGTCCATGGAGGGCCGGCTGGCCAGCAGCGCGCGGGTATAGGGATGCGCCGGGCGGTCGTAGATCGCGTCCACCGGACCCTGTTCCACCACCAGGCCCAGGTACATCACCATCACCCGGTCGCTGATGTACTGCACCACGTTCAGGTCGTGGCTGATGAACACGTAGGTGAGGCCGAACTTTTCCTTCAGGTCCATCAGCAGGTTCAGCACCTGCGCCTCGACCGACTTGTCCAGCGCCGAGACCGGCTCGTCCAGCACCACCAGCCGCGGGTACAGCGCCAGCGCGCGGGCGATGTTCACCCGCTGCCGCTGGCCGCCGGAAAGCTCATGCGGATAGCGCCGCGCGAACTGGTTCGGCGCCAGGCCCACCGCGGCCAGCAGTTCATGCGCACGTTCCCGTGCCTGGCCGGCGGAAACACCGTGCACCCGCGGCGCGAAGCCGATGCTGTCCTCGATCGGCAGGCGCGGGTTCAGCGAGGCGTAGCTGTCCTGGAACACCATCTGCACCTGGCGGCGATACTCCTTCATCGCCACGCCGCTGTGCGCGTTGCCCACGGTCTCGCCATCGAACAGCATCTCGCCGCCGTCGGGGTCCAGCAGGCGCATCAGCAGCCGCGCCGTGGTGGACTTGCCGCAGCCGCTCTCGCCGACGATGCCCAGCGTCTCGCCCTTCAGCACGTTGAAGGTCACGCCATCCACCGCCCGCACCACCGCGCGCGGAATTGGGAAGTGCTTCTTCAGGTCGACGACGGTCAGCAGGGGCTGGGCCGGGCCGCCGCGGTCGGCGTGGGTCATCGGGGGTGCGCTCATGCACCGCAGGTCAGCAAGGCACATGCCAGGGCCAGGGGCCGAGTCGCCGGCCGGGCTGCCCAACAAAGCGGCAGCCTGCCGGTTTCCCGCTCCGCTTCAGCCCAGCAGCGGCAGCCGCTCGGCCACCAGGAAGGGCGCGCCCGGCGCCGCCTGGGTGAACAGGCACAGCGCCCGCACGAAGCGCGGCCGTGCCAGCACCGCGCCGAAATGCGCGTCGATGGCGGCCAGCAGCAGCTCGCGCTCGGCATCGCCGACGCGACGGCTCAGGGTCACGTGGAACAGCCATTCGTCGAACACGTAGTGGTAGCCCCAGCGGTCCAGCAGCTCGCGCTGCCGCGGCGTCAGCCGTTCCGGCCGGCGGCGGGCGTATTCCGCCTCGGTCGGCGGCAGGCGGAAGCGATCGAGCTCGCCGACGCAGGCATCGGCAAACGCGTTCAGCGCGGTGCTCGGCTCGGTCTCCCGCAGCGCGATGAAGCCGCCAAGGTTCACCGGCGCCAGTGGCGGCAGCGCGAAGGGCCGCGTGCGGGCAGCCAGCGCCATGGCGGCATCGCGTACCTCCGCATAGGGTGCGCTGAACCGGAACGGCGCCTTCAGCGTGGCGTGCAGGCCGTAGCCGCGCGCCTCGGCGGTGATCTCGTTCAGGTCCAGGCCCGGCACCGTGGGCTGCGGCAGCGTGGCGCCGGTCTCGGCATCCCGGCCCAGCCAGGCGCTGCCCAGCGCATGCAGCGGGTCGTCCAGCTCCGGCGCCCAATACAGCGCGACGCGCGCACTCACGCCACGCGCTCCCCCCGGCACCAGACGCCGCGCAGCACCGGCAGGCCGGCGATGCCGCGCACCCGCACCACATCGGCGCGCAGCCCCACCTCAAGCCGGCCGCGGTCGGCCAGCGCCGCCATCCGCGCCGGCGCATCGCTGACCATCGCCACCGCCTGCGGCAGCGAAACGCCGGGCATCGCCGCGGTGCGCCAGCACGCCTCGATCATCGCGGAGGGCACGTAGTCGCTGGCGAAGGCATCCAGCACGCCCTCCCGCACCAGGTCGGCCACCGCAAGGTTGCCGGAATGGCTGCCGCCACGGACGATGTTGGGCGCCCCGCCGATGACTGTGACGCCCAGGCGGCGCGTAGCCCGCGCCGCGTCCATCGCCACCGGGAACTCGCTGATCATGATGCCATCGCCGGCGTTGCGCGCCACCTCGTCGGCGTTGTCGTCGTCGTGGCTGGCCAGCGGCACGCCGCGCGGGCCGAACATGTCCAGCACCACGCGGCGCTGCGGCTCGCGCAGGCGCTCGCGCTGCGCCAGCAGTTCGCCGATGCGGGCATCCACGTCCTGCACGTCCAGCCCCTTCTGCCGCATCCGCATGTCGCGGTAGCGCTCGATGTCGCGGTACTGGCCGACGCCGGGCGAATGGTCCATCAGGCTGACCATCACCACGCGCGGGTGGTGCGCCACGCTGTCCAGCGCCGCCAACAGGTCAGGTGCCGGCAGTTCGCACCGCAGGTGCAGCAGGTGCTCGCACTTCAGCGCCCCGGCATCGCCGAGTTCATCCAGGTCGCGCACGCCATCGCGGAAGGTCTGGCCGCGACCGGGGTCGAAGCCGAGATCACCCAGGCACAGCGCGTCCAGCACCGTGGTCACGCCGGCGGCGGCGCATTGCCCGTCATGCGCCAGCAGCGCGCTGCGGCTGGGCCAGCGCGCGTTGCTGCGCGGCAGCACCTGGCGTTCCAGGTTGTCGGTATGCAGGTCCACCAGGCCCGGTATCAGGTGGTCGCCGGCGCAATCCTCGGCGCCCGGTGCGTGGCTGCGGCCGGGCTGCACCTCGGCCAGCTTGCCGTCGCGGAACACCAGCGTGCCGGGCACCACCTCGGTCGGCAGCACCAGCAGGGCATTGGTCAGGATGGTCTCGGGCGTCATGCGGCGTCCTGCATCGGGGCAACCTCGAACAGCCGGTCGGCCACGCGGTCGCGCACTTCTGTGTCGTGGAAAATACCGATGATCGCGGTGCCCGCGCGCTTCGCCTCGGCGATCAGCGCCACCACCACGTCGCGGTTGGCCGCGTCCAGGCTCGCGGTCGGCTCGTCCAGCAGCAGCACCGGGTAGCCGGGGGCGAAGCCGCGCGCCAGGTTCACCCGCTGCTGCTCGCCGCCCGAGAAGGTGGCCGGCGGCAGGCCGTGCAGCTTGGCCGGCAGGTTCAGCCGCTTCAGCAGCGCCGCCGCATGGGCCATCGCTTCCTCTCGCCCAACGCCGCGCGCCATCAGCGGCTCGGCGACGATCTGCTGCGTGGCCACGCGCGGGATGACGCGCAGGAACTGGCTGACATAGCCCAGCGTATCCCGCCGCACCGCGCGCACCTCGCGTGCATCGGCGCTGGTGATATCCACCTCGCGGCCGTCGTGGCGTACCCAGACATGGCCGCTGCCGGCGCCGTAGTTGCCGTACAGGCAGCGCATCAGCGTGGACTTGCCGGCGCCGGAAGGCCCGGCCAGCGCCACGCATTCGCCGGGCGCCACCGCCAGGTCCACGCCCCGCAGCACGGGAATGCGGATGCCGCCCTGCAGATGCAGCGTGAAGTCCTTGCTCAGGCCCTCGGTCCGTATCGCGTGCGGCCCGAGGGCCGCAGCGCGGTCAGGCGCGGCGGGCTGAGTCGGCCGGCCCTGTTCCTGGTGGCTCATGCTGCCAGCACCGAGCTTACCAGCAGTTGCGTATAGGGGTGTTGCGGGTCGTCCAGCACGCGGTCGGTCAAGCCCTGCTCCACCACCTGGCCACGCCGCATCACCAGCATGCGGTGCGCCAGCAGCCGCGCCGCGGCAATGTCATGCGTCACGATCAGCACCGCCAATCCGAGATCCGCCACCAGGGCGCGGATCAGGTCCAGCAGCCGCGCCTGCACCGAGACATCCAGCCCGCCGGTCGGCTCATCCATGAACACCAGCTTCGGCCGCGTCACCAGCGTGCGGGCAATCTGCAGCCGCTGCTGCATGCCGCCCGAGAACTGCAGCGGCATGTCGTCGATCCGCGCCGGGTCGATCTCGACGCGCTTCAGCCATTCGGTGGCTTCCGCGCGGATGTTGCCGTAGTGCCTGGCGCCGGCCGCCATCAGGCGTTCACCGACATTGCCGCCAGCGGAAACCCGCAGCCGCAGCCCGTCGCGCGGGTTCTGGTGCACGAAGCCCCAGTCGCTGCGCATCAACCGGCGCCGCGCCGCCTCGCCCATCGCGTGCACGTCCTCGCCGGCATACAGCACCTGGCCTTGCTGCGGCGGCATCAGTCCCGCCAGCACCCGCAGCAGCGTGGTCTTGCCCGAACCGCTCTCGCCCACAATGGCGACAACCTCGCCCGGGTGGATCTCCAGCGCCACGTCATCCAGCGCCGCGACCTTGCCGAAGTGCAGGTGCAGCCCCTCGGCCGTCAGCAGCTCGCTCATGCCGCGGCGTCCTGCACGGGCGGCCGGCTGGCGCAGTAGTCGGTGTCGCTGCACACGAAGTGCCGCTTGCCGCTGTCATCCACGATCAGTTCGTCCAGGTAGCTGTCACGCGCGCCGCAGATCACGCAGGCCGCATCCGCCCGCGCCGGCTGGAACGGATGATCCTCGAAGTCGAGGCTCTTCACCTCGGTCCAGGGCGGCACCGCGTAGATGCGCTTCTCCCGCCCGGCGCCGAACAACTGCAGCGCCGGCATGCGGTCCAGCTTGGGGTTGTCGAAGGCCGGGATCGGGCTGGGCGACATCAGGTAGCGCTGGTTCACCAGCACCGGGTAGTTGTAGCTGGTCGTCGCCGCGCCGTGGCGGGCGATGTCCTCGTACAGCTTCACGTGCATCAGCCCGTAGTCGGCCAGGGCATGCATGCGCTTGGTCTCGGCCACGCGCGGCTCCAGCCGGAACAGCGGCTCCGGCATCGGCACCTGGTAGACCAGCACCTGGCCTTCCCGCAGCTTCGCTTCCGGCACCCGGTGGCGGGTCTGGATGATCGTCGCCGCCGCCGTGTGCTCGGTGGTGGCCACCCCGGTCACGCGGTTGAAGAAGCGGCGGATCGAGACGGCGTTCGTCGTATCGTCGGCGCCCTGGTCGATCACCTTCAGCGTGTCGTCGGCGCCGATGATGCTGGCCGTCACCTGGATGCCGCCGGTGCCCCAGCCATAGGGCAGCGGCATCTCGCGGCTGCCGAACGGCACCTGGTAGCCCGGCACCGCCACCGCCTTCAGCAGCGCGCGGCGGATCATCCGCTTGGTGTTCTCGTCCAGGTAGCCGAAATTGTAGCCGGCCTCGATCGATGCCTCGGTCATTGGCCGGCCTCCTGCCGCAGCGACCGCAGCTTCTCCAGCTCGCTCTGGAAGTCGACGTAGTGCGGCAGCTTCAGATGCTCGACGAAGCCGGTCGCCTCGACATTGTCGCAGTGGTACAGCACGAACTCCTGGCTCTGCGCCGGCGCATCGACGGGTTCGCCCAGCTCCTCGGCGCGCAGGCCGCGGTCCACCAGCGCCATCGCCATCGCCTTGCGCTCGCCATGGCCGAACACCAGGCCGTAGCCGCGGGTGAACTGCGGCGGCTCGCTCTTCGACCCCGCGAATTGGTTCACCATCTGGCATTCGGTCAGCACGATCTCGCCCAGCTCGATCGCGAAGCCCAGCTCCGGCGGGGTGAACTCCACGGTCACCTCGCCCATGCGGATCTCGCCGGCGAAGGGGTGGCTGTTGCCGTAGCCGCGCTGCGTCGAATAGCCCAGGCCCAGCAGGAAACCCTCGTCCCCGCGCGCCAGCGCCTGCAACCAGGCGGCGCGCGGCACCGGGAAGTTCAGCGGGTCGCGGGTCAGGTCGGGCGGCTCGGCGTCGCTTCTGGATTCGCGCCGCATCAGGCCTTCACGCGCCAGCAGCTCCGTCACCCGCGGCATCGGCGCCGGGTCGGCCACGCCCTCCGGCGCCGGCGCCACCGCCTCGCGTTCCGCCGCCAGGGCAAAGTCCAGCAGCCGGTGCGTGTAGTCGAAGGTCGGCCCCAGCACCTGGCCGCCCGGCAGGTCCTTGTAGGTGGCGCTGATCCGCCGCTGGATCCGCATCGCGCCGGTCTCCACCGGCTCGCTCGCCCCGAACCTTGCCAGCGTGGTGCGGTAGGCCCGCAGCAGGAAGGCCGCCTCGATCAGGTCGCCGCGCGCCTGCTTCACCGCCAGCGCCGCCAGGCCGCGGTCGTAGCAGCTGCCCTCCGCCATCACCCGGTCCACCGCCAGGCCAAGCTGCTGCTCAACCTGCGCCACATCCAGTTCCGCCAGCGCAGGGTCGCCGCGCCGCGCCTCGTCCAACCAGGCATGGGCGTTGCCGATGGCGCGTTCGCCACCCTTGACCGCGACATACATCAGCCGGCTTCCTCGATGCGGACGGTACGGGGCAGGCAGGCCAGGCTGTCGCCGGCGCAGAGCACGATGTCCACGCCCCGCGGGAAGCGCGCCCGATTGGCCGCCCACTGCGCCAGGAAGTCACCGGGCAGGCCGGCCACCGCCAACCGATGCGCATGCTCGATGCCCGGCCCGGTCAGCCGCCAGCCCTGCCCGGCCTGCAGGCTCTCCACCTGCAGCAGCAAGGTTGCCGCCAGGTGTGGCTCCTCCTCGGAGCCCTGCGCCAAGGCCGCCAGCGCCGGCATGCCGGCCGTCGCCACCACGAAGGCCGCCGCCGTCTGGGCCACCAGGGGGCAGCCGCAGTGGAAGCGCAGCCAGTCCTGCGCCGCGGGGCAGTCCAGCCACACCGGCGTATCGCCATCCGCCAGCGTCAGCAGCACCGCGGCGGTGGCACCGTGCAGCGGTGCCGGCACTTCCGCCAGCGCCGGTACGCGGTGGATGCGGCCGGGCCGCGACATCGCCTCCAGTACCGCGCGGAAACAGCGTTGGCTGTCGGCGACGGGGTCGGCGAATCCAGGGCCGATCATGAGCGCATGTTCGCCATGGTGAAGAACTCCACCTTCGTTGCCGCCGCCTTGCGGGCCAGCTTGGCGGCGGCCTCGGCCTGGCGCGCCGCCAGGGGCTGCACCACCTCGGCCAGCAGCGCGCCGTGCAGTTCCGGCCGTTGCAGGCAGGCGTCCAGCAGCGCCGCCAGTTCCGCCTGGCGCAGGTCCCGCCCGGCCACATAGGCATGGCCCAGCGTGCCATCCGCCAGCCGCACGCTGCAGCGCGTCACCGTCATCTCGCCCAGGTTGAACCGGCCGCCGTCTCCGCCCTGGCGCCCCCGCACCATCACCAGCCCGGCTTCCGGCCCCCGCAGCCGCACATGGGCCGGCAGCGGCGGCGCCTGTTCCAGGCAGCCGGCAATCTCGCCGAGCGAGGCGCGCGCCAGCACGCCCATCCAATGGCGACGCTGTTCGGGAGGGACTGCAGCCATGGGCATCGGTTGTCCGGGCACCTCAATATGTCTAGACAACTAGATATCCAACCAGATAACGTCAACGACGAAAATGACATCGCCACCCGACACCCCGTTTGAAACTTCCATGACAGAGGCCAGGCTCGACCGCGGTCAGGGCCTCGCCCTGTGGCGCCAGATCGCCGGCACGCTGGAACGCGACATCACCAGCGGCCTGCGCCTCGCCGGCGACAAGCTGCCGACCGAGGCGGCGCTCAGCGCCCAGTTCAACGTCAACCGCCACACCGTCCGCCGCGCGCTGGAAGCGCTGAGCGCCCGCGGCCTGGTCAGGGTGGAACAGGGCCGCGGCAGCTTCGTCGCCGAGGACGTGCTGGACTATCCGCTCGGCGGCCGCACCCGCTTCTCGGAGACGATCCGCCGGCAGAACCGCGAACCGCAGGGCCGCATCATCCAACTGCAGGAGATCCAGGCCGACAGCCAGGTGGCCGAGGCGCTGGGCCTGAAGCGCGGCCGCGCCGTGGTCCGCGTCATCCGCCTGGGCCTTGCCGATGGCCGGCCGATCCTGGTCGGCACGCACCACTTCCCGTTGCCGCGGTTCAACCTGCTCGGCGAGCACCTGCGGCAGGACCCCTCGATCACCGCCGGCCTTTCGGCCTGCGGCGTGCCGGACTACCGCCGCCGCGTCACCCGCGTGACGGCGCGGATGCCCACCCCCGAGGAAGCCGGCCTGCTGGAACAGTCCCGCACCCGGCCGGTCCTGGCCAGCGAGGCGATCAACACCGACGCCAAGGGGGAACCGGTGGACTTCACCCTGTGCTGCTATGCCGCCGGCCGGGTCCAGATCGTCGTCGAGGGCGGCGCCTGAGCGCGGCGGCCCGCGCCGGGGATAGCCAAGCCCCGGCAGCCAGGGGCATCATCGCCGCCACAAAGGGGTGCCGCCGATGCGTGCGATTTTCGTCATGATCAAGTGCGAGATGGGCCAGGCCTACCGCGTGGCGCGGGAGATGGCCGACAGCATCGAGGAACTGTCCGAGATGCACTCCACCTCCGGCCAGTACGACCTGCTGGGCAAGTTCTACCTGGCGGCCGACCAGGATATCGGCCTGTTCGTGGTGGACCGCATCCAGACCGTCACCGGGGTCAAGGACACCTACACCCTGCAGACCTTCAACGCCTTCAGTGCCGGCAAGGGCTGACGCCCAAGGGTTGAACGGCAGGCGCCTGGCGCCCACCAGCACGGCGGCCCGCGCGTGTGTTCGCCCCGCGGCTGTGCCATGGTGGCGGTCCAGATCGCCCGGAGTTCAATCAATGCGCCTGCTGCCCGCCCTTGGCCTGACCTCGCTGCTGCTGGCCGCCGGCTGCGTCGACTCCTATGGCCGGCCCGATCCGGTGGGCACGGCGGTGCTGGGTGGCGCGGTCGGCGTCGCCGCCGGCCTGGCGCTGGGCGGCGCCTTCAACGAACGGCACGACCACTACGCCTATCCGCGCGGCGGCTACGGCGGCGGCTATGGCGGTGGGTACGGTGGTGGCTATGGCGGCGGCTACGGCCGCGGCGGCGGCTGGAGGTGAGCACCGCCCCGCGGGCGACCCTGGTTCTCGGCCTGCTGCTTGCGGGCTGCGTCCAGGCACCGCCGCAACAACCGGGCTACTATCCGGGCAAGCCGGCACAGGCCGGCGGCTACTACCCGCAGGGCTACGGCTACGACAACAGCGGCTACGGCGGCGGCTACG
>CAIMOR010000053.1 GCA_903843125.1 uncultured Rhodospirillales bacterium
GCCGGTGCCCCCGCCGCCGCCGACACCGCCGCCGCCCCGGCCTCAGCCGGCCCGGGCCGCCCGGCCGCCCTCGCCCCAGCCCACCGAAACCCGGCAGAAGCAGGCCGACAGTGCAGGCCCCGTTTCGCCCAGCCCGACCGCGGAGGGCACCGCGCGCGTCACCGGCGCCACCAGCCCGCCCAGCGCGGACTATCGCCCGCCGCAGCCAGCCTTCCCCGAAGGCGCGCGGCAGCGCGGCGAAACCGGCACCGTCCGGGTCCGGCTGCATGTTGACGACAAGGGCCTGGTCACCCAGGTGGAGGTGCTGGAGACTTCCGGCTCCCGCGAGCTGGACCGGGCCACCCAGGACTACTTCCGCCGCTGGCGCTTCCGCCCCGCGCTGCGGGACGGCACACCCGTGGCGAGCGAGGCAACATCAGCCATGACCTGGCGACTGAATGGGCTGGCGGCCGGCCGCGGATGGTGAAGCTGGACGTCATCACCACCCGCGGCGGCGACGGCGGCGAAACCTCGCTGGGCGACGGCACCCGGCTGGCCAAGGATGCCCCGCGCGTGGCCGCGCTGGGCGAGGTGGACGAATGCAACGCCGCCATCGCGCTGCTGCGGCTGCACACCAACGGCGACCGCGACGCCATGCTCGCCCGCATCCAGAACGACCTGTTCGACCTGGGCGCCGACCTCTGCATGCCGGGTACCGAGGGCGGGCTGCGGGTGACCGCGGCGCAGTGCCTGCGGCTGGAGGCGGAGATCCAGGCCATGAACGCGCACCTGCCGGCGCTGCGCAGCTTCGTGCTGCCCGGCGGTACCCCGGCGGCGGCCCATGCCCATCTGGCCCGCACCGTGGCCCGCCGCGCCGAGCGCACCGTGGTTTCGCTGGCGGCGGCGGAGCCGCTGAATCCGCTGGCGGTGCGCTACCTCAACCGGCTCAGCGACCACCTGTTCGTGCTGTCCCGGGTGCTGAACGGCAATGGTGCCGGGGACGTGCTGTGGGTGCCGGGCGGGGCGCCAGGCTAAACCAGCGGCGCCTTGCGCAACTCCGGCTCCACCAGCCGGTCGAACACCACGTCGCCGGCCGCGGCGATGCCCCCGGCACCCACCTCGGCGCGCGGGTCGGCCGCGTTGCGCCAGGTCTTGTAGTCGTCTGTGAAGTCCCAGCCCGCGGCCTCCGCCAGCAGGTGCACCCAGTTCTTCACCCGGATGGGGTGGGTGCGCTCCAGCCCGACGCCCTCGCGGTGGCAGCTGTGGAAGATGGTGCAGAGCGTGTCGGCGCCGGCGGCCGCCATGGCGTCCAGCGTCTCCTGCTGGCCCCGCGCCAGGGCGCCGGGGACATTGCCCAGCGACCAGCACATGTGGCCGGGCAGCGGCGGCTGCAGGGTCAGTTCCAGCCCGGGGATCATCTCCAGCAGGCCCGCGACGCAGTCGTTCACCGGCACCCGGCTGTCGAAGCCGAGATGGCGGTGCAGCATGACGCGGGCCGGCACGGTGTGGCGCAGCAGCGGGCGCAGCGCCTCGCGGTGCTGGTGCAGCACCTGCGTGACGTGCAGGGTCTCGAAATTCGCGGGCGTCGCCGGCGCCATGAAGTCCTGCATGTTCATGTGGCAGCTGGGGCACCAGGTGGCGACCTGCCGGCTGCCGCGGGCATTGAAGGCCTGCACCGTGCGCGCCGCCATGCCGGCGCTGATCCGCGCATCGGCCTCCTTCGGAGAGCCGCAGCAGGCGGCCGGGCCGCCGCTGGCATCGGCGCTGACGCCGACGGCTTGCAGCAACCGCATGGTCAGCCGCACCAGCTCGCCATGGCGCGTCATGTTGCAGCCGTACCAGAAGGTGACGCCGGCCTGGTCGCTCACAGCCATTTGGATTGCTCCTCCTCGGTCATGGTCATGCGGGCGAAGGCCTTGACCCGAGACGCCCAGCCCGGGTCGGACTTCACCGCCACCAACGGCGCCTCGCCGGTGGCGCCCTTGGCCCGCATGCCGGCCAGCCGCAGCATGAACGCCACGTCCAGCCGCTCGGGGCAGGCGGCGTTGCATTGCCCGCTGCGGGTGCAGGCGGCGACAAAGGCGAGGCCCTCGGGCGAGGCCGGTGCGCCGCTCAGCACCGCGCGCATGCCGGCGGCGACAATGGCGGGTTCGGCTGCCGGCAGCAGGGCGAAGGCCGGCATCGGGCAGGCCTTCACGCATTCGCCGCAGGCGGTGCACAGCGCCGCCAGGCGCGCACTCTCCGACAGGATGCGTTGGACCTGCGCCAGCCCGGGCTGCAGCGGGCCTTCGCCCCCGGTCACGGCGCCGGCACCACGGCGATGCCCTCGATCTCGATGCAGACCGTGGTGGTGGTGAACTGCGCACCGCCGACGCAGGTACTGGCGGGCGGCACGGGCAGGCGCTCGAAGATGCGGCGGCGGATGGTGTTGAAGCCTTCGTAGTGCCGCATGTCGCTGAGCCAGGTGGTGATCTTCAGCAGGTGCGAAAGGTCGGCACCCTCGCTGGCCAATGCCTTCTCCAGCCGCGCCAGGCACTCCTCCGCCTGAACCTCCACCGGCTGGTTCTCGGCCGCGCTGCCGCGGGCGGTCACGCCGGAACAGAAGATCAGCCTGGCGCCGCCGCCGAGCGGCACCACGCGGGCAGGCGGAAACAATGGGCGCTGCGACATGGGCGTTTCCTTCACCAGCCGTTGATGCGCGGCCAGACGGCGATGACCTCGCGGCCGCCATCCACCACATGGTAGCGGTCATGCGCCGCCGCTGTCATGCAGGTATGGTTCGGCGCCACGCGCAGCTTGGCACCGACCGGAAGACGCTCGAACGGCAGTGGATCGCGGCTGGTCATCTCGCCATGTTCCTGGTGGGTGCGGCTGATGATCGCCTCGCCGAAGCCAGGCTTGCCGTCGGCGTCCCAGACCAGGCCGAAGCCATAGTCGCGCGGCGCATTGGCCGTGCTGCGGTCCTTGCTCAACGCCAGCCCGCCGGCGTCCAGCAGCACCGCGTTGCGGGCGGGCTTGCGGCCGATCACGCTGGTCAGCACCGTCATGGCGATGTCGCTCTCGGGATGGGTGCCGAGCTGCGCCTGGAACAGGTCGCCGAACATGTAGACCCCGGCGCGCACATCGGTCACGCCATCCATCCGCTTCGCATGGAGCGCGGTTGGCGAAGAACCCAGCGAGACGATGTCGCAGCGCAACCCGGCTTCGCGCAGGCGCGTGGCGGCCAGCACGATGCCGCTGCGTTCCTGCTCCGCCACCGCGGCCATGTCGTCGGGCGTGCGGCCGTTGTAGCTGTGGCCCGAATGCGAAAGCACGCCGCGCAGCGTACCGCCCAGCGCGCTCCCAATCTCCAGCAGGTCATCGCTGTCGGGCGGCACGCCGCCGCGGCCTTCGCCGACATCCACCTCCACCAGGGCGTAGAGCGGCCCCGGATGCGCGGCGATGGCGCGGGCGGTCGCCACATCGTCGGTGATGCACTTCACCCGCGCTCCGGCGGCGTTCAGGGCAGCCACCGTGGCCAGCTTCTGCGGCGTGA
>CAIMOR010000054.1 GCA_903843125.1 uncultured Rhodospirillales bacterium
AGCGGTTCCGTGGCGGGCAGATCTTCTGCGTGGTGCCGCGATTGGAGGACATGGCCAAGGTGAGCGAGCGCCTGCGGGAGATCGTGCCCGAGGCGCGGATCGTGGAGGCGCATGGCCAGCTGGCGCCGACTCAGCTCGAGCGCGTGATGACCGAGTTCGGCGACGGGAAGTACGACGTGCTGCTCTCCACCAACATCGTGGAAAGCGGCCTGGACATGCCGGCGGTGAATACGCTGCTGATCCATCGGGCCGACATGTTCGGCCTGGGGCAGCTGTACCAGCTGCGCGGTCGCGTCGGCCGCGGCAAGCAGCGCGGCTATGCCTACCTGACCTGGCCGCCCAGCCACAAGCTCAGCCCCGCCGCGCAGAAGCGGCTGGAGGTGATGCAGACGCTGGACAACCTGGGGGCCGGCTTCACCCTGGCCAGCCACGACCTGGACATTCGCGGCGCCGGCAACCTGCTGGGAGATGAGCAGTCCGGCCACATCCGCGAGGTCGGCATCGAGCTGTACCAGCAGATGCTGGAAGAGGCGGTGGCCGACCTGAAGGCCGGCACCAACAAGAAGAAGAGCGAGGCCGAGCGCGCCCGCGACTTCACCCCCAATATCAACCTCGGCCTGCCGGTGCTGATCCCCGAGGCATACGTGAAAGACCTGCCGGTTCGGCTCGGCCTGTACCGCCGCATCGGCAGCCTGGCGAACGAGGCCGAGGTGGAAGCCATGGGCGCCGAGCTGGTGGACCGCTTCGGCAAGCTGCCCGAGGAAGTGGAGAACCTACTCCAGGTCGTCGCCATCAAGGCGCTGTGCAAGACCGCCGGGGTGGAGAAGCTGGATGCCGGGCCGAAGGGCATCGTGCTCAGCTTCAACCGCAACACGCCGCCGAACGCGGAAGGCCTGATGGTCTGGGTCGGCGCACAGAAGGGACTCGTAAAGCTGCGGCCGGACAGCAAGCTGGCGCTGCTGCGGGAGATGGACCTGAACCAGCGCGTGCGCGTGGGCAAGGAGTTGCTGGGCGCGCTGGCCAAGGTGGCGGTCTCGGTAAACGTGCGCGCCATCACCCCGCCGCCGCCGCCACCGCGCAAGGTGGTGCCGCCGCCGCCGGCGCCTCGGCCGGCGCCCAAGCCGCAATGGCGCGGCGGCCGGCGCTGAAGCCGGCGCCCGGGTTCAGAACGCCAGCAGCCGCGGGGCCGGGGCCGGGCTGAAGAACGCCGCGTAGTCGGCGGGCCGGCGCCGCAGCGTCTCCGGCAGGGCCACGCCCAGCAGCGCCTCCACCCGCAGCACCGCGGCCGCCAGCCGGGCTTCGTCGGCCATGGAAAGCGGTGCCGACCGGCCGAGTTGCACCAGCCGGCCCTGCGGGTCGGCCACCGGCGGCAGGGCCACGCCATGCGCGTAGTGGCTCAGCTTGTAGTCGGCCAGCGCCGCCCCGCCGAAGGAACTGAAGTGCCAGCCGCCGGCCTCCAGCACGATGATGCCGCGCTGCGCCGCCCTGTCGCGGTCCAGCAGCTCCCCACTATGGGCCACGGCCTGCCGCAGCTCGTTCGGCGAGGTGCGGCCAAGTTGGGAAAACCGCACGCCAAGGGTGCCGCCCCAAAGCTGGCGGTTGAAGCCGTCGGCGGTCGGGTCCTCCAGGTTCCGCTTCAGCATCAGCTGGCTGAACTGCATGACCTGACCGTGCACAACCTGCTGGCGGAAGCGCTGCACGGCGTCCCGGCTGGGCACCTCGTCCACGTCCGAGAGCAGCACCAGGTCATCGGGCCGCAGGCCGCAATGCAGCAGCACCGGCAGCACCGCGTCCCGCTGATAGGCTTCCAGTCGGAAGCGCGAGGCCTCGGTGGCGTCCCACAGCGGCGGCAGCCGCGGCACCTGGATATAGGTCAGCTTGCCCTGCGGGTCTTCCAGGTGCCCGCGATGCGCCTGCAGGTAGAACGGCTTGGGCTGGCCGGAGAAGGTCTCGCCGGCCTCGACCACCACGAAGCGGTCCACCAGGTCGTACAACTCCCGCATCCGCAGCTGCAGCATGGCCAGTTCGTTGAAGAAGATGGTGGCGTCCACCAGCATGCGGCCAGGACTCCCGGAGCGGTCCGGGGCGGTCTATTCGTCCAGCAGCGCCACGTCCAGCAGGCGCTCCAGCACCTCGGGCTCCTGCGCGCCGGCAATGGCGTGGCGGCCGCCGATGACGAAGCAGGGCACGCCGTTGATGCCGAGCCGATGGGCGCGCAGGTTGTCGCTGTGCACGCCCTCCACCTCCGCTCCGGTGCCGAGGAAGCGCCGCGCCGCCAGCGGGTCCAGCCCCACCTGCGCCGCCAGGGTCGCCAGCGCCGCGGTGTCGCCGATATCGGCGCCCTCGCTGAAATAGGCGTCGAACAACGCTTCCACCAGCGCGTCCGCCAGGCCGAACCGGCTGGCCCAGCGCACCAGGCGATGCGCGTCCAGGCTCTGCGGGATGCGGCGGATCAGGTCGAAGCGGAACTCGATGCCCTCGCTGCGGCCCAGTTCGGTGATGGTGCCGTGCAGCCGGCGGGCGCGATCCTCGCCGCCGAATTTGCGCACCATGTAGTCCTGCCGCGCCACGCCGTTCGGCGCCAGGTCCGGGTTCAACAGGAAGGGCCGCCAGGACAGCTCCACCAGCAGCTCCGGCCGGCCGCGGATGGCGCGGCGCAGGCGGCGGATGCCCAGGTGGCACCAGGGGCAGACGAGGTCGTAGACCACCTCGATGGCAAGCCGGGCACGGGGCGGGGAGAGGATGTTCACCGGCTCACCTTAGCAAGTTACGCGCAACCGGCGCTACTCGGCCGGGCATCGCATCGGCGTGGCGGCACCGCTACCCGCCGCCGCACACTCCGAGTTGAAATCGCAACGGACTTCCGTATGGTGCCCGCGGCACTATCCTGGACTGCACTGCAGCGATCGCAACATGAATGTCAGTGGACGGCTGGCGGACAGGGTGGGATTCGAACCCACGGAGGGCTTGCACCCTCGGCGGTTTTCAAGACCGCTGCCTTAAACCACTCGGCCACCTGTCCCGTTGGTGCTGCGATCTACCATGGATGCCCGACGGGGCAAAAGCAGAGGGAAGCGAGATTTGCGCCGTATCGTCATCATCAGCGCCGGCTTGGCGCTCCTGGCCGGGGCCGCAGCAGCCCAGCAGGCGCCGCTGCCCGCGCCGGACCCGCGGGCCGTGCTGCACCTCAGTACCGAGAACGATGCCTTCGCCCCGGCACGGACCGACCGTTGGTACACCAACGGCTTCCGGCTGGGCTATTCCAGCCCGGAGGCGCAGCTGCCGGGACCGGTCGAGGCGCTGGATGCCGCCTTGGGCCGGCTACTCGGCCCGGCGCAGAGCCGCTGGGGGCTGAGCCTGGGGCAGAACATCTACACGCCGCGCAACACCGCGGCCTATGTGCCGGACCCGCACGACCGCCCCTATGCCGGCTACCTCTACCTTGAGGGCAGCCTGGACCGCCGCACGGAGACGACGCTCGACCGCTTCACGGTCGCCGGCGGCATCGTCGGGCCGGGTTCGCTCGGCCGCAAGACGCAGGACATCGTGCATGACCTGATCGGCGACAAGCGGCCGCATGGCTGGCGCTACCAGCTGCGCGACGAGCCGACCTTCAACCTGGGCTGGCAGCGCATCTGGCGCTATCGGCTGGCCAACCTGCCCGGCGGCGTCGAGGTCGACACGCTGCCGGCGGCCGAGATCGCGCTTGGCAGCGTGGCCGTGTACGGCCAGGCCGGTGCCAGGCTGCGGCTGGGCCAGGGCCTGGGCGGGGACTTCGGCACGCCGCGGGTGCGGCCCGGCGGCGGTGACAGTGCGGCACCGGTGGGCCAGGGCTTCGGCTGGTACCTGTTCGGCGGCGGGTCGGGCCGGGTCGTCGGCCGCGACTTGTTCCTCGATGGCAGTACCTGGCGCAGCAACTCGCCCTCGGTCGCCAAACGGAACCTGGTGGGCGACATGGAGGCCGGCGGTGCGGTGTTCTGGCACAATGTCCGGTTGAGTTATACGCATGACTGGCGCAGCGAGGAGTTCGTCGGCCAGAAGAAGTGGTTCACCTTCGGCATCATCACCTTGTCGGCGGCCTTCTGATAGCGACGGGCGTCCCGACGTTCCTTCGGGCTCGACGCATTAATACTGCGTGACCTGACGTTGCCGTTGCGCGCACCGGCGCTGTGACCGCGCTAGTTTCCCTCCGGGCCCGGAGGGATTTGCGGATGAAGTGGATGTCGGTGTGGTCGCGCTTCGGCCTGGCGGCCCTGTGCGGCTCGGTGGTGCTTCTGGTGGTGCAGTCCCTGGCCTGGCTGCAGCGCGGCCGGGTGCTGGACCTGGAGGTGCTGCGCCCGATGACCCGGCTGGTCACGGCGGTGGACCTGCACAACGCCCGGCTGCCGACGCCGTGGCCGGGGCTGAACGAGATCATCCTGACCTTCGGCCTGCTCTGGCTGATCATCGGCGCCGTGCTGCTGGTTTCCCAACTCGCCTGGTTGATGATGCGCACGCAGGCGGCGCGCTCGGTCGGCGCCGCGCCGCCGGTGATGCCACCGGCAAAGCGCGACGCCATGCTGCGCGCCATCGGCCGCACTGTGTTGGCCGTGGTCATGCTCGGCGTGGCGCTGGGCGAGGTGATGAACAGCACCCAGGGCATGCGCCAGCCCCGGCTGCTGGCTGACCTGTGGGTGGCGGAGATGATCCCGGTGGCGCTGTGCGGGTTGCAGATCGGCGCCGCGATGTTCCTGATGGCCGGGCAGAAACTTCGCGGCGCGGCCTGGGTCTGCCTGCTGGCGACGCTGCCGCAGCTGATCGCCCACCCCATTCGTGGCGGCACGGCAAGCCGGCTGGAGCCGGCGCTGGCGCTGTTCATCGCGCAGCTGGGCATGGTGGCGGCGCTGCTGCTGCTGCTGGGCAGCCTGCCGCGCCCGGCGCCACCCGCCGCCGCCAAGCCGGCCGGAGCGCCGGCGCCGAAGCCGGCCGCGCCGGCCGGCGCCCACTGAGCGGCTACAGCTTCAGCTCGGCCAGCAATTCGGCCGAAGGCCTGGGGTAGGCCCAGCGCCGGCCGACCCCCATGCCGAGCCGTTGCTTCGCGCCGACCAGCATCTCGGCGTGCAGGAAGCTGGCGCCGACGCAGTCCACCACCGTGGCGCGGCCGAGGCTGTGCACGCCATTGGCGAACAGCACCTCGTTCAGCACGCCCTCGGCCGGGATGATGGCATCGGCTCCGCTGGCGGCGGCGGGCTCCGCTACCTCGGCGAAGCGGGCCAGCAGCGGTGCCGGGTCGGTGAAGGCGGCGTCCAGCTCGGCCTCGTCGATCGGCTTCAGCAGTTGCTGGATCTGGGTGATCCGGCCGGACATGCCATGGCGCGCCACCAGCTTCTTCACCCGCGTGGTGCTGCCGGGGCCGAGGGTGATCAGCGCGAAGTTCTCGGCCAGCGAACAGGCCAGCAGCAGCGCGGCTTCCGGCATGGAGACCACGGGAATGTCCAGCATGGAGCGGATTTCCGGCAGGAAGGGCTCGCTGAAGCTGCCGAGGATGAAGGCGTCGTAGCCCTCGCGCTCGGCCTGGCGGGCGAAGCCGATGGCCTCCTGCTGGAAGGCCAGCTTGAGGTAGGGGAAGTGCATCAGGTCCTGCGGCGTGTAGTGCAGGTACTGCGCGTCGGTGGCGCCGTTGAAGTGGACCGAGGTGCCGGGGGAACAGGCTTTTTCAGCGTGCGCCTTCAGCGCGGCGACGTAGCGGTCCAGATGGGCCAGGGGCGCGAGGGACTGGTACCAGATCTTCATGGCAGGCCTACTCCTGGTTGGCGCCGGCCAGGCGCACGATGCGGCGGTATTCGGGGATTTCCGCGGCGATGCTGGCGGCGAAGGCGTCCGGCCCGGCGCCGTTCGGCTCCAGCCCGTTGCGGGCGAACAGCAGCTCGCGCACATCCGGCGCGGCCAGGGCGCGGGTGGCCTCGGCGTGCAGGCGTTCGATGATCGGGCGCGGCGTGCCGGCGGGCGCCAGCAGGCCGTACCAGCTGGCAATGCTGAAGCCGGGCAGGG